>JAODBO010000098.1 GCA_025464005.1 Acidimicrobiaceae bacterium | reverse complement strand
CCGCTTACGCGGCGCATCCCGAGCGGTTCTTCAACAAGGCACCGAGACCACCGAAGTTGCCCGACGTCGCGTGGATCAACAAACCACGGGGGGACGAGGACGCAGCTAAGAACCCCTGACCCGTTGTCTCAAAGAGCTTGACAGGTTCCGAATCAGGCGCCACTAGTGTCCTGCGCCACTAATTCGTTAGATAATGGTGTTATGCTGTGGCATGGCACGGACTGGTCGACCAACGGCGCTGCTCGAGCTCACCGACGAGGAGCGGGACCAGCTGGTGCGCTGGGCCCGGCGGCGCAAGTCCTCCCAGGCGCTGGCGCTCCGGTCTCGGATCGTGCTCGGTTGCGCCTCCGGGTTGTCGAACAAAGCGGTGGCCGAGCGCGAGGCGGTGTCGCAGCCAACGGTCGGCAAGTGGCGGTCGCGCTTTGTCGAGTCCCGCCTCGACGGCCTCGTCGATGATCCGCGCCCTGGACGGCCGCCGACGGTGACCGCCACACAGATCGAAGACGTGATCGTCACCACGCTCGAGCAGATGCCGGAGAACGCGACGCACTGGTCGCGGGCGAAGATGGCCGAGCGCTCCGGGCTCTCGCCGTCGACGATCGGGCGGATCTGGAAGGCCTTCGAGCTGAAGCCGCATCGCGCCGAGGGGTTCAAGCTCTCCAACGACCCGCTGTTCGTCGACAAGATCTACGACGTCGTTGGGCTCTACCTCAATCCCCCAGACGGCGCAGTCGTCTACAGCGTCGACGAAAAGAGCCAGGTCCAGGCTCTGGCTCGCTCACAGCCGGCATTCCCGATGATGCCGAACATGCCCGAGCGCCGCACGCACGACTACGTGCGCCACGGGACGACGAGCCTGTTCGCGGCGTTCAACTGTGGCGACGGGTCGGTGATCTCGAGCCTGCACCGGCGCCACCGGTCGATCGAGTTCAAGAAGTTCCTCGCGAAGATCGACGCCGCGGTCCCCGAAGGCCTCGAGGTGCATCTTGTCTGCGACAACTACGGCACCCACAAGTCGCCGGCGGTCCGGACCTGGCTGGCAAAGCACCCACGGTTCCACGTCCACTACACGCCCACCTACTCGAGTTGGATCAACCAGGTCGAGCGGTTCTTCGCCTACATCACTGCCGATCTGCTCCAGCGCAGCGATCATCGCTCGGTGTACGCACTCGAGGCGGACATCCGCGCCTGGATCGACGCATGGAACGACGATCCGAAGCCGTTCATCTGGACAAAGACCGCCGACCAGATCCTCGAAAAGCTCGGCCGACTTCTATAACGAATTAACGGCGGAGGACACTAGTGACAACATTGAGTCCATCGGCGAATTGCCAGGTCATGACCGTCGTCGTCGAGTAAATGGACCATTCAAGCTCCTCAGGCCAACTGGGCATGCCGCAATGGTCGCGCCTAGGGATGCCCACTGGTCAGTGCGGCAGCGCGGGCTCCTCAGGAGCGGATCGCCCCGGGGAAGGGTTCCTCGGCGAGGTGATTCAGGACTCGTTCATTGAGCGCGGCGAAGGTGTCGAGTTCCGCGGGCGTGAAGAGGCCGATGAAATGCCTGCGGACGTTGGCCACGTGCTCGGGCGCGGCTTCCTGAATGGCGCGGCGCCCGGCGGGCAGAAGGCAGATCATCGCGCTACGGCCATCGGCGGGGTTGGGTTCCCGGATGATCAGCCCTTCCTCCTCCATGCCCCGGACTTGGTGGGAGAGCCGGCTCTTTTCCCACTCCAGCAGGTCGCGCAGATCCTGCGCGGGTATACGGCCCGTCGGGTGCTCCGAGAGCACCGCGAGGACCTCGTAGTCGGCCCCCGTAAGCCCGAAGTCCTGGAGCAGGAGGCGGTGCAGTCGCGCCTCAAGCTGCTTGTGCGCGTTTACAAAGATCCGCCATGCGCGGGCTTCGCGGGGGTTGAGCCAGTTCGTCTCTGTCGGCATATGCCGCCATGGTACCGCTTGGTTGACAACTCAACCAATTGATGTATGGTTGAGGTCTCAACCTCTTCCGGAAGGCAGGTACGCACCATGAACAGCATCAGCATCATCGGCACCGGGAACATGGCCAGCGCCATTGGTGGGCTGGCGGTAGCGGGCGGCAACACCGTCGAGGTCATGGGCCGCGATCAGTCCAAGGCCGCTGACCTGGCCAAGGCTCTCGGCGGCGGCGCCACGATGGGAGAGTGGGGCGCCGTCCCGGCCGGAGACATCGTCATCGCGGCCCTGTTGTACGACGCTGTCGTTCCGGTCGTCGCCCAATACGGAGACGCCCTCGCGGGCAAGGTCATCGTCGACATCAGCAACCCCTTCAATTCCGCGGCCGACGGGCTGACCCACCGCGAGGAGACCTCGATCGCGCAGGAAGTCGCTAAGGCCGCCCCGGCCAGCGCCGGCGTGGTGAAGGCGTTCAACACCATCTTCGGTCACGTCCTGGAGAAGGGCCGCCGGCCCGACGTCCTCTTCGCTGGCGATGATGCGCAGGCCAAGGAGCGCGTGGGGGCGTTCATCGAGAGCCTCGGGCTGCGCCCGCTGGACGTCGGCCCCCTGAAAATGGCGCACTGGCTGGAAGGCGCGGGCCTGATCGTGATGGGCCTCGCCCGCAACGGGGTGGGGAACTGGGACTTCGCCCTCGGCGTGACGGAATTTCGCGACTGAGCGCGCCCACCCGGGCCACGGGATGGAGCTGCCCAACGAACGCTCAGCTCGTCCCTCACCAGGTTTGACCAATCAGGCAGTCCAGCCCGCGCCGCGCGCGCACCCGCGTCACAAGGAGCCACAAATGTCCAGAACAGAAGTGACAGCACCACCCGAGCATCATGTCGACGCGGGAACCCACGTCGACCCGCACTACGAGCGTCGGTGGTTGATCCTCCTCGTCGTCAGCCTCGCGCAGCTGATGATCCTCGTCGACGCGACGATCATCAATGTCGCGCTGCCCTCTGCGCAACGCGCCCTCCACTTCTCGGCCCCGAACCGCGAGTGGGTGATCACCGCCTACGTCCTCGCATTCGGGAGCCTCCTGCCCCTCGGTGGCCGCTTTGCCGACCTCTTCGGACGAAAGGCAATGTTCGTTACCGGCGCCGTCGGCTTCGGCGCGATGTCGGCGCTCGCCGGTGCGTCACCGAACTTCACGACGCTGCTCATCGCCCGCACCCTGCAGGGCGTCTCCGCCGCGATCCTCGCCCCGGCGGCGCTCTCGGTCATCCCGGTGACCTTCACCGACACCTCCGAGCGCAACCGCGCATTCGCCGTCTTCGGCGCTGTCGCCGGAAGCTCAGGCGCCCTCGGTCTCCTCTTCGGCGGCATCCTGACGAGTTACGAAAGCTGGCGCTGGACGATGTACGTCAACGACGTCTTTGCCGTGCTTGCCATCTTCGGTGCGCTCTCGTTGATGACGAACGAGCGGAATCCTCTGAAGCCCCGACTCGACATCATCGGTACCCTCCTCGCCTCCGGTGGTCTCTTCCTCGTTGTCTTTGGATCCGCGAAGGCGGAGCTTGACGGGTGGACCGCCAACATCGCGCTCGCGAGCTTGGCGGCCGGCGGCTTCTTGTTGATCTCCTTCCTCGTCTCGCAGAAGTACATCAAGAACCCGCTGATCCCGCTCTCGGTGATCCTCGACCGAAATCGCGGCGCCTCCTATCTGGCGCTCGCGTTTGCGAACATCGGCATCTTCGCCGTGCTCCTCTTCCTCACCTACTACTTCCAGAAGGGGATCGGGTTCTCACCAGTGCGGACGGGGTTCGCCTTCCTTCCTCTTTCCCTTGCCATCGTCGTCGTCGCGTCGATCACCCAGGAGAAGTTGCTCAAGATCTTCACGATGCGCTCGATCGTCGTGGTCGGGCTCGCCACGTCGGGTCTCGGCGCACTGGTCCTGACGAGAACTGGTGTCTCGGGCGACTACTGGTCGATCGACTTTCCCGGTCTCGCACTGCTCGGAGCGGGCATCGGCTCTGCCCTCATCGTCGCGGTTGCAATGGGCTCGAGCGGCACGGCGCCGGAGGACGCCGGGACCGCTAGCGCGATGAGCACGGTGAGCCAGCAGATTGGCGCGGCGGTGGGCATTGCGGTGCTCAGCACATTCGCAGCGACCGCCACGACGCACTTCTTCGACTCGCACTCGACGGTGCACCGGGCACTCGCGCACGCAACTGTCCACGGCTACCAGACCGCGTTCTGGTGGTCCGCGGGAATCTTCTGGAGCGCGTCGCTCCTTTGCGGAGCCCTCGTCCGGTCGAAGACTCGGATGCACGCCTCCGACGCAGACGTGATCGAAGAGCTCGCGGAGGTCGTCCCGGCGCTCTGATCATCTGACCGCTCCATCCCGCCGTCCCTTGTGGGCGGCGGGATGGTCCGCGGCACTACCCAGCAAGGCAACGCCAAATGAATCGCAACTCCAACCGAACCCGAAGGCGGCCGTCGTCGGGTTCACCAAGTGTCCCGAGAGCTGTCCGCACCAGATGATCCCGAGCATCGAGGCCCGGGTGCTTGAGATGCGCCGGGCGCACTCGAGCTGGGGACCGAGGACGATCCGCACCCACCTCGCCGCCGAAGGGGTGATCCCCGTCCCCGGGCGGTCGTCGATCTGGCCACGATCTCTACGGGCAATCTCGCGTCCGGCAGTCCGCATCGAGCGAACGAATTCAGGTGCGTTCGTGAGAACGTGATCCATGAGCTTGTCCTCCTCGATGCCGGTGAGGACGGCTACGGGACGACCATTCTCGTCACGAGGACGGGATTTCCCGATCGGTTCACCCGATCGATGATCGCGCTGGCGTGGTTGGCCAACTCGCGAGGTCTGACGGCTCTCATCTCCCGCTGACGCTACGGGGTTGAGGGCGTCGGGACGTCGCTCGGAAGAAGCGCGAGCCCAAGGGACACCAAATCACGGCGGTCGCAGCTCACGAGTTCGCGACGCGAACTCCGAGCGGCCACGACGTAGGCAGCGTCGTACACCGAGATGCCCTGGTCCTCGGCCACGGCGACCGCGTCGCCGAGGAGCGCAGCGTCCGCGCGAACGAGACCGCCATCTTCTGCCAAGGCGGCCACTCGCTCACGTAATCGATGCGCCGCCACCAGGTCTCGCCAAGCGCGCACCGCCACGTTCGTCACCTCGTAGAAGGCGAGATCGAGCGTGGCGAGGGAATCGCCACCCCGGAGCAAGCGGCTCGCGTCCGCGTGCTGCTCGTCGTCGGAATCCTCGCTGGCGAGCAGGACGCTCGCGTCGAGCAACCAGAGGCTCAATGCTCTGGCCGGTTCGCCTTCACGATCTC
The DNA here is from genome assembly GCA_025464005.1 of Acidimicrobiaceae bacterium. Lineage (GTDB taxonomy): Bacteria > Actinomycetota > Acidimicrobiia > Acidimicrobiales > Bog-793 > RYN-46. The sequence continues at coordinate 13,138 of JAODBO010000098.1, read as the reverse complement.
CGCGACGCCCCCTCCGTGGCCAGTGACCGGTGAGCCCATCTCGTCGATCTGCGCGATTCGTTCCGCTCGCTCGATGCTGCGTAGCCGCAGCGTCTCTTCTGCCAGCTCGCGTAACAGTCCACTTCGGGTGGTTCCTCGACGATCTGCTTCGATATCGACCGCTTTCAGCAGGTCGTCGGGCAATGACACCATCACTTTGGCCACGGCACGAGTATACCCGGTATTGCTAACTCTGGCAGCGGCCATACACCGCTTACCGCACGAGCTGCGGCGCGTCGGGCCGGCCTCGGGGACGTGGCAAGCCTGCTCGAGGCCGACCAATGAGTGCTGTCCCGATGATCGGTCGGAGCGCGGAGTTCGGCCAGGCTGAGCGATTTCTCGATGACCTCCCGTGCGGATCACGGTGTCTCCTTCTCGAAGGCGAGGTGGGGATAGGGAAGTCGACCCTCCTGAACGAGGCGAGGGCATCGGCGACAGACCGTGGCTACCGGGTTCTTTCAGCCAGCCCGATCGAGTCCGAGGTTCCCTTGGAGTTCGCCGCTTTCGCAGACCTGTTCGAGATCGTCCCCGAGTCCGGGTGATGATGCGAATCTTTCTTGGCGTAAAAGATCAGCCGGCGAATCCGACAGCCGGTGCAGAGGAAACATTGACCCGTTGCGCACGTGGTGTGAACGGGATCTGGATGGGCATGAAGTTGAGCTCGGGCTGGACACGGAGCTCACGTAGTTAAACCACGGGGTGGTGAAGCGACAGCGGGGCTACCCCTCGCAATCCCGCGTCGTCAAGTGTCCGTTGATGCGGACGGGGGAGCGTTGACGACGGCTCAATTGCGCGCGCCCGCTCTGTCTCCGCTAGGACCGTGGGCCGCAGCATCGAGCATCGCCATGCCCGCTCGGTGAGCGACGGCGATGGCCTCTTCGAGGTCGAGCTGGCACACATCCCGAAGCACCGTGTACGCCTCGGGGCCAACGATGAGAGACAACGCGGCGACGAGCTGCTCGAGCTCTGGAGCGGAGACGGTGTCTCGCAACGGAACGAGCACCGTCGACAACCACTGCTTGCGGCGCCCCTCCCGCACCGGCGTGGCGTGGCCGTCGCCTGCTCGCTCCGCCGCCAGCCAGGTATCGAGGTACAAACGCTGGTTGGTCCGGGCCAACGTTTCGTTCGCGGCGACGTAGCGGTAGAGGGCATCGATCAGTGCCAGCAGTCGGTCTCCCGGTTGGGCGTCATCCAGGGTTTCGGCGAAGAGTCCCTCCATCTCGGTCAAACTCACCGACAGCGACAGCTCCAACAGCAGGGATTCCAGCGTCGGGAAGTATCGGTAGGCCGTCGTGCGAGACACCTCCGCCTCCTCAGCGGCCTGCGCCACGGTGGGACTCTCGCTACGCTCGTGAATCGCACGCGCAGCCGCGACGATCGCGGCACGGGTGCGGCGCTTCTGGTTCACCCGACCCGATGATTCGAACGGTGGCGATTCTGCCGCTTGACTTTGGCTCTTCATACCCTTATGGGACACCAATCCCGTAAGTGGATGGGCGTACCATATTGGTGGCGCCCCGAACGATTGGAGCCACCAACATGCCGAAGCCCCTCATTGTCACCGCCGACCAGGCGCCTGCTCCACTCAAGGTCATCGGCGAAGAGATCACCGTTCTCTTGCCCGCCAGCGCGACGGGCAGCTTCGAGATCTTCCGTCAAGTTGGGCCCGAGGGCAACGGGCCGCCGCCGCACAGCCACCCGTGGGACGAAGCGTTCTACGTGCTCGAGGGCGAGGTCATTTTCGGAGTCGACACCGAGCAGGACATTGTCGCCTCGACCGGCACCCTGGTGCACGTCCCAGGCGGCTCGACCCACTGGTTCCGGTTCGGATCGGGCGGTGGCACGATGCTGTCGATGACGTCGGGAGCCGGGGCAGCCGAGTTCTTCACCGAAGTCGCCCACCAGGTCTCACCAACCGCTCCGGACATGGACGCCCTCGTCGGGGTCGCGACGTCCCACGGCCTGTCCTTTCCCATCCCGGCCAGCTGACCACGAGACGGGAAGGGCGAAGATCGCTGTACAGCGGGCGGAGTAGTTATGAACGGCCCCAAGGACTCATCGGTTCGAGTCGGCGGCCTCCCAGGAATATCGCGCAGATGGGCCGATGCATAGGTGCCTGAGTGGGATAACCGCGAACGTGTGGCATAAGAACCGCACCGGGGCGGTTGCGGACAACTCGGAAAGGCACGAACGCGTTTCCTTCGTGGCGGGCATCACCTTCCAAGGTGAGGGTTCCGGTACTTTCAGGCTGCCCTCCAAGACTCACTCAGAAGCTGCTTGCTGCCCAAAGGCAGCAAGCAGCTCAGCTGGCAAATCAGACCGTGCGGATCACACTCTGGACCTGCGAAATCTTCTCCGGCGTTAACTCCATGCCAGGGTGACCGACAGAGGCGTGCATTTGGATGTGCTGCATGAGCTCTTCTTCTGTCGGCGCAGTAACCGCAAAGGCACAGTCCTGGCCAGCATCGGTGCACGTAATCGAATACGCCATGCGAAACTCCTTCTTGGAGATAGGGGAGGGCGAAGGGTCTCGCCCTGCAGCACCTTAGGGGACGAGACACGGCTTTCGTCAGAATGATCAGCTCGTTCGGACCATTCCCTTATTTCTGGGTCCCAGACGCGACGCGGGCGACAACGGCGTCAACGAGGGTTTCGATCGCGTGCTCCGGGAAAGGCCAAACCGCGCTGACGTTGATCTCACAGAGGACATAGGTGTTCTCTCCGGTCACGGTTCGCGGTCCATAGAGGAAGCCCGCGTCCCAGATGACAGGCAGGGCAACGGTGTCGAGGCCAAGTACCTCCTTCATATTTGGCATCCAGTCCTGCTCCACCGAGTTCCTGAGCAATTGATACGCCGGAGTGTCCGGACCCTCGAACACCGACTCTTGGTCAGATGGTCGTGTAGTCGCCGATGAGGGATCGAGGAGACCCTTCGGCCACTGGCGACAGAAGCCAACGACTTAGTCGTGCACGAAATAACAGCGAACCAGCCCATCTGCCAGCCGTGGTTGGAACTCCTGGTCGACCAGGCACCCAGACCACTCGAAGTACGGCTCGCAGCGTTCGAAGAAGTCCCTGAGCGCGAGCTGTTCGGGTACGGCCTCGGCGCGCTCCAGGGCTTGCCGTACCGTTACCTGCGTGTCCGGTCCCGGTTCCTCCGAGGTTGCACTGGGCTCGATCAGTGTGACGCTCCGCACGCCATTGCCACCGTTTCCCCGCGCCTGTTTGAGCACACGGACGCCATCTCTCGCGAGCGCTTTCGGAAAGCGAGCGCGGAAGTCCGACAAGTCGAGATAGAGCTCGGTGTCGCTACCCCAACCGATGGCGCGCGTCTGGAAGAGCACCTCCTTCGTGCCGAGCGTGAGGATCACCTGAGGTGCGCGGAGACCAAAACGCCCTTCGCGCTCACTTCGCGGAGGAGCCCATCGAGCTGCGCGCGGTTCGCGCCGTCTTGAATCGGGTTGATCCATACCAAGACACCGTCGAGGCCGAGCAGCTGTTGGCGGATGTGGTCGCGCGCGCCGTCCTCGTACACGACGGGTTCGACAACAGCGTTTCGCTCGCGAAGCGCTGTTGATCATGGTCCGAGACGAATAGCGCCGGGCGTCGAATACGGTTGTGCTGCGATCCCCACGCCAGAGAAGACCGATTCTCGGCGGTGAATCGCTTGCGGTGTCAGTTATCTCCCGTCTAGGGGCGCGAGCGCCAGTCGCGTCACCAAAATCCTACGACTCCGCTACGAGGACCTCGCGGCTGAGGCGCCATCTGGCGTCCCGTTGGAGGGCGCCGTCGGTCAAGAGGGACTCGATGCCGTCTTGCAGGGTGATCGCCGCAGTGAAGTCCAGGTTCGCTCGCGCCTTCGCCGACGAAGCAAAGATGTGGCGGACGTCGCCGAGACGGTACTGACCGGTCACTACCGGCTTGCGCGTGTCGCCGTTGGTCGCGTGGGCGAGCGCCTCGGCCATCTCAAGCACGGTGCTGGGCACGCCGCTCCCAATATTCATGGGGCCGTTGGGAAGGACGGGCGAGACGAGCGCGAGCGCGGTCGCGTGCGACACGTCGGTGACGTGCACGAAGTCGCGCCGCTGTTCGCCGTCCTCGTAGACGAGCGGTGCCAGGCCTTCCCGGAGTCGGCTAAGGAAGAGGGAGGCGACGCCGGCATACGGCGTGTTCCGCGGCATCCGCGGCCCGTAGACGTTGTGGTAGCGGAGAGCGATCGCGGAGCCGCCAGTCATGCGCGCCCACGACCAGCAGAGGTGTTCCTGGTGGACCTTGGTCGCCGCGTATACGTTCCGGGGATCGAGCGGCGCGTCCTCGGAGACCGTCTCCGGACCGAGCGCCGAGCCGCACTCGGGGCACGGCGGCTCGAAGTGTCCCGCAACGAGCTCACGCTCAAGTCGTGGACCGGGGGCGACGACGCCGTGCTCGGCGCACCGGTACCGACCCTCACCGTAGACGACCATGCTGCTGGCGAGCACGAGCCGTCCGCGGAACCCTGACCCGGCGAGTGACTCGAGGAGGGTGGCAGTTCCTAGATCGTTGTGGGAAACGTACGCAGTGGCATCGACAATTGCCGTCTCGAGGCCGACCTTTGCCGCGAGGTGGGCAACCGCCTCGACTCCCGGGAGCGTCTCGTCCAGCACGCCTCGATCCCGTATGTCGCCGACGACGTAGCTCGCTCGGTCGTTCAGGTGCCGAGGTCGCTCAGCGTGGACCGGAGAGGCGAGCGAGTCCAAAACGACGACATCGTGACCGTCGAGGACGAGCTCGTCGACGAGGTGGGACCCGATGAAGCCGGCGCCGCCGGTGACGAGGATTCTCACCTCGCCACGTCGACGAGGTCGCCGGCGTGGCCCGTGAGGGGGAGTATGACCGTGAAACGGCACCCTTCCCCGTCATTCGCGACGTCGATCGAGCCCCCGTGCGCGTTGACGAGACCCTTGGCGATCGCGAGGCCGAGTCCGGCGTGCGGCCGCTCTGCTGGCGAGCGCGACGCGTCGCCGCGAAAGCCCAGCTCGAAAACGCGATCGAGATCGTCGGCCGGGATGCCACCGCACTCGTCGCGCACGACGATGATTGCCTCGGCGATGGTCGTTTCCGCGGCGACGGTCACACGCCCACCGTCGGGGGTGTGGTCGATGGCATTCTCGAGCAGGTTCCGGAGGACCCGCAGAAACTCTCCGGTCGAGACGTCGACCGCACGATCGAGCCGAGCGACGTCGCCGCTCAGCAGTACGCCGCTCGCGAGGGCAGATGGCGTTGCGCCCGAGAGCGCGTCCGAGACGAGGTCGGAGAGGTCGACGCGCTCAAGGTCGAGTCGAAGCAGCCCGGCATGGATCTGGCTCAGGCGGAAGAGATCGTCGACCATCGAGGTGAGCCGATGGACTTCGTTCAAGATCGAACGGTGGTACCTTACGACAGTCTCAGCATCGCTGACGACGCCGTCCTCGATCGCTTCGGTCATGGCCCGGATGTCCGCGAGCGGGGTCCGCAGGTCGTGGGAGATCCACGCGATCAGCTCGCGCCGCGACTCCTCGACGGCACGCTCCCGCACTTGTGCCGAACGCATCGAATCGAAGACGCTGTCGAGGTGATGCACGAGGTCGCCGAGCTCACGGGTCGGCGGCGTCGCGCGGCTGCTATTGGTGCCCGACATTCGTGCTCCCGCATCGGCGGCGACCCGACTGACCGCATTGCCCATGTTTGAACCGAGGAGAAGCGCGCTCACGACGCCGACGGTCCCCGCCGCGACGAGCATCACCATGACGGCGCGAGCGTCGGTCGTCGAGAGGAACATCTCCTTGCCTGCGATGGCGACGCCGGCGGCGACCCCGGCGATCGTCGAAATGACGCCGATCCACAGCAACACGATGAACGAGCGCTGGCGGAGGAGGCGAAGGAGGGCGACGCCAACGAGACTGAAAGCTAAGGACGTGCCCGCGGCGAGGAGGACAAGCTTGAACGCCTTGCCCGCCGAATCACCAATCCCGAGCGCCAGCCCCCACGCTGCAACGACGCCAACGACGCCGATCCCGAGGCCGGAGGCGACCTGGCGTCTCATCGCTCGAACCGGTAGCCGACGCCCCAGACGGTGACGAGATGCGTCGGCGCGGCGGGGTCGCTCTCGACCTTCTCGCGCAGGCGTCGGACGTGCACGGTCACGGTCGAAGTGTCGCCGAACGACCACCCCCACACCGTCTCGAGCAACTCCTCGCGCCGGAACACCACATCGGGGTGTTGTGCGAAGTGAACGAGCAGGTCGAACTCGCGGGGGGTGAAGTCGACGTCATTCGCCCCGACGGTGACCCTCTGCGCGCTGACATCGATGACCACATCCCCGAACTCGATCCAAGGGCCGGGGGGTAGAGGCGCCGTGACCAATTGCGCTCGGTTGAGGACGGCGCAGATGCGCGCCGTGACCTCGCGGGGCGAGAACGGCTTGGCGACGTAATCATCGGCACCCATCTCCAGGCCTGCGATGCGATCGTCTGGATCTCCGAGTGCGGTCAACATGACGACCGGCACGGGCGCGATCTGCCGGAGCTGACGGAACACCTCGGTGCCATTGACGCCGGGCAACATGAGGTCGAGCAGGACGAGGTCGGGCCATGCGACGCGACATGCCGCCATCGCTCCGTCACCGTCACTCGTCGCATCAACGGTGAACCCCTCGCGTTCGAGATACCGCCCCATCACCTCTGCGACGGTGGGGTCGTCGTCGCAGATAAGGATTCTCGCCGCACGCGTCGTCATGACTTGAGCGTAGATTGACGCCAAGTCCCCCCAACTCCATCTGCGCATATTTAAGAATTCCGTAAGGAACTTTTGGGTCTTTCCTGTGAGGCCCAGCCCTAGGTTGGCGACGTGACGCCGCCCGAGACCTCGTCTGTGTCGATCGACGGCCGGGCCCGGCGCGCCGCGTTGGCGGGGCTGGCCATGGCCGCTCCATCCTCGGTCGATCGATGGTTCGCCGAGGCCGGGCGACCGCCGCTCGCCGACCTCGCTCGCAGTGGCGCGCCGGCGAGGACGGTCGCCGATGTGCTTGCGTTGGCGACTCCGCGCGAACGGCAAGCTCTCTTCGAGCTCTCCCTCGACTACGGACCCGGCGAAGGAACTGCCGCGCTGCGCGAAGCGATCGTCGACGCCGGGCACGCTCGCCATTCCGAGGAGGTGATCGCGACGAACGGCGCCGTCGAGGCGCTCGTCCTCACCTGCGCGGCGACCGCGGACGGCGCCAGCCAGATCGCGGTCGCGACGCCTGCGTACGAGGGGATCGTGCGTTGTGTTGAAGCCTCGGGAGCCTCTGTCCGCCCGGTCGTCGTCTGGCGACCTGGCGATGAAGAGCTCGACTTATCCGGATTCACGCCGGAGGTGCTCTCCTCGTGCTCGGCGATCATCCTCAACTCGCCGCACAATCCGACCGGCCTGCGATACGAGCGTGGCGCACTGCGTGACCTCATCGGTCGCGCCGGGAAGGTCGAGGTGACGGTTGTCGTCGACGAGGTCGCGCTAGGGACTCTCGCTCCGAGAGCCATGAGTGTCGCGCTCGACCCGATCTTCGGCGACGGTCACGTCGTCGCGATCGGTGATGTGAGCAAGGCCTTGGGGCTCGGTGGCTTGCGAATCGGATGGTGTACGAGTACCTCGCCGCGCCTGCTCCACCGCATCCGATCCCTGCGCGACCAGACGACGGTCGGGTGTTCGGCGCCGAGCCAGTTCCTTGCGACGATCGCGCTCCGCCACGGCCCGGACTCGAAGGTCGTCGTCGGCGCGCTGAAGAACCGGGATGTGCTGGCATCGTGGATGCAGCAGCGGGGAGGGCATCTCAGTCCACGTCCGATTGACGGCCTCGTCGCGTTCGTCGACCTCGACCTCCCGGATTCCGCGCTCGTGTTCGCGACGCGCGCTCGGCGACGCGGAGTGTCAGTCATGCCCGGGCCATTTTTCGGGTGCGAATCGAGCCTCCGCATAGCGCTCGGCATCGAACCGTCGGTCTTCCTCCAGGCACTCGATACCCTCGGCGCCCTATTGGTGCCGGCGTGACGATCACCCAGTCGCCGGTGCTGCAGAAGGACGTCGCATGCACGGTCGTGATTCCTGCTCGCAACGAGGCGGGAGCAATTGCTGGGGTGGTCGCCGGCGTCCCCGATGACATCGGGGCCGAGATCATCGTCGTCGACAACGGGAGCACCGATTCCACCGCGGAGATAGCCCGACTCGCCGGCGCGCGCGTTGTCTCCGAGCCGATCCCGGGGTACGGCCAAGCATGTCGCGCGGGCGTCGCCGCCGCCCGAGCCACATCAGTCGTGGTATTCATCGACGGCGACGGGAGCATGGATCCGAGCGAGATTTCTGCGCTCATCGCTCCGGTGCTCGACGGCACCGCGGACATTGTTTGCGGGTCGCGCAGGACTCGAGCCGACCGTGGGACCCTTGGGCCGCATCAGCGGTTCGGGAACGCGCTCGCCGTCCTGCTCCTCCGGATGCTCTACGGGGTGCGACTCACCGACCTTGGCCCGTATCGCGCAGTCGAGGTTGGTCTGCTGCGTGATCTCGGGATCGGCGGGTCGCGGTACGCGTGGGTCGCCGAGCTGCTCGCCCGCGCGGCGCGGCGCGGCGCCACGATCAACGAGATCGATGTCGCGTACCGCCACCGCAGCGCCGGCACGTCGAAGGTGTCCGGGACGATCCGTGGCTCGATCGGTGCCGGCGCGGCGATCATTTCCACCCTGATCTGGACCCGACTGCGCCCGGCTGGGGAGATGCCCTTGTCGCCCGGCCGCGACGGTCGACGTCCGGGCCAATTCACCCCCCGGGGCGCAATCGGTGCGGTGGTGGGCGTCGGCGCCGCGTTGCCGATCGCACAGTACTGCTGGGTCGTGACGCACCGGATCGGGTACCACTTCGACCTCGAGTGGCTGGAGGGAGGCGCGGTCGAGCTCGTCGCCCGCGTCGCCCACGGTCACCCCCTTTACACCGCGCCGTCGCTCGGGAACGCACCATGGCCGTACCCGCCGTTGTACTTCTGGCTCTCCGGCGGCGTCGCGAAGATCGTCGGGGTTGGCTACCTCGCGCCGAGGCTGGTCTCGGTGGTGGCGTCGCTCGGCGCGATGTGGCTGCTCGCGGTGATCGTCCGTTCAGAGACCGGGAGTCGCAGTGCCGGCGTGGTTGCGGCGGGGCTGTACGCCGGGGCATACCACGAGGCCGGGGATTGGTACGACCTGGCTCGTGTTGATTCGCTCTTCGTCTGCCTCACCTTGCTCACGCTGCTCCTCGGTCGTCGCGCGACGACCGTCCGCGCGGGCGCCGTCGTCGGCATCGTCGGCTTCCTCGCCTTCTTCACCAAACAGAGCGCCGCGGCAGCGATCGCGTTCGCTCTCGTCTTTATCCTTATCCGCCGCCCGAAGGTCGGTACCGCCGCGATTGCCGTCGCCGTCGCGCTCGGGGGAATCTCGACCGTCGTCATGGACGCACTGACGAACGGCTGGTACCGCTACTACGTCTTCGAGGAGCTCCCCGCACAAGGCATCTCGTCGCACGGCGCGCTCCGCTTCTGGACCGTCACGATCTGGCACGACGCGCACTCGCTCGCGGTCGTCGGGATCGCCCTCATCGTCGCCGCCGCCGGCGGCTGGGCTGGGCGGTCCGGCCGCGGCGCGATTGGGTACTGGTGCGCCGCCGGCGCCGGGCTCTTCGCTGCGTCGTGGCTCGGGCGCCAACACGACGGCGGGTACCTCGACGTCTTGATGCCCGCGTTCGCCGCACTCGCGATCGGTGGCGGTCTCGCGTGGGGGTGGGCACTCGCCGGTCCGGCCGGCGGCGGACTGCACATCCCCACCGCGGAGCGCACCGTCGTGCGATGGGCCGCGCCGGCCGCGGTCGCTGCCGGGATCGCCCTCGGGCTCAGCGCGTGGTGGTACCCGACGAATCGGCAGATCCCGACCGTCGCGGACGCCCGCGCCGGCAACGCGCTGCTCGCCACGATCGAGCAACTCCCTGGACGTGTCGTCGTCCTCGACCACCCGTGGTACGCCGACGAGCTCGGCAAGGGTGCGACCGGTCAGGCTGAGGCGATTCGCGACATCGTCCGAGCCGGTCCGAGCCGAGCGCGGACCGTCCTCGAAGCGAATCTCGCCAGCGATCTCAGCGGCGTCAGTGCCCTCATCCTCGACAACACAGGCGATGAGATCGGGATGCGCGGTGTCATCGCTCGCGACTTTCAGGAGGTGCCCCTCCCGTGGCACCCCGGTCGCGCCTTTCACGAGGTCGACGATCTCGGACTCCGCCCGAACCTCCTCTTCATCCGACGGAGCGGGTCATTGCGGTGAACAGATCCCATCTGCTTGTGATCGCCAAATCCCCCGTCCCTGGCCAGGTGAAGACCAGGCTGTGCCCACCGTGCACGCCTGACGAGGCCGCTGCAATCGCCGAGGCTGCGCTCGCTGACACCCTCGACGCGGTCGCTGCAGCGGGGGTCGACCGACGGCTGCTGGCGCTCGCAGGCCCTCCGGGCCCTTGGGTCCCGCCAGGATTTGAGGTGTTCGCCCAGCGAGGAGACACCTTCGCCGAGCGGCTCGATCATGCCTGGTCCAGGGTCGATGGTCCCGGCCTGCAGATCGGCATGGATACTCCGCAGGTCACGCCGCTCCTGCTTGACGAGTGCCTCAGCGCGTTGGACGGTCAGCGCGACCGCTTCGCCGCACTTGGCCCAGCTGCCGACGGCGGGTGGTGGGCTCTCGCCGTCCGCGCTCCGCTCCCTGGGATGTTCGACGGCGTAACGATGAGCGCGTCGACAACGCGTGTCGAGCAGCAGCAGCGCCTCGAATCGCTCGGGTTCACCGTCTCCGGGCTCTGCTGCCTCGTCGACGTCGATCGCGCCGGTGACGCATGCGTCGTCTCCGAGTCGATCCCCGACACCAGGTTCGGTCGCCTTGTCGCCAGCCTCGACCTTTCTCGCCGCTTGCTCGTCGATGCTTCGGAGGGTCCACGATGACTACAACACCACGACGTACGGTCACCCATAAGCCAGCCGTTGTCGGAATTGTCGCGCGCGCTCGGAAGCTCACTTCACCCGCACAGCTCGATGCCATTGCGCTGCGCGCCCACCGAGTCTGGAAGAGCCCAATCCGAGGTCCGTGGCTCACGTCGGTCTTCGGCTCGATGCTCCTCGTGGGCATCCCGGTGATGTTCATCACCGGGCTCGTCTCCTACGCCGCGTACGACCCAAGGCTGGCGGGGAACGACAACACCCCGCAGAAGGGCATCCTCGGCTTCTACCTCTTCAACTGGGCGTCGAACCCGTCGTGGATCTACCGGGTCAGCCAGGGTATCCACGTCACCCTCGGCCTCGTTCTCATCCCGATCATCGTCGCCAAGTTGTGGTCGGTGATCCCGAAGCTGTTCGAGTTCCCGCCGGTCCGCTCGATTGCACACGCGCTCGAGCGGATCAGCCTCATCCTCCTCGTCGGCGGCGTCGGCCTCGAGTTCGCGACCGGGGTGTCGGACATCGAGTACTTCTACCCGTGGAAGTTCGACTTCTACGACGTCCACTTCTACGGGGCGTGGGCGTTCATGTCCGGCTTCGTCATCCACGTCTGCGTGAAGTTGCCGCTCATGATCCGATCTCTGCGGAGCCGGAGCCTGCGCAAAGAGCTCGCAACCTCGCTCGCCGATACCCGTCCAGAGGCGCCGGCCGACCTCGTCGCGATCGCCCCGAACCCGCCGACGATCTCCCGCCGGGGGATCCTCGGCCTCACGCTAGGCGCAGCCGCGACGGTCTTCCTCACCACCGCCGGTGAGACGATCCGCATCTTCCATGGCATCGCGCTGCTCTCGCCTCGCGGACGACGTGAACAGAAGGACGCGAACGACTTCGAGGTGAATATCACATTCGACGCGTCGAATATCGACCCGGTCGAGCTCGGCGAGTCGTGGCGCCTCGAGGTCATCGGTCGGCGTACCGTCCTGCTCAGTCGCGCGCAATTGCTCGCGATGCGCCAGACGACCGCGGAGCTGCCGATCGCGTGCGTCGAAGGGTGGTCGACTGTCCAGACCTGGACCGGCGTCGCGATTGTCGACCTCGCCCGTCTCGTACGAGCGCGGAAGGACCTCGATGTCCTGGTCGTCTCCCTCGAAAAGGCCGGCACGCCGTACCGCTCGGCGACGCTCGCCGGCAACCAGGCCTTCAACCCGGCGGCGCTTCTCGCCTTGAAGGTGAACTCCGAAGACATCTCCCCCGATCACGGCTTCCCAGCCCGGATCATCGTCCCGGGTGCACCGGGTGTGCACTGCACAAAGTGGGTCCGGCAGATGACGTTCCTCCAAGCATGACGATCCCTCCGCAGTCGACCGAACCGGACGAGGAGGTGCCGAGCACCGAACGCACCCGGCCCTCGCGTCGCGCCGTCTTTGAACGTCGCTACGGCGGTGGGCCCGGTCACCTGCTCTCGATGATCGTCGGCCTCTCGGTCGCGGGGTACGTCGTCTCGATTCTCGCCGGCGTCGGCCACCGCTTCGAGATCCTGCTCTGGGTCGCCGGCGCGATCGTCGCCCACGACATTCTCCTCTTCCCCCTCTACACGGCAGCGGACGCCTTCGCCCACTGGGTCCACCACCCTCGCGGCACCACCCCGCCGCTCGTCCCGTGGCGCAACCACGTGCGTGCGCCGCTCGCGATCTCGGCGTTGCTGCTGGCGATGACGTTCCCACTCGTCTTCCGGCTGTCGGAGTCCTCGTACCACCGAGCGACCGGACTGACGACCGCGATCTACGCGAGCCACTGGCTGATCGTCTCAGGCGCGCTCTTCGTGGGCTCAGGGCTCCTCTACTTCCTCCGGTACCTCTTCGCCCGCTCGCGCGCAAACCGATCCGTGCCGCCGACTCGACCCTGACCGAAGGATGACGATGTCCCCCACCACACCGACTGCGACGATCGGAATCATCGGCGGCAGCGGCTTCTACTCGCTCTTCGATGATCCGTCGGTCCACGATGTCGAGACGCCGTACGGAGCGCCGTCAGCGCCGGTGACGATCGGCTCCCTCGGCGGGACGTCGGTCGCATTCATCCCCCGTCACGGCCTCCACCACGAGTTCGCGCCGC
>JAODBO010000090.1 GCA_025464005.1 Acidimicrobiaceae bacterium | reverse complement strand
AGCTTGTAATTAAACCCTTGGTGCCTGTTCAGGCGGCCTTTTTGACTGCTGGATAGCGGGTTCGGGGCGGTTTTCGAGTCCCTTTCGGTCGTCCCGGTCCTGGTGTTGTGGATTTCGGTGGACTGGCCGGAGTGCCGAGGGTTGCACGAAGTCGACGAAACCCCCGTCGGACGCGCGCCGGGGTGAGTTTCGTCGGGTCGAGTGGCTTTTCCCACGGAAGACGGAGGTCGCAGACGAGTCCGCGCGCGAGGCGGAGCTCGGCGAGCGCGGCGGCCACGATCCAGCTCCAACGGTCGGCCTGTTGGGGTGTCGCGAGTTTCGGCGTCGTCCAGCCGAGCGTCTGCTTCGCGAAGCGGAACGTGTGCTCGATATCGAAACGGCGGAGATAGGCCCGGACACAGCGGTCGAGGTCGGGCTCGCCGTCTCCCGACCACCACAGCCAGAGCGTCTTCTTCGAGCGCGAGGTGGGCTTGGGCAAGTGCTCGACGTCGACGCGGATCACCGAGCCACGCACGATCGGTGGCTGGTCGCATGCTGCCCAGTGCCCGCGGCCGGACAACCTCGGGTGCATTTCGTGCCAGGCGGTGACCGTGACGGTGCCGTAGCGGGAGTCGTCCCGGACGAGGTGGGTGTGCGGCGTCGGCCAGCTCTCCGGGTCCGAGCACCTCCACCGTGTGCCATGGCGCGGAGGACGGCCGCCGCTCTCCGGTGGGCGGTTCGGACGGGGCGGCGCGTCCGCGTAGAAGACGCGATCGTCGCGAATCCGACAGAGAATCTCGCAGCGCTCGCGAGCGAGGTCGTGGCCGATCGCGATCGGGTCGTAGCCGGCGTCGAGCACGAACATTGGCACCTCACCCTCTTCGGGCAGGAGCCCGACGAGGCGACGGAGCTGGGTGACCGTCGCCGAAGTCGCGTCTTCGATGGGTGCGATGCGCATGACGTCGACCGGAGCAGTCCAGCTGTCCGGCGCCCACGACAGCTGGCAGATCCACTGGTAGTGCCACCCCGCAACGATCGGTTGGCCGGCGGAGTGCTTCGACGCGGAGTAGTAGAAGCCCCGTTCAGGGCTGCACTCCGCGTCACAGCGCTCGACGGTCGAGGCGTCGACAGCAAAGACGGCCGGCCAGCGCTCCGGGCGATTGGCGACGAGGAGTGCGCGGAGACGGTCCTCGTCGATCCGACCCTTGGCAAGGGCCTTGTAGAGGCTGCCGTGGCTTCTCGTGAACTCCGGCTCCAATGAAAGCGAAGGGACCGAGGAGACGGGAGCGGCAGCGCACAGCGCGGCGTCGGTGAGCTCGAAGAGCGCATCGGGCCACGCGGTGAACGTGCCATGAAGGGCGGAGCGGAACGCGACGAGCGCTCCGGTCTCGGCGGAAGCCACGACCGATAGTCTGACTACTATCGGATAGTACGTGGTGGATCCCCTCTACGCGGGAGAATGAACCGGTGGCACGAGCAACGAAGACGCCGAGGCTCACCGAGCACGAGCGGCGGTATCGCGAGCTGCTCGAACAGATCACCGAGATCGGCTTCATCCGCTCCGGCAGTGTCGCTCCTCGCTTCAACTACTGCGGCAAGTCCAACTGTCGCTGCCACGCCGACCCGCCTCAACCGCACGGGCCGTATTGGCAGTGGACGGCCAAAGTCGACGGCAAGACCGTGAACCGCCGGCTCAGCGCTCGGGAAGCCGAGTTCTATCAGGAGTGGATCGGCAACGACCGGAAACTCCGCGCCCTCATCGACGAGCTGCGTGAGGTGGCCGAGAAAGCGACGAATCTCATCCTTGAGCAGGACGTGAAGGTTTAATTACAAGTTTAGGTCGTGTCGGGATTGACCGCGACGTCGACGGTCAGCCATCCGAGGATCCCACCCGGACCGCTCGCCAGGATGCGGTAGTAGCCCGGGACGGGGAACGTGACGGTGAGGCGAGCTTTCCCGCCCACAAGCTCGACGCTGCTCGGGAAGTGCGGCGGCACGCCCACACCTGCCGGCGGTGTCACTGTCAGCGCGATCCTGGCCGAGGTTTTGGACTCGAGCGACAGCCCTCGGGAATTGGCCTGCAAGTTCGCCGTGAGCGGCTGGCCCGCTCCCGTCGCGCCGACGTCGGCGACCGTGCTCGGGCCGTAGAAGCCGATCGTCTCCGAAGGAGCGACCGGCAAGCTGGGCGGAGGCAGCGGTCTGCGATGGAAGTCGAACGCCGTCGACAGGTCGTTCTGCTTGGCTTCCAGGGCGTTGAGTGGTGGCAGCCGCCAGAGGCTGGCCATGAACGCCAGGATCGAGAGATTCGTCGTCTGCTTGGCGTAGACACCACCTCGAGCGAGTGGCGAGACGATCACCATCGGCGTCCGGGTGCCGTAGCCGTCAGGCCCGACGATCGGAGGGGATACGTGGTCCCAGAATCCTCCGCCCTCGTCGTAGGTGATGAATATCGCCGTGGACGACCAGTACCGACTGTGTGCGACGGCGTCGACGATCTGACCGAGCCAGGCGTCGCCCTCCCCGATGTCCTCGGGCGGCTCCTCGCTGTAGCCGACGCCAGGACGCAGCAGTGAGAATCCGGGAAGGCGTCCTCCCGAGAGGTCGCTGAAGAACTGCGTCTCGGGCGCGATGCCCGCTAGGTTGCCGGGAGGAATCAGCCGGTCCCATACCGTGCCGTGCAGGAGCGAGGTCGGGACGCCGGTGTAGATGCGCGACGAGCGGCCGGCCGCGCTGAGCTCGTCGAAGATCGTCGACCACGCCGCGCCGTTTCCCGGCACGGCGTTCGTCAAATATCCGTGGGAGGTGCCGCTCAGGGCGTACAGGACGTTCGGAAGCGTCGGCCCAATTGCCGGCTGGAAGTTGCGGTCGGCCAGCTCGAAGTGGCTCGCGAGATACTGCTCGTTCGGATCGGTCTGTGCCGGGAAGGTCGTGACCGACGAGAGCCCCTCGCCCGGAAACAGCGTGTAGCCGTCCATGGCGTAGCCGTGCCCGAGGTGACGGTCCATCATCTTCAGCTCGGCGGATCTCGAGTTGTCGAGGCCGCTCTGGACGTCGCCCTCGTTGGGCGGCGCGCTGAGCGGCAGCACGCGGCTCGCGGCGTTTCCGGGCTCCAGGGGGTTGGCGAAGCTCGCGGTCACCGGTATGCCGTTCGCCCCTGGGAAACGGCCGAAGAGGTCGTCGAACGTGTGGTTCTCGAGCATGATTTCGATCACGTGCGCTATCGGCGCTCCCGCGAGGTCGCCCGCGGTGCGCGGCAAGGCCGTCGAGCCTGCGGCGCGAGGGAAGGTGAGCGACAGACACGTCGCTCCGGCGGCGGCAGCGGCGGCCAGCCGATAGGGGAGGGAGATGGTCAGGGTGCCGCGCGGCTCGTGCGCGTCGCCGGTGCGCGCGCATGTCGCGGGCTCAGCGGGACGATGCTCGTCGAGGACTCGCCCCGAAGCACGCACAGCGTCCGCCGGGCGCGGGCTGCAAGCTGGAGGTCGAAGCGCGTGCCCGGCTCGCCGAGATCCACGTCGAGGATCTCGTGGATCCTGCGTAGCCGGTATTTGAGCGTGTTGCGGTGAACGGCGAGAGCCATCGCCGTCTCGCCGTGGCTGGCGCCGTGCTCGAGGTACTCGGTCAGGGTGTCGACGAGCTCCGCGTTGTGCATGCGGTCGTAGTCGACGAGCGCGCCGATCTTCGCTTCCACGAAGCGGTCGAGCGCCGAGAGGTCCTTGACGCCCGCGAGGAGCTGGTAGATGCCGAGCTGATCGTACGAGGTCGTCCGATTGCCGCCTCCGGTCGCGTGCGCGATGCGCAGCGCGAGCTCGGCCTCCCGGAACGAGCGAGGGATTCCCGACGGGTCCCGGCACGTCCCGCCGACGCCGATGCGGCAGCTGCCTCCTGCGAGCTGCTCCGAGACGGCGTCGTGGAACTGCTGCCAGCTCCGCCTCGGCTCGCTCACCACCACGACGACGCGGCCACGGCCCGCGACGAGAGTCCCTGCGGCCGCATCGCGCGCTGCGCGGCGAACCGCATGGAAGAAGTCCGCTTCCTTCTTCGATCTGGTCTCCCCCTCGACCAGCACGACGCACAAGTCGGCATCGAGGTCGATGCCGAGTGCCAGCGCTCGGTCGCGTGCACGATCCGGGTCGTCGCCGGTCAAGAGGTGATCGAGGAGATCGCGCCCAAGGCGGAGCTCGGTCTCGGCGAGGCTCTGCAGCCGGACGAACTCGATCGAGAGGACCGTCGCGCCGAGCTCCATGGCGACCTGCTCCTGCTCCCCGGCGGTGCCGTCCGGGTCCATGAGGACGAGCACCCCGACGATGTCCTCACGCGGATGGGCGACGGAGTACCAGCAACCGTCCTGGCGGATGGGATGGCCCGCCTCCTCCGCCCGGCGCAGCAAGCTCTCCCTGGTCGACGCGGGACGCTTCGGGTAAGGCTCGGGGCGCCCGGGTCCGCTCCAGGCTCGCAGGTTCCCGTGCCTGTCCTCGACCGCGACGGAGCAGCCGGTGAGGTCGTGGAGGATCGCAACGAGGCCCTCCTGTCCCTGTCCGCTCGCTGCGGCCTGGATCAGGCGATCGTGGATCGTCCGTCGGCGCTCCAACGCCGCCACGGTGTCGGCCAGTGCGACGTTGGCGACGCGGAGCTCGGCGGCAGTCGTCCGCTCGCGAGCGTGCAGGCGAGCGTTCGCGAGCGCGATCCCCGTCTGCTGCGCGAGGACGCGCAACAGCGACTTCTCTGACTCGGCGGGCACGACCGATGCCTCGACGACCAGATAGCCGTAGTTGCCACCAAGGCTGCGGAGCGGGAACGCCCAGCCCCAAGTGACCCCGGTGAAACCGACGCCACCACCGCCTTGGCCGAGCACTGCCAGCTGCGCCGCGACGTCAGCTCTGATCGCGGCGGTGGCGAGGATGTCGCCGACGAAGCGCCACCCGTCCTCGAGCAGGTACACGCCGGCGAGGCGGCATGGACCGAGCGAGGGCACCGACGTCGTCGCGAGATTCAGGATCTGTTCCTCGTCGACGCGATCGGTCATCAACATTGACAACAGCAGCAGCGCTCGGACGCTGGAGGCGTCGTCTCCGTCGAGGTGCTCGTCGGCGACGTCCGAACCGGCGTCGATTCCCGCGATGGTGCCGTTGCGCTGCGATTTTCCCGGTGACCCGATCTCGGTCACGGCGCAGCTCCTCTCGCGTCCGATCGGCAGGAGCAGCCTAGCTCTACGCGTTTCCGGTCGCGCCGGTCGCGCCGGTCGCGCCGG
>JAODBO010000077.1 GCA_025464005.1 Acidimicrobiaceae bacterium | reverse complement strand
GAGCGGGAAGGGTTGCTGGGAGGTCGCTACAAGGAGCTTTTTAGTCAGACGACGGGCACCGACAAGGCGCGCTATCTCAACAGTGCGATCAAGCACTATGAGCTGGTGATGATGCAAGACCTCAACGACTACTTCCCGTCCTGCAACCTCCCGCGACTCTATCGAGCTCGCGGTGCGCCCGGCGATCTGAAAAAGGCGACGGATGTTGTGAACGTGGTGTACTACGCCTGCGAACGAGCGAGAAGGCGCAATCCTTCCGACGAGTGGTTGCGACCGACCCTGCTGGGTGCCGCGTTCGATACGGGTGACGTGGACGCGGCAACCGCACTACTGGCCGAAATCGAGCAGGAAGGCGCTCCATCGTGGCGCCTCGACAGCACGCTCCGGGACCTCGAACTGAGCCTGCAATACGTGCTGGACGAGGGACCCCACGCGAAGTTGGCGGAGATTGTCACAAGGCTGCGCACACTGCTTTGAGAAGGCCCTATTCCGCTTCACCCGCACATTCAGAACAACGTAGAGCGTTCCTCGATGGTTGCACCCAATGCAATACACGGGACCAAGACCCCAGGCGCGACTTTGCGAAAACTGGGGATCGTTGTATTGAACTGTAGGCCGACCGGAGGAGCGACTTCCCCCTCCGGGCGGAGTCAGGCTGTACGCGACGGACGATAAATGGCGCAGGTTGGTCACCAGGCGCATGCGGTCGGCGCGGTTGACAGTCATCAGGGCCGGAGCAACTGACTCGCTGTTTTGGGAAGTAGAGCGGGCGTTTTCGCTCGTCTCGCCAGAGAACCTGTTGATCCTTGTGTTAAACCTACCGCTCGGCGACTATCGGGAATTCGCCGGCCTGGTGCGAGGTCGATGCAACGTAGTTCTTCCATCGCTCGATCGGGCGGGGGCATGGAGACGCCTGTTCTGGTCGTTTAAGCCAAAAGCTTCACACGCTATGCCCGGTTTCATAGCTTTCGGTCCGGATTGGACCGCCACGTTTTCCCCCCTGCCATTTACGTTGGGACAGATGAATCTCAACGATCTACGGAAACCGTTCAACCTCGCCCTTCGGCCGCTGTTTGAAGAGGACGGCGTTGCATGGCGTCCCGTGGGACGGTGGACTCGAAATTCGAACGCCGGCTCCTGATGACGCAAGTCCAGCGGCAAAACAAACGCCTCCTGACTGCTCTACAGCGCCGTGGTCGCGATCCGCGACGCCAACTCAACGCGATCAATAACCCCCTCCAAATTCCCATCCCGCATGAGGACCACGAACGGAACGCGCCGCCGTACGATCTCCGCATTCAGCAGAGGTCGGTGCTCGGAAGCAAACTGTTCCAGAACCTCGCCTTCCTGTTTGATACCCAATTCGCGTAGGTTCGCGGGTGTAATCACCTGTTTCACGACGGATTCGGCGTTGCCGAAAACGCTTGTAACCTGGACTTGGTAGCAGCCAATGACGAACTCGACGTCGCCACTTCCGTAGACGACCTGCGCTTGCTGACGACTCTGTAAGTACGCCATCTCGAGTTTTGGCTGGCCCTTGGTGAGCGCCCGCCGAATCTCCGACGGTGACGCGACGATCAGGACACGACCCGCTTGATCGAGCACTACGAACTGACGGACTTCAGTAAAGTCCGATGCCAACGCGGCTACGAGATGCAGCCTGGTATTCCACCAGGGCGTGGGGCCAAGGCGAATGGCAACGAACTCAACCGCAGCGAGCTTGGCGATTTGTGCCTGGATATTCGGCAGATACGAAGGCCCAAGGTCGGGGGCGGACTGGATCTGGTCAATGGCCTCTATTTTCCCGACGGGCTTGGTCGCTTGATACTGAAAGACGGAGATCAGGATCTGTCGGGCAAGGTCGTCGGGTGATCGGAAGAAGGCGGCCCAGCGCTCAGTCTTCAAGCGGGCGCGCAACTCGCGAACCCTTTTGCCCTCGTCGGATTGTTGTTCAGCATCCCTCAGAGAGGCCGGCCAGGGATAGTCGTCAGCCAACAGAAAGATGAGGCGTGGCTTCTCGGCGCGCCCGGCAGCCAGATACTCGAGCTCCGTAATGGACTTTCCCTCCGGATTGTCCTCCGCAGGGACGTGACCATATCTCCAGGCGAAGAGACCGATGTAAATGTCGCAAGCGGCCGCGTCTGCCTCGCACGCGGCCTTGGGCCGATCGTCGCGAGCAGAGTATTTCTCCATGGCGTCTACATTGAAGCCACAGTTACGGAGGGAATCCGTCGCTGCACGCCGATGGTCTTTGAGGTCGTCGTCAGTGGACGAGATGTAAACCGCTTTCATAGGCAAGCCTCGAGGAAAAGTCGCGAAGTCTGGCTGCAGGGCCGGTGAGCAACACAGTGCGAAGGCAGGAGCTCATCCACGCCTCACTGAGTCGTCCCAAGAAATCTTTCCCGCTCAGCAGAGCTCAGGGCCCGATTCGCCAGCGCCTGTGCGGCGCGCTGCCACCCAGACAGCCGCACATCCCACCGAACAACACTACCATCCTCATACCCGGCAGCAAGGGTTGATCCATCCTCATCAAACGCAATTCGAGTGACACCCCCTCTGTGCCCAACCAGGGAGCCGATCGATTGCAGGCTGTGCGCATCCCACAGCCGCACGGTTCCATCCCATCCGCCGCAAGCCAACAGCATGCCGTCCGCGCTGAACGCGAGACCTCTGACCGCACTCTGGAACGCGATCGGCGAGCCGATGGGGGCGCCGGACTTCCCGTCCCAAACTCGAATATATTGATCGAACCCTCCGGTGGCGAGTCGTCCGTCCGGGCTGAACGCCACAACGGTAGTGCCATCTCCCTCCCGAATCGTCTCCGTTTTTTCAACACCAAGCGGATCTTTGCCGAAACCAAACACGATCTTCGCCCGGTCGGTCCCGTGCGCATGAATGGGGGCGGTGAGAGGGCGCTGAGTCTTGACATCCCACAAACGGATCGTAGCCGCTTCACCGCTGATGGCCAGTGTCTTGCCGTCGGGGCTGAACGCCATGCTGTCGATATACCCCACTTCTCCCTTGATAGGCTTGTCCGACAGCGAGGTCAACGTCTTTCCGTCCCATAGGCGGAAGCTGCCGTCAATGTAGCCGGCGGAAGCGAGAGTGGAGCCATCCGGACTAAACGCCACGGCGGAGACATTGTCTTGCATCGGCTTGCCCTCGATGGTGATGGAGCTGTGAGCGTTCTTCACGGCGGCGACGAGGGTTTGATGGACGTTGTCCCACAGCCGAACGGAACCCCCTACGGCACCCGCTGCAAGATATCCGCTTGCGCTGAACGCGAGGCTTGACACAGCTTCCTCGTTATCGAGGGTTGGAACACTGAGCTCGCGGGACGTTGTGCTCGATAGACGGATGACGGGGCTGTCAGCCGAGGCGAGTATTCCACCCGGACCGAAGGTGAGTCCTTCAACGCGTCCCGAATGAAGGCGCGACTCCGATGCGATCGGGCTCATCCTGTCGAGACGCCATAACAGGATCGACCCATCGTCGCCGGCAGAAGCGAGCAGTCCCTCCTTGCTCAGCGCCAGGTCCCACACATAGGCCTGGTGCACGGGAATGGGACGGGCCAACGGCTTCAATGAGTATCCGTTCCAGACTCGAAGGAAACCGTCATCCCCTGCAGAGATCAGCGATCCATCGGAGGCATAGGTGAGCGCCACGTGTCTCGTCCCGGCGGACACAGCCGGTGTCAGCGGGCGCCCGGTTTCCGGGTTCCACAGTTGAATATTTCCTCTCGCTCCTGAGGCGAGCACGTGGCCGTCTGGACCGAAGGCCAAAACCTCCACGCCGTTCACGTCGTTTTCGGCCAACCGCATCGGCTCTCGCAGCGGTTTAAGTGTGTTGGCATTCCACAATCGGAGGGTGCCGTCGGTTGCTCCGGTAGCCAGGACCGCGCCATTGGGGCTAAACGCCAGACCCCCCACGCCATTGGATCCACCCGTTCCGTCCGGCGAGCTATATTCTTCAGGATGAGCCTGGAAGGGCGGCTGAGTGGGGTGGCCCGTGCCAACATCCCACAGACTCAATCCTCCCCAGATTCCACTGACGGCCAGCGTCCCGTTGGGACTGAACACCACCCGCTCGATGCCGTGGCTTGGAGTCAGAGTACGGCCGAGCGGCTGTCCTGTCTTGCCGTCCCACAAGCGGACGACGCCGCCATCACCGGCGGTGGCGATTGTGCTGCCATCGGGACTGTAGGCAACCTGCTCGACTCGGAACTTCTCCGCGTGAATCGGCTCGATCAGAGGTTGGAAGGTCTTCCCGCTCCACAGGCGGATCGTGGCATCGCCGTCCCTTCCCCCAGACGCCAACGTTCCGTCTGGACTGAACGCTACCGAGGTGACGGCCGCGCTATGCCCGTGCAGTTGGGTGACGAGTTGTGGGGCGTGCTGAATGGCATCCAGGAGGGCACCGCGCGCGGCTACGGTGTCTTTGACATGCGTCGCCTCGAGCGCCAGCAGATTAGCCAGGTCCAGAGCTTCGTCAAGGTAAGTTCGCGACTCGACAGCGAGCTCGCGTGATAGAGCGATGTTGCGTTCTTCAATCGCGATCCTCGTCTGTTCCTCAGCGCGCGCCCGAGCACGGACCGCGACCACGGATACAACACCCAAAATCACGGTCAGCACCGACAATCCGACGACGGCCGACCACGCGAGCCGCATCGCTCTCTTATGCTCGAGAACGTCTTGCCCGATGAGGGTGTCCAGCGGGATCCCACGCAGTGTGGAGGACAAGCTCGCAACGGCGGCCCGAAAGTCGGGATTCCGGGGCGACAAGTGCTCATCCTTACGCGCCCATCTCAGATCCAAGTAAAGAGGCAGCTCCTTGAACACCTTGCGGGTGAGCCGAGGCAGTGCGTTAGTCGTCTGCCAGTTGAAATCCTCAGCAGCGTCATCCCAGGACAGCTCGCCGGCGGAGAGAATCAGAATGACATTGTCAGAAGAACTGGTCTGGAGGAAAGCGTCGATCTCTCGCGGCACCCACTGCGAGCGGGCGGCCTCGGGCGAGGCCATGATCAGCAGATACTCGGAATCGACGAGCGCGGCCTCTATGGAAGACCACAGGTCGGGATTGGCGGCCAGGTTGGTTTGATCGCGAAAGACGCGCACAGCCCGAAGTTGGTGCCAGGGCTTTGCGAAGGCATGGAGTCCGGACTGCAAAGCCTGCGCGACCTTCAGATCGGCGTGACTGTAGGTGATGAACGCCTTGTACTTGTAGGGTCGCCGTTGGCTGTTGGCATCCATCAGAAACTCCCCGTACCCGCGCTGGGGGAGGGAAAAGCTCGTTTAGTCGAATGTAGCAATCGATGGGGCCAGCATTTCTACGGTGGTTCGCAGCTCCTGCTCGGCCTCGCTCAGAATTCGTGCCCGGTCGCTGTCGGGTTTGACCTGCTCCGCTTTCAGCGCCTCTTGAGCCAGGTGGATGCATTCCGACAGTCGCGGAAGCGCGCGGGGGTCGAGCGCACCGACGGAAAAGCGAAGCGCCTTGGCCGACTGATAACCCATGAACGGTTTGTCGGACCTGACGAGCTCGGCGAGAAAGCGAAGATGGCGCTCGCACGCGAACACTCGAAGAATCGCCACGGCGGCGAGCCGATCGCCGGGGGACGGACTCGCGCACAGCTCGTCGAGCAGCGGATAGGACGCCGTCGCAATGTTTCGCATGTTGTCGAAGATCGCTTGCATCCGGGTCGTGCGCTCTGCCGACGGACGCATTCGCTGCCGCGTCCGTTCATACAGGCGGGCGTAGACCCGCACTTGCTCACGCACCAGGTCTAACGCGCTATCGAACTTGCGAGGCGAGATGGCGGCCGGCGCCTCGCCCGACACGGACGGCGCTGGATTGGCAACGAGCAGCCGGATCTCCTCGGCGACGCTCGTGAGCACCTCGTCCGGATTCGGGGACGAGGCGACCGCCTTGGCACCCCGAGGAATTATCTGGATCTCGCTGAACACCGATTCCTGCCATAGACAGGGTTTGACCAGCACCGGCACGAGCTTCGCCTCCCCGCGCTTGAGCCGGACGAGCGCCCGCTCCATCTCCACCCCGAAGCAGTAATCGGACGCCAGAAAGTCGGCGCTGATCAGCACCAGAAACAGGTCGGCCGAATCGAGCTCGGTACTGATCTGACTGTTCCAATCCGCGCCAGGCTCGATCTTCCGGTCGTACCATTCGAGGATTCTCTTCTGCCGCTTGAGAGGCGCCAGATAAGTCGCCAACCGATCCCGCCAGACTGCGTCGGAGCTCGAGTAAGAGTAGAAAACCCGCCATGACATATAGATGTCGCCGTCGGTTTCGAATGCTATCGCTGAACGATCGCTCGTGGCCGCATCTTTCGTGGGCGACCTGCCAGCAAGTATATAGGGGAGCGCGTGCGCCGGTTAGTCACACGAATAGTGGGGGTCAGGACACGCCGGAGCTGGAGGGCTGCGGGGACGAGCGCTAGGATTGTGCAGCGCGTCTAACCGCTGTGGCTCGCCCCGCGGCCCTCGATCCCGCGCTCCCCAACAGCCCCGCCTACCTCAGGTCTTCGCCCCCGCCGCACGACTCTGTGCCAACACCGTTTTAGTCAACCCTTTCGATACGAGCGCTATCGCTTGTCCCAGATCCACAGTGCTCCACAGCGTCATGTTCTCTTGGCTCGTCAATCCGTTGTTGAACTTGTGCCCCTTAAGGACGGCCCAAAGCCATTCTAT
>JAODBO010000061.1 GCA_025464005.1 Acidimicrobiaceae bacterium | reverse complement strand
GGCGATCGCCCGCCGGGTAGCGCAGCTCCGTGACAGCGGGGCTGACCACGTTTTGCTCCAACCGCTCGCCGACGACCTAAACGGAATCCTTAGCCAGCTCGAAGCGCTGGCCCCGGCGCTTCTAGCTAGATGAAGTGGCTACCCAGCGATCGTCCGAGCCGTTTGAAAACGGGCGGTTGCCGAGGCGGTCGCCGTAGTTGACGAGCCGGTCGTCATTCCGAAGCTCACCGCGTAGGTACTCGCGCAGCACCTCGGCGACCGTTCGGATGCCGCCGCCGAGGCGTGGATCGTCGAGCACTTCTATCACGGTACGGGAGGGGTCTGACACCTCCACCTTGTCCTGGCCCCGCCACAGGGACACGATCCCGAACAAGGCGTCTCGGTCGCGTATGCGCCGGACCAGCTCGGGCACCGAAGTGCCGCCCTCGTCGGCGACGATCGTCGCGAGGGAGAGTAGTCGAAGAAGAGCTCACTCTTCTCGCCCACCTCGCCACCTTTGCGATGCCCCCACGAGGCTTGCGGATCGGCACAGTCCCCGCCCTTTGTCGCCGGCCGGTTCGCAAAGCCCGCGAGGTCTCGGCAACCGGGCAACGGCGGGCCTGCGTACGCGGATGGCCGGCTCAGGGGCCCACGAGAGCATTAGTTGTCCCCCCAATGTCGCCCCAGTGATCCTTTGCGATCTCTCGCTCGTATCACTGGGTAATGAGAAAGGATCGGAATCGAGACGGGGACGAGATCTCTGACGAGGCGCTGCTGTCCGGGATGGCGATCGGCGACGAGCGTGCCGGACTTGTATTCGCCCGTCGTTACCAGCACCGACTGTTTGGACTCGCGCTCGGGATCGTGAGCGATGCTGCCCTCGCGGAGGACATTGCCCAGGAAGCGTTCATTCGGATTTTTCGACATGCGGTGGTGTTCGACGCACGTCGCGGATCGGTTGCTTCCTGGACGCTCACCATTACGCGCAACCTTGCGATCGACGCACTGCGCGTTCGGCGCGGCGTTCCAACCGCTCCTGATGATCAGATGTTCCTCTCGCTGATGAGCACCGAGCGCCTGCCCGAAGACGCCGCGCTCGCTGCGGACGCCCTCGTCGAAGTCCGCTCTGCGCTCGCCGACTTGCCGATCGATCAGCGTCGCGCTGTCCTACTCGCCGCGATGTACGGACGAAGCGCCGCGGAAATTGCCCACGCCGAGGCAATCCCGCTCGGAACGGCGAAGAGCCGAATCCGGGTCGGTATGGCCAAGCTTCGGCAAGCAGTTGCAATCGAGGAGGCCACATGAGCGGCTACGGCGAAGACCGGGGACCGTGCGAATCGATTCGGGACGAACTCGCCGAACTGGCGCTCGGCGTGCTCTCTGGCCGAAGTAGGTCAGAAGTGCTGCGCCACGTCGAATCCTGTGCACGATGTGCCGCCGAGTTGGAACAACTCTCCATCGTCGCCGACACGCTGGTGCAGCTCGCGCCTGAAATTGAGCCTCCGCTCGGCTTCGAGCTTCGTATCGCGGAGCGACTGCAAGAGGCGGCGACTGCACATCGGCCGCGACGGCGTCGGCGTGCGAGCGTACTGGCCGTCGCTGCGGTCGTGATGGTCGTCTTCGGCTTTGGACTCGGAACCTTGACTCCCTCACACAACCGTCAACCAGCATTGGCCAATCTCACTTCGGCGGACCTCAACTCGCATGGGCACGTTCTCGGTGAAGTCATGGTCTCCGCGGGTAGCCCAGCGTGGATGTTCATGACGATCGAAAGTGGCGCGTGGTCGGGCAAGGTGACGTGTGAGGTGACCCTTGCGGGGGGAAAGATCGAGACGATCGGTGTGTTCAAGCTTTCCGGCGGCTACGGCGCGTGGGGCGTGCCGTTGACCTCGCCTGCAGCCCAGGTCCGCTCTGCTCGCCTCATCGCGCCAGATGGCACCGTCCTTGCCAGCGCGCAGATCTCTGTGTGATCCGAGGGGAGATGGCCCCATTTCGGCCACGCCGCACAGACAACGACATCGCATTGTCCGCACATCGGACGGCCAGCAAATGGCAAAAGGATACTCGGGGAATGATCCGGTCGTCGGGCTCGTTCGTAGTCCATGGCGACGGAATACGAACACTTGGCGAACGAGCCCGCGATGATCACGGTTCAGGTTCTAGCTCTGGCGGGAACACGGAACCGGACGAGCCGCATCCTAGCGCCCGAGTTCGAGATGGAGAGGTCGTCATGTCGTCTGTCGTATTCGAGCCCGTTCGCTCGCTTGACCCGATACCGGTAGGCCGACAAAAGGGGGGAGCGAGCGGGCTGTGGCACGCACTGTCGTCACGTGTCTACTTACCCGCTTGCTCGATTGCTGTCGTGGCCGGCATCCTCGTCGGGATCGGATGGGCCGACCGCTGGGGTGGCGCCAACTTCGGCGCCTCCATGACCGATCTACGTGTCGTGGTGATCGGCCCGTTGACGCTCATGATGATCGGGGTCTTCCTCGTCGTGGAGCGGGCGCGCCCGGCGCAACGGCGGTCGCTTCTCGCCCGCGGTCACCGCCAGGACATTCTCTTCACAGTATTGAACGCGACGCTCACGGTGCCGCTCGTGACCGCGCTGACCCTCACGTTTTCCGAGGTCGCCCGCAGGGATCTTCCATGGATCGTTCTGCCGCGGATCGGGCTCGTCCCGCGCTGGGGCGCGATTGGCCTGATCTTCGTGTTGATGGACGGGTGCAACTGGCTTGCACACCTCGCGAACCACCGCGTCCGCATGCTGTGGCGCTTCCACGAGTTGCACCACTCACAAGAGGACATGAACGTGCTGACCGTCTTCCGCACCCATCCACTCATCCATGTCTCCTACCTCATCGCGTTGCTACCCGGCATCGTGCTCGTTGCCAACGGCGCGCTGACGACGACGCTGCTCGTCGTCTACGGCGGTGTCGTTGCCTTCGCGCACTCCAATACCAACCTCGGTTTCGGGCCGCTCGGACGGATCTTCGTCAGCCCTAACTTTCACCGCATTCATCACATGTTGGACGGACCGCAAGACGTCAACCTCGGTTTCGCGCTGACAATCTGGGACCAGATGTTCCACCGAGCGGTGTTCCCGACGCCGGAGACGATCAGGACCGATACTGGGCTGCCCGGTCGGCCGCTCATTGTCGAACAGGCGGGATCGCGACCACGACACTTCTCGGTCTTCGCCGCGCAGCTCATAGCGCCCTTCCGTCCGATGTACGACAGCACAGCGCTTCCGTCTGTCCGGTCAGAAGTTCGCCGTTCCAAATTGGCGAATCGAGCCCGGCCGGGCGCGGCGCCTTTTGCACAATCCAATAGTCCAGATGCAACCGAGGCACGTGAGGCGCTGTGATCGCAACAGTGTTGATGCAGTCACGCCGACGCCACAGTCGGTTCTTCGGCCCCGGTCGCCTCACCGTTGACGCGCTTGTCGAGCGGCACGTTGCGGCGACGAAGCCGCCGCCGACCGAGAACGCTGGCGATAAGGTGCCTGTCGCGAACGCAGTTGAACTGTCGACGAGCAGTGCCACGAAGATCAGTTGCGACGTCCGATGACACCCGCTAGCTCGCCGCTTCGGCCCGCGGGCTCGGTCTCCTCGTCGCCGGCGATCGGTCCGAAGCGAGTTGGTCGACGGGTGTTCCTCGGCATGATCGCAGTTGGCGCGGCGGGGGTTGCCTTCGGGTCCCGGGCCCAAAAGGTCGTCGGCAATGCCGTCGGCTCGGGTCTCGGAGGCTTGTTGCCCGGCGGCGATCGCTTCCGGTACTACACGATTACCGGTTCGTTCCCGGTGAT
This sequence comes from Acidimicrobiaceae bacterium, assembly GCA_025464005.1. Classification (GTDB taxonomy): domain Bacteria; phylum Actinomycetota; class Acidimicrobiia; order Acidimicrobiales; family Bog-793; genus RYN-46. The sequence goes on along the minus strand of JAODBO010000061.1, from coordinate 1,446 downwards.
TTCCCGTTCGCGCTATCGCCTGCAAGTGACCGGGTTGGTCGAGCGGCCGCTCACGCTCACCGTGGATGATCTCGAGTCGATGCCCGTACCCAGCTGGTGAAGGATTTCCAGTGCGTGACCGGCTGGCGCGTCCCGCAGGTCCATTGGGAGGGCGTCAAGCTCTCCGACGTCCTAGAGGCGGCGGGTCTCAAAAGCGGGGCAGCAGGGCTCAACTTCGAGTCCTATGACGGAGCCGATACCGAGAGCCTCACGCTCGAACAGGCGCGCCTTCCCGACGTCATCGTCGCCTACCGCATGCTCGACGCCCCGATCACGATCGAGCACGGCGGTCCGGCCCGGCTCTACGTCGCACCGATGTTCGGGTACAAGTCGCTGAAATGGCTGTCGGCAATCCGGGTGGTCGCGACCCCCACGCCGGGTTTTTGGGAAGAGAACGGCTATCCCGTCAACGGCTGGATCGACGGCTCTACTTCGAGCGCGACCGGTGACAACAACACCACTGCCACCTGATGACGAACGCGAGCATTGAACAGCGGCGGCGTCGTTCACGCGCGGAATGGAGGATGTCGACTCGGCACGTGATTCGTTTCGATCGCGTGGAACGCGTCGCACACTGGGCGAACGCCGTTCTCTTCGGCATCCTGATGGCGACCGCCCTCCCGCTCTACTTCGTCCAGGTAGAGAACCTCGTTGGCCGTCGCGCCCTCATCGCTGAGATTCACCTGTGGAGCGGCGTGGCCCTCCCGATACCGTTGATCATCTCGCTGGCGGGTCCGTGGGGCGCACGGCTTCGTCGCGACGTGCGGCGCATCAATATCTGGACCGCCGCAGAGATCCGCTGGCTTTGGTCGCTTGGACGAAAGCAGCTCCGCGAGGCCGACAAGTTCAACCCCGGTCAGAAGTTGAACGCGCTCTTCACGGCGGGCGCCATCGTCGTGATGCTCGGCACCGGATCGATCTTGAAGTGGTTCCGTTTCTTCCCGGTCAGTTGGCGGACCGGAGCCACCTTCGTCCACGACGTGTTTGCGGCCACGGTGTTCGTCGTGGTCTTCGGCCACGTCGGATTCGCGTTGACACACCGCGATGCTCTTCGCTCGATGTTCAAAGGCTGGGTGACCGAAGCGTGGGCCAACCGCCACGCCAAGGCATGGCTGCGAGAGCTGAAGGTCGAGAAGGGGGTACCTACGACGCCGGACTCGACGGCGACGGGCTAGGCGATCTCGTTGTCCTTCGAAAAAAAGGATCACCGATTTGTTACGTCATGCGGTTGGTTGCGCTCGGCCCCTTCGGACGCGATTCGCCCAAAGAAGCAACGAGGATCCTATCACAATCACGACGACGCCAAGGACCGTGTATTGGCCGTGCCCGCTCATTCCCGATCCGTGCATCGCACCGGTCCCCTGTGCGATCCAAACCGCACCGACCAAGCACAGCACAGCGCCGACA
>JAODBO010000049.1 GCA_025464005.1 Acidimicrobiaceae bacterium | reverse complement strand
CAGCGCACCGGCGAGCTCGCCGCCGCGGCTGTTGGCGCGTCGGTCGCCTCCGAGCAGGCACGAGCAGCCGCTGCGGCGGCCGCTCGGCGGCTCGACGGCGCGCGGGCCGAGCATCGTCGCAACGCCGAGCAAGCAGCCGAGCTCGCCGCGTCGCTCGAGACACTCGTCCGAGAGGAGGAGCACGTCCTGGCAGACCACCGCGACTCAGAGAGTGCGCTGGCACAGGGGTCCGCGCAGCTGGCCGTCGCCGAGGAGCGACTGACCGGCCTCGAGCGCGCCGAGAGCGAGGTCGCCGCGCGGCGCGAGGGGGCGGCCGCGGCGACCCGAGCGCTCGAGGCGCGCGCTCGCGAGCTCGCCGGCTTGCGCAAGGAGCTCGAGGTGCGCGGCGCCACGCTCGAGGAGCGCCGTGCGCTTCTCGAGCTCCGGCACGAGTCGCTCGGCCACGAGCTCGTCGCGGCGCGCGAGGAGAACGTGCGCGCCGGTGAGCGCCGGCTCATCCACGAGCGGGACGACCGGGCGTTCGCCCGTCTCGGCGAGCAGGTGGAGCAGTGCTCCGCCGGGATCGACGAGGCGGTCGCCTCCGTCGTGGCCGAGCGCGACCGCCGTGGCGCCGCGACCCAGCGCCGGCTGGAGCGGCTCCGCTCGTTGGAGTCGCGCCGGGACGCGCTCGAGCGCGTCGTGGCGGGGCTGCGCGACCGGCGCCAGCGGCTCGAGATCGAGCAGACCGAGGCGCGCGTCCGCCACGAGACGGCAGTCGCAGCGCTTCGCCGGGATCTCGAGCTGTCTCCCGCGGAGCTCGGGGAGGCTCCGCTGCCACATCTCGGCGCCGAGGCCGACGCCGCGGCTCGCCTGCAGGTCGTCGACGCCGAACTGCACCGCCTCGGCCCGGTCAACCCGCTCGCCCGTGAGGAGCTCGCCGCCCTCGAGGAGCGCAACACCTTCCTCGACAGCCAGCTCGAGGACGTGCGCGCGGCGCGCCGCGAGCTCGGCCAGGTCATCAGCTCGATCGACCGGGAGATCGTCGAGGTGTTCTCAGCCGCATACGCCGATGTCGCGCACCACTTCGGCGAGCTGTTCACGACGTTGTTCCCGGGCGGTAACGGTCGGCTGTCGCTTACGGCTCCCGACGACCTGCTGTCCACGGGCATCGAGATCGACGCGCGCCCCGCGGGACGCAACGTGCGCCGGCTCTCGCTGCTCTCTGGTGGCGAGCGGTCCCTCGTCGCGCTCGCGTTCCTGTTCGCCGTGTTCAGGAGCAGGCCGTCGCCGTTCTACCTGATGGACGAGGTCGAGGCTGCGCTCGACGAGGTCAATCTGCGGCGTTTCCTCGACCTCGTCGAGGAGTTCCGGGACGAGGCGCAGCTGATCATCGTCAGCCATCAGAAGCGCACGATGGAGGTCGCCGACGCGCTCTACGGCGTCACGATGCAGCCCGGCGGCTCATCCAAGGTCGTGAGTGAGAAGGTCGGCCACCGACCGGTGCCCGCGACCGAGCGGACGCTGGAGGTCCAATGACCGCTGTCCTCATCATCGTCATCGTGCTGCTGCTCGTCGTGCTCGGTGCCGGCACCGCGGTGCACGTGCGCCGACGACACCTCGACAGCTCCGAGCACGACGCCGTCGAGGCTCGCGTCGGCACCGAGCCCGCGGCGCGCGACGCAGCGCCGGACGACGGCGGGGGAGTCGCCCTCGCGACGAGGGAGGCCGAAGCGCCACAGGCGGCCGACGAGCCGCTTCTTCTTCCGGCGCCCGAGGAGGTGCGGGGCCGGCCCGGCCTCGCGGAGCGCCTCGGGCGTGCTCGTGACCTGCTCGGAGCACCGCTCGGTGCGATTCGCGGCCGGGCGCGGATCGACGAGACGACCTTCGACGACCTCGAAGAGGCCCTCCTGATCGCGGATGTCGGGTTGGCGACGACCACCCGTCTCCTCGACGACCTGCGGGCACGTGTGCGCTCCGGGGAGCTCGACGACAAGCCCGCGGCGTTGCTCGACGCGTTGAAGGCGGACGTCGTCGCCCTGTTCGACGGCGAGGACCGCGAGCTTCACCTGGCCGAGACGTCGCCGAGCGTCTGGCTGTTCGTCGGGGTGAACGGCGTGGGCAAGACGACCACGATCGGCAAGCTCGCCGCGCTGGAGATCGCCGCGGGACGCTCCGCGGTGCTCGCGGCCGGTGACACCTTCCGCGCGGCCGCCGGGGACCAGCTGGCGCTGTGGGCAGAGCGGTCCGGAGCCGCCATCGTGCGCGGCGCCGACGGGGCAGACCCCTCGTCGGTCGTCTTCGACGCCATCCAGCACGCCGCGGCGCGCGGCGCGAGCCTCGTGCTCGCGGACACCGCGGGACGGCTCCACACGAAGCTCAACTTGATGGACGAGCTGCGCAAGGTGCGCCGAGTCGCCGATCGACCCCCCGGCACGGTCACGGAGGTCCTGCTCGTCCTCGACGCGACCACCGGCCAGAACGGCCTGGTACAGGCGCGCGAGTTCGCCGACGCGGTCGAGGTGACCGGCATCGTGCTCACCAAGCTCGACGGCACCGCCAAGGGCGGGATCGTCTGTGCGATCAGGTCCGAGCTCGGGCTGCCGATCAAGCTCGTCGGTCTCGGGGAGGGCCTCGGCGACCTCGTGGCATTCGAGCCGGAAGAGTTCGCGGAAGCGCTCTTCTCCTAGGCGTCGCCCCGGCCCTCCGGCTCGCGGAGCCGGCTCCGAGGCCGATCACGGCTCGCCTCCACAGCCGCTCGCGGCCGGGCGCTGCGGGGCGAGTAACCTTGCCGTGCCCATGTTCGACACCCTGACCGACCGTTTCGACGGGATCTTCAAGCGCCTACGCGGCCGCGGACGGCTCGGCGACGCCGAGGTCGGCGAGGTCCTGCGCGAGATCCGTGTCGCCCTCCTCGAAGCCGACGTCAGCCTCGACGTGGTGCGTGACCTGATCGAGCGGATCCGCGTCCGCTGCAGCGGTGCCGAGCTCTCCAACAGCCTCACGCCCGCCCAACAGGTCATCAAGGTCGTCAACGAGGAGCTGACCACGACGCTCGGAGGCGAGGCGTTCCGCCTCTCCTACGCGTCTCGGCCCCCGACGGTCGTGCTGCTCGCGGGCCTCCAGGGAGCGGGCAAGACGACGGCTGCCGCCGCGCTCGCCCGGTGGTTCAAGCAGCAGGGTCGCCATCCGCTGCTCGTCGGCGCGGACCTCCAGCGCCCGGCTGCGGTGGAGCAGCTGAAGGTGCTCGGACGCGGGGTCGGGGTCGCGGTGTTCAGCGAGGCGACCGATCCGGTCGAGGTGACCCGCCACGGCATCGCCGAGGCCAATCGCGTCGGGCGCGACGTCGTCATCGTCGACACCGCCGGCCGCCTTGCCATCGACGAGGAGCTGATGGACGAGGTGCGGCGCGTCGCGGCCGTGGCGAAGCCGGACTACACCTTCTTCGTCGTCGACGCGATGACCGGCCAGGACGCCGTGCGTTCCGCGACGGCCTTCGGCGAGGCCCTCAGCCTCGACGGCGTGATCCTTACGAAGATCGACGGCGATGCGCGCGGTGGTGCCGCGCTCTCGGTGAAGCAGGTCGTCGGTCGGCCCATCGCCTTCGTCTCGAACGGCGAGCGACCGGAGGACTTCGAGCCGTTCCATCCCGATCGGATGGCGAGCCGGATCCTCGGCATGGGCGACGTGCTCACCCTCATCGAGCGGGCCGAGCGCGAGTACGACGCCGACGTGGCCGAGAAGGCCATGGAGCGGCTGCGAAGCGGCCGGTTCACCCTCGAGGACTTCCACGACCAGCTGCAGCAGATGAAGCGGATGGGTCCGCTGCAGAGCGTCCTCGGCATGCTTCCCGGCGTGCCGAAGGAGGTGAGGGATGCCCCGATCGACGATCGGGACGTCGCTCGCGTCGAAGCGATCATCCGTTCCATGACGCTCGCCGAGCGCGAGGACCCCGCGGTGATCAACGGCTCGAGGCGGCTGAGGATCGCCTCGGGGAGCGGCACCTCGACGAGCGACGTCAACAATCTCCTGCGCCAGTTCAAGGAGATGCAGAAGCTCATGCGCTCCACGGGCGCGATGGGCGCGATGGCGCGCGCCGGCAATCGCAAGAAGAAGAAGGGCGGTCGCGTCACGCCGTCACTGAAGGACGCCGGCTCGCTCCGCTAGGGCAGGTGCCCGCCGTGCGCCGCGAGTCGCCGGACTCCACCTGAAGAGCCTCACGAGATCTGCACACCGCAGGTTGCAAGACCAAGAGAAGAGAAAGCGAAGGACACGACGTGGCCGTCAAGCTCCGCCTCATGCGGATGGGTAAGAAGAAGCAGCCGACCTATCGGATCGTCGCAGCGGACAGTCATTCGCCGCGCGACGGCAGGTTCATCGAGATCGTGGGCACCTACGCGCCACGGTCGGAGCCGTCGAAGGTGGACGTCGACAACGCCAAGGCGGTCGCATGGCTGGCCAAGGGCGCGCAGCCGACGGAGACCGTCCGCAAGCTCCTCGTGATCTCGGGCGCGTGGGGCGAGTACTCCGACACCCGTACGGCCAAGCCGGTGAAGGTGCGCGAGCGCCCGTCACGCACCGCCGGGAAGGCTCCGGGCGGCAAGGCTCCGGCCAAGGCGTCGAAGGCGACGGCCAAGGCAGATGTCGCCGCTACGGCCGACGCCGACGCGCCGGCCGCGGCAGAGTGAGCGTCACGTCGTGAGCGACACCTCATCGCCGTTCCAGCCGCCGCCGTTCGAGGAGCCGGTGTTCAGCTCTGAGGACGAGCTGGAGGAAGACCTCGAAGACGAGGACGACGAGCTAGACGACGACGACGCGGACGACGACGCGGACGACGACGAGGAGGAGAACGACGACGAAGGCGAGGACGAGAACGTCCGCGTCGGCAACGACGTCGCGGGCGGAGCGGCGCGCGCCGTGCTCGAGCACGTCGCTCGCTCCATCGTCGACGAGCCCGAGGCGGTCGTCGTGGAGGTCGGCGAGGGACGCTCCGGCGTGAAGCTCTCGCTGCACGTCGCGCCGTCCGACATGGGCCGGATCATCGGCAAACGGGGCAGGGTCGCCCAGGCGATGCGGGCGCTCGTGCGCGCCGCCGCGGCGAGCGAGGGAACGGACGCCTCCGTCGACATCGTCGACTGAAGCCGGCGACTCGCGCCCCGACCTCGACGCGAGCGGTCGCGACCGCGTGCCGGCCGAGAGCCAGTCGCGACCGGCGACATTACAGGTCGGAATCGTCGTCAAGCCCCATGGGCTCCGCGGCGAGGTCGTCGTCCAACTGCTGACCAATCGCCTCGAGCGCTTGGACGTGGGAACGCGGCTGGCCTGCAGCCGGCCGGCAGCGCGAACGGCGCGGGGCGCCTCGTCGCAGCCGCCTGCCGAAGCCGGGGGTGCGGACCCATCAGAAGACGTCGGCCCGGTAGGCGCGCCGTGGCCGAGCGAGCTCGAGGTGACCGTTTCGCGCCCGCACCAGGGACGCCACCTCGTGCATTTCGCCGGGATCACGAGCTTCGAGCAGGCCGAGGCGCTGCGGGGCGCGGTGCTCGAGGCGGAGCCCCTCGAGGATCCTGATGCGTACTTCGTCCACGAGCTGATCGGCTGCGAGGTGATCGACGGCGCGGGCGTGCGGCGCGGCAAGGTCACCGCCGTCGAGGCGAACCCCGCGAGCGATCTGCTCGTCGTGGGTGACAGCCACTACGTGCCGCTTCGCTTCGTCGTCGAACGCCGGCCGGGGGAGCTCCTCGTCGACGTGCCCGACGGACTGTTCGACTAGCGCCGTGGTCGACGCCGATCCGACGGAGCACGCCGGCGCGACGGGTCCGGTCGAGGCGACGTCCGCGCTCAATGTGGAGGTGCTCACGATCTTCCCGGAGGTCGTCGAGTCCTACTGCAGCGCGAGCATCATCGGTCGCGCCCGCCGCTCGGGGCTGCTCGATCTGAAGGTGCACGACCTGAGAGAGGCCACGAAGGACCCGCACCGAAGCGTCGACGACTCCCCCTTCGGCGGAGGCGCCGGAATGGTGCTCGCCCCGGGCCCGGTGTTCGCCGCGGTGGAGAAGGCCCAGCCTGTCCGCCCCCTCTACCTCTGCTCTCCAGGGGGGCGCAGGTTCGACCAGGCGATGGCCGCCGAGCTGGCCGCCGGGTCGTTCTCGTTGCTCTGCGGACGCTATGAGGGCGTGGACCAGCGGGTGGTCGACCACCTCGTGGACGGCGAGATCTCTATCGGCGACTACGTGCTCGCCGGTGGTGAGCTGGCGGCCCTCGTGATCATCGAGGCGGTGGCGCGCCTCGTGCCCGGCGTCGTCGGCAACGAGGCCTCGGTGCTCGACGACAGCTTCACGACCGGTCTGCTCGAGTACCCGCAGTACACGAGGCCGGCTGAGTTCCGCGGGTGGACCGTGCCCGAGGTGCTTCGCGGGGGAGACCACGGGCGCATCGCGCGCTGGCGCCACGCCGAGGCACTTCGCCGCACGCTCGAGCGCCGGCCGGACCTGATCGCGGCCCGTGGGGGCCTCTCTGGCGTCGAGGTGCAGCTGCTGCTCGAGCACGGCTATCCTGTAGGGGCCGTCGAGGCGTCCCAGGCGCAGCGCCCGGGATCCGCCGGCGCTGCAGCCTCCGAGGAGCGTGACCTGCCATGAACCCGACCGATCTCGTCGACCACGCGTACCTGCGCGATGACGTCCCGGACTTCCGTCCCGGCGACACGTTGAAGGTGCACGTCCGGGTGGTCGAAGGCACGCGCGAGCGCGTCCAGGTCTTCCAGGGCGCGGTCATCCGCCGTCAGGGCTCCGGGGCCCGTGAGACCTTCAGCGTCCGCAAGGTGAGCTTCGGCGTCGGCGTCGAGCGCACCTTCCCGGTCCACTCCCCGATCATCTCCAAGATCGAGAGGATCACCGAGGGCGACGTCCGCCGCGCGAAGCTCTACTACCTGCGTGATCGGGTCGGCAAGGCCGCGAAGATCAAGGAGCGGCGGACCGCCCGCTGAGCGCGACCCGTGACGCCGGCAGGTGCCGAATGCGGCGCCGAGAGACGCTGGCCTTGCGCGATCCCATGGCGATCTCGAACGGAGGCGTGGCGATGAGGTGCCGACCGTGAGCGCCGAGGAGGACCTCGACCAGTTCGAGGCGGAGATCGAGCTCGCTCTCTACCAGGAGTACCGAGCGGTGCTCCCGATGTTCCGCTTCGTCGTCGAGACCGAGCGTCGCTTCTACCTGGCCAACGAGGTCAAGGTAACCCCGCACGAGGACGACGGCTCGACCTACTTCGAGGTCGAGCTGGCCGACGCCTGGGTGTGGGACATGTACCGCCCCGCGAGGTTCGTCTCGTCAGTGCGTGTCGTCACCTTCAAGGACGTGAACGTCGAGGCGCTGCCCGAGAAGGACCTGTAGCCCATCCGCCGCGGGAGCCCGCGGCGGATACGAGGAGCGGGCGCGAACAGCCACACGCGAAGTCACGTCCGCTGCAGCGGCGCGACGTCCGGCGCTCCGGTGAGGATCTGGCGGCGCCGTGGTGCGAGGCCGGCGGCTTCGAGGTGCTTGCACGCAATTGGCGACGCGAGTCGGCGAGATCGACCTCGTCCGCGGGTGCGGCCACACTCGTCGTGCGAGGTGACGTCGCGAAGCTCGGGCCGCTTCGCGATGGTGGTCGAGGCCGTCAGGGCGACCGGGCAGTAGCGGCTGCGACGCTCGCGGCGCGCTCGTCCGATACGGGACGTTACGGCGTCGGGGTGCGATTCGACGTCGCCTCGGTGTGTGTTTCTCAGCGCGACGTCGTCTCGGTGAGCGCCTATCAGCGCGAAGTCGTCACGAAAGCGCCCCAATCACCGCGGCCGACCGTGCATTCCGGTAGGGTGGGTCACAGGTCGTTCCCAGCTCGTAACTTGTCGCACGGGAATGCCAGATGATGTCGCAGCCGCGGATTCACCGAGGGGGTGTACCGGGGGCAGACGTTCGCCGTGCCGGTGGCGCCCCGATGGTCTTGAGAACAGGTTCACGACAGGCCAGTGCTCCTCTCGCCGCAACGCGAGATAGCCCCGGAAATAGTGACAAGTTCCAGCCCGGCGCGGCGCGCTCGGCTACGGGACAATTAGGCCCGCCCGCCGACGTGGACACCGGTGCGCGCGGTGGCGCCCGGTTTCTCTGCGAGGCGATGCGCGGACACTGGCGCACCGAAGGTGCGTCGACCGCCGCCGCGCTCGTCTGGACCGTCGCCGTCGTGGCTATCCCCGCCCTCGTCGGCCAAGCGGTCGACCGCGGGCTCATCGGCCACCACTGGCGCTCCCTCGCACTGCTCGGAGGGGCCATCGCCGGGCTCGGTGCCATCCAGGCCGTCGCGTCCGGGCTGCGGCGCTATTACAACGGTGTCTCCTCGCGTGCCGTCGAGGCAGAGCTGCGCCGGAGCTTCTTCATCCGTCTGCTCGGCTTCGACGTCGGCTACCACGACCAGGTGAACCGCGGTCAGCTGCTCTCGCGGGTGACGAGCGACCTGTTCCAGATCCAGGCGCTCATCGCCTCGACGCCGGCGTGGACCGCCAACACCTTGACGATCGTCGCGGTCGCCGTCGTGCTCGTCGTCATCAATCCGCTGCTCGGCCTCGTCGCGCTCGCCGGCCTGCCGGTCGTCGCCCTCACCTCGGCGCGCTACTCGACGAGGGTGCGCCCCATCCTCGGCGAGCTGCAGCGCGAGCGCGGGAACCTCGCCGGCGTCGTCGAGGAGGCCCTGAGCGGGATCCGCGCCGTGAAGGGCTTCGGCGCCGAGAAGGTTCTCGAGCGGCGCCTCGCGCGACAGGCTGACGCGGTCAGGGCCAGCTCGCTCGAGATCGTGGAGACGAGGTGCCGCTACAACCCGGCGCTCAACGTCGTGCCGATGATCGAGCTCGTGGCGATCAACTGGCTCGGCGGCTACCTCGTCCTTCACCACGAGCTGACCGTCGGGATGCTGCTTGCCTTCAACGCCTATCTCGCCGTGGTGACCGGGCCGCTGCAGTCGATCGGATGGTTCGTCGTCCAGGTCCAGCGCGCCCTCGTCTCGGCGCGGCGCATCGAGGCGGTGATGAGCCGGCGAAGCGCCGTCGAGGAGCCCGCGGACGCTCGACCGCTCCCCGCCGGGAGCGGTCGTGTCGTGTTCGAGAACGTGCACTTCAGCTATCCCGGTGCCGACGAGCCCGTCCTCGAGGGTCTGGATCTCGAGATCGCCGGGGGTGAGGTGGTCGCGCTCGTCGGGCCGACGGGGAGCGGCAAGACGACCGTCGCAGCGCTTCTCGCTCGTCTCTACGATCCGCAGGAGGGCGCGGTCCGCCTCGACGGCGTCGATCTCCGCGAGCTGGCGACCGACTCGGTGCGCGCGGCCGTGGGGGTGGTGTTCGAGGACAGCTTCCTCTTCGACGACACTGTCGCCGCCAACCTCAGGGTCGGCCGCGAGAGCGCCACCGACGAGGAGCTCGTCGACGCGGCGAGACTCGCACAGGCCGACGAGTTCGTCGCAGAGCTTCCCGAGGGCTATGCGAGCTTCGTGGGCGAGCGAGGCCTCTCCCTCTCGGGCGGCCAGCGCCAACGAGTGGCGCTGGCCCGGGGGATCCTCGCGGCGCCCCGGGTGCTCCTCCTCGACGACGCCACGTCGGCCGTCGACTCGGAGAAGGAGCGGGAGATCATCGCGGGCCTGGAGGAGCTGACCGGCGACGGGACCATCGTCATCATCTCGCATCGCGCCGCGACGATCGCCATGGCGGACCGGGTCGTCCTGCTCGACGCCGGCCGGGTCGTGGCGACGGGCACCCACGCCGAGCTCGCTTCGTCCTCGTCCCGCTACCGTCAGGTGCTCGGCATCGCCGAGGACAACCTCGACGACTCCGACGGACTCGGTCGATGCGGGTGACCCGCCGGACAACGGCCGCGCCCCCGAGCGACGAAGCGGCGGCGTCGGGCGAGAGCGCCGAGGCTGGGGGCGACAGGGTCCCGGGCCGGCATCTGCTGCGCGCGACGCTCCAGATGATCGCCCCGTACCGGAGGCGGGCAATCCTCGGCCTCGTCGTGCTCGTGGCATCCATCGCCACGACGCTCGCCGGGCCCGCGCTCGTCGAGTACGCGATCAACGACGGCCTCGTGCACCACCACTCGATGCGCGTCGTGGACATCGCGGGCGCGTCCTACCTCGTCGCGGCGATCGCCTCCTACTTCCTCACCGCGGCCCAGACCAGATTGATCTCCTCGACCGGCGAGTTCGTCCTGAGCGACCTTCGAAAGCGCGTGTTCGTCCACCTGCTCGCGCAGCCGCTGGCGTTCTTTGACGGCGAACGATCCGGCCAGCTGCTCTCGCGGATGACCGCGGACATCGACGTGCTCGAGACGCTCGTCCAGAACGGCCTCGGCACGTTCGCGACGAGCGTCGGGCTGTTCGTGTTCTCGATCATCGTGCTCCTCGTCACGTCCCCGCTCCTGTTCCTGGCAACGGTCGTCTGCCTCGGTCCGGTGCTCGTCGCCGCCATGCACTACCGGAGAACGTCGACGCGCGCGTACACCGCGGTCCGGGAGCGCATCGGCGAGACGCTGTCCTCGCTCGACGAGGGTCTCGCCGGCGTCCGGGTCGTGCAGGCGTTCCGCCAGGAGCGGCGGGTCGCGTCGGAGTTCGACCGGCGCAACGCGAGCCAGCTCGAGTCGGAGATGAGAACAGTCCGGCTGGCATCTCGCTTCTTCCCGAAGGTCGAAGGCTCCGGCGTCCTCGCGTCGGTCGCGGTCCTTCTCGTCGGCGGGGTCCTCGTCGTCCACCATCTCACCTCGGTCGGCGCGGTGGCTGCCTTCGTGCTCTACATCGCCAACCTGTTCAGCTCGATCCAGAGCCTCAGCCAGCTCTTCGACCTGCTCCAGTCCTCGGGCGCGGCACTCGGCACCGTCGTGTCGCTGCTCGAGACCGAGCCGTCCATGGTGGACCCGAGCGATCCGGTCCCGCTCCCGCGCCGGGGCAAGCTCGAGTTGCGCCAGGTGAGCTTCGCCTACGGCCGACACGGACACGGCTACGAGGACGGCGAAGCCGACTGCGAGGCGATGCCGTCGCCCGAGGACGCCCCGGAAGCTCGCTCGGTGCTCTCGGGTGTCGACCTCGATGTCGAGGAGGGCGAGCATCTCGTGCTCGTCGGCTCGACCGGAGCGGGAAAGTCGACACTCGCGAAGCTGATGGGCCGCCTCTACGACCCGAGCGGCGGCACCGTTTGCTTCGGCGGGGTGGACCTGCGAGAGGCGAGCCTGGCGCATCTTCGCGAGCGGATCGTCGTGGTGCCCCAGGAGTGCTTCCTCTTTCGTGGCACGGTGCTCGACAACATCCTCGTCGGCCGCCCCGGCGCGAAGGAGCACGAAGCGCGCGCCGCAGTGCTCCAGCTCGGTCTCGACGAGCGTCTGGACGAGCTGCCGCAGGGACTCGAGACCGACGTCGGCGAGCGCGGCTCGCACCTGTCGGCGGGGGAGCGCCAGCTCGTCTCGCTCGCCCGCGCCGTCCTCACGGACCCCGCGGTCCTCGTGATGGACGAGGCGACCTCGAGCATCGATCCCGGCACCGAGGTCGCGGTGGAGCGAGCGCTCGCCGTGCTCGCGAAGGGACGCACGACGATCACCGTCGCGCACCGGCTCACGACCGCCGAGCGAGCCGATCGCGTCGCCGTCGTCGAGGACGGTGAGCTCGTCGAGGTCGGGCCCCACGGGGAGCTCGTCGAGGCCGAAGGCCACTATGCCCGCCTCTTCAGCGCATGGCTCGGTGACGGCGCTTCGCTCTCAGAGGAGTCGGCGAGCTCCTGACCCCTTTGCGCCGAGCACGTCGCCCGGGTTGGCGAGCTTGCAGCGGTCGATGGAGAGGCACCCGCAGCCGATGCAATCGGTGAGGCGATCACGAAGCTGCTGCAGGCGCGCGATGCGCTCGTCGAGATCGTCACGCCAGGCCGCCGACAGCCTGGCCCAGTCCTCGCGCGTCGGCGTCCGCTGTGCCTCGAGCCGGGCCATCGCGGCCTTGATGGAGCGAAGCGGGATCCCCACCTGCTGCGAAGCACGGATGAACGCCACCCGGCGAAGGGTGTCGCGCCGGTAACGCCGCTGGTTGCCGGAAGTGCGCCGGCTGGCGATCAATCCTTCGGCCTCGTAGAAGTGCAGCGCCGAGACGGCGACCCCGCTGCGCGACGAGAGCTGGCCGACGCTCAGCTCG
>JAODBO010000011.1 GCA_025464005.1 Acidimicrobiaceae bacterium | reverse complement strand
CATGACTTCATCATGGGCGCGCTCCATCGTCGAGGTGGACAAGGTCATGGTGTCACGTGGATCCGATCTCGCCCTGAAGGGAGGAGCTGCTACTGCAGCTGTCTCGCCTCAGCCTGACAGACAGGGATTCGGTGCCGCCAGCGTCCCAGTAATTCTCGCCGGGTCCCGCACCTGCGGACCACGCCCCGGTGAGCGGTGCTTCGGCGAGCTTGTCGAGCTGACGGACGTGCCCGAAGGAAAAGCGCCGGAGGAAGGTCCCGAGCGTCGACGGTGCCATCACCCGATGGCCGAGCACCTCTGCGGTCGATCCCGAGCGGAGCACGTCGGCGTCGTCGATGAACGAGGCGCCGGCGACCATCGCGTGCACAAGCGTCGCGACCCGCCAACCGGGGAGCGGATGAACATCGACGAGCTCTTGCGCGAGCTCTTCGAGGCCGAGTTTCTCCGAGAGCACCGCGACGAGCGCGAGGCCGGCATCGGCCACCGAGTGGTCATCGTCGAAGGTCACAGACAAACGGGACGCGCTGCGCGAGGGTGGCATCGACAAGGTACTTTCTGATCGAGGGCAATCGTGTGTTCAGCGACTCCCATTCTCCCGAGGCACCTTTTCCGCCGATGGTTAGTTGATTAGAGACCTACCCACGCGGTTGATCCAGGTTCAACCGTCACGATCATTGCTGCGGCGAAGTGGTCTGAAGAACTCGCGAAGGTCGTTCGCGAGCACCGAAGGTTGTTCGACAGCTGGAAAATGCCCCCCTGCGGGGAACTCGTTCCACCTCGTGACGTTGAAATGGCGCTCCGCGAGCGATCGAGGCGCGGACGGCATGCGGACGCGCTCGTGGGGGAACACTGCGACCCCGGTTGGGACCTCGACGCGGTCCTCCTCGAGGAGGGGAGGCGTCCGTTGCATCGTGTAATACGGCTTGAACGAGGTGTTGGCCGTAGCGGTCATCCAGTAAATGGTGAGCGTCGTGAGGATCCACTCAAGCGGAAGTCCACTGATCGACCGACCTCGACTGTCGCTCCACGCCCGGTACTTCTCGAGGAACCACGCAGCGAGGCCGATCGGCGAGTCCGTCAGGGCATATCCGAGCGTCCGCGGTTTGGTCCACTGGATGTCCATGTACGCACCTTCGGTGGCCCGCCACTCTGTTTGGAATCGAACGTACTCAGCCTCCTCGGCCGTTGGCATCCCCGACGGCGCCGGCATGCCGAATGCTGCCAGGTGGATTCCGACGAGACGTTCTGGATGCTGCCGGGCGAGTCGTGCGGTGACGCGAGCGCCGACGTCGGTGCCGTGAGCGCCGAACCGCTGATACCCAAGACCTTCGACGAGGAGTCGCGCCCACCGATCTGCAACGTCGGCATCGACGAAGTCCGTCCTCGCGGGCACCTGCGAGAACCCATAGCCTGGAAGCGAAGGAGCGATGACATCGAACGCGTCCTCGGGATCTCCCCCGTGCGTCGCGGGATCGGTGAGGAGGGGAATGAGCGCCGAGTACTCCCAGAACGTGCTCGGCCAGCCGTGGGTGAGGACAATAGGGAACGGTCGCGGTCCCTTTCCCCGCTCGTGTACCGCATGGACCTGTTCGCCGTCCACTGTGACTCGGACGTGGTGGAACTCGTTCAGGCTCTGCGCACACGCTTGTACGTCGAACTCGCTCCAGGCGGCAACGACGTCGCGCAGCGCCTGCACATCCGTTCCGGCGTCCTCCGGCATCCCGTCCTCCGGAGAGGGCCATCGTGCCTGGAGGAGCCGTCGCCGCAACTCCGCGGCCGACTCCTCGTCGAATTCCACGTTGAACTCGTCAGGCGATGTCACGGTCACGGCTGGGACCGTAATAGCGGTGACAAATCGCGTCAACCAGTAAAGCGGTATGAAGCGCTAGCTCTTGCGCGAGCTCCTCGAGGCCGAGTTTCTCCGAGAGCACCGTGACGAGCGCGAGGCCGGCATCGGCCACCGAATGGTCATCGTCGAAGGTCACAGACAAACGGGACGCGCTGCGCGAGGGTGGCATCGAAAAGGTGGTCGCCATTGACCTGCATCGGCGACGGAGCGTCATCGTGCGCCGCAACGATGACGGCGAGATCGCTCGACACCGTCCGGATCGACAACGACGCGATATCGCTCGCGGCCCAACTCGCCAAGGCCGGCCAGCACCCCAAGGTGATCGTGGATGCGACCTACGGCTGGTACTGGGCCGCCGATGTCATCGCGGAGTGCGGCGGTCGCGTGCACCTGGCCCACTCCCTCGGGAGCAACTGGGGTCACCGCGGGGTGAAGAACGACGAGCGCGACGCGACCGATCTCGTCGACTTGTTGAGGATGGGACGCCTGGCCGAGGCCTGGGTGGCCCCCCCGGCCCAGCGGGAACTCGGCGTCGGCGGCGGTTGCCACAGTGACGGAGTCCGGCGACAGGCGCAGCTGCGTCACGCGGCAGCCGGTGCGCAGCTCGAAGGTGCCGGCTTGACGGAGCGCACACAGGCACTCGGCGGCGGCCAGCACGCGAACCGCGCGATCGACCGGCGCGCATTCCGGACCTGCGACCGGGGCTCCGTGGTCTGGGTGTCCCCGACGCGTACCTGCCGCGCAAAAATAGTGGCGGGGGCACTAGCTTCGATCGTTCACGAGAATGATCCAGCCGGTCGCGCGGTCATTCATCGATCCCAGATCGGGTGATTCCGGGGGATTCATCCGGCTCTGCGGGTCGCGGATCGAGCGAGCTGCCCGCCAGGGTCGCCGTAGACCGGTCTCGGGGCGTGCCAGGTCCACCCCTCGCCGACCTGCTCAGGTTCGGCTGCGCTCAGGTGAGGAGCTCAATCTTCCTGTAGGCGGTGAGGAGTGCCTCGGCACTCGGCCAGCCGTCGAGGATGCGGACGAACTCCCGTCGGGCCGAGCGGACGAGGCGGCCCGGCGCGTGGAAGATCGACCAGCACAGCTGCTTCGGACGGGCGCGGCTGAGCGCACCGTCGAGACAGAGGAGCTGGAACCACCGGACGCGGTCCGCGGCTGCGGCCACGACCATCAGCCAGTTCCTATTCGCCTCGAGGTTCGAGAACGGGAAGCGGCAGAGCCCGGAGTCCTTCAACCTTGAGATGTGCTCTTCGACATGCGCGTGGGCGCGGATGAACGCGTCGAGGGTGACCGGGTCGCCGTCGCGATCGCTGTAGTGACCCCAGTAGCGGTAGTCGAGGGAGGGAAAGAGGGTCTGCTGCGCGCCGGGGTGCAGCGGCTCGCGACGGACGATGAGCCGCGTGCCTTCCGGGACACTTCCGAGATCGACGAGCTCGGTGAGCTCCATGACCGCGGCGCCCTTGCGCAGCTCGCCGTCTTGGCGAACAGCCGGAGCCCAGAGCTCCTCGTGGCCGAGGGTGGTAAAGATCGCTTCGGTGATCTGGCGCGTCGAGCGCGCGACGACACTGAAGCCGACGTTGCGTGCACGCAAGCCCGCAAGGAAGCCGGCCGTGCAACCGGCCGAGTCCGCTCGCACGACGACATCGCGGCGAACGAGCGAGGTGTCGTCACCCTCCCGGTGGCCCGCGGCGATCTCGACCGGCAGCTGGGAAAGCGGCTCGTCGAGCACGACGAGGTGATCGGCGACGTCGTTCGCGCCGGCGTTGCCCGGACGCAGCATCGCGGACAGCAGCTCGCCGGTCGCGTCCGCGAAGCAGAGCAGCGGATGAACGCCATAGCCGCCCTTGTAGGTGGGGCCGGTGCCGTCCTTTGCCTCCGTGTGGATCTCGACGAGGCTCGCGTCGACGTCGAGCACGACCGGCGCACTCCCGGTCGTCGCCGAGCTGCGGCGCCAGACCTCGGCCCGAATGCCGGCGATCGCCGTCTTTAACTCGGCACGCGTCGACGGCGTGATCTCGTGGAAGGTGCGCCACGGCGTCGAGTCCGAGGCAACGTTGCCGAACAGGCTCTGCTCGGACCGCAGGAACTCGATGTCGCTGCAGGCCTCGCCGCCACCCGCGAGCATCGCCATTGCATGCACGAGCACCTTGCCCCGGTCGTGCAGTGGCGCTCGCTCACGAGGCCGCGGGATCGCGCAGGACAGCTCGCTCCCGAGGCCGAGACGGTCCGCAAACGAGCACAGTGCGTGGAGCCCGACATGGGCGACGACGCCAGTCCCTCCGGGTCCGACAACGACGGGGCGCGCGCTGGTAGCTTCCATCTCGGAGATGCCCTTCTGGCAGGAGTGACTGGAGTCTCGACAACCTCAGTCTTCCCGCTGGAAGGGCATTTTCGCGGATACGCGCAGCTCAGCTCACGTGGACACGTGAAAGATCGGAGCTAGGGGATCCGCACCGCCATAGTCGCGACCGGTCTCGAAGGTGACATCCGCGCCGGCCAGCTTGTCGCGCTCATCTACCGGAGCGAGCGCCTCACCAGGCGACGGAGTCACCGAGCAGCCCCGAGGAGCGAGTGTCACAACCAAACGTGAAGATGTGGGAGGCCTAAACGTGAAGACCTCTTTGTGGCGGGGGCCCGATATCCGCGTTAGCTACTACCGATCCACCTGCGCTTTTGTCCACGACCCTATGGCTGACCGCATGATCGAACATCACCGCCGCCGGACATCTGCTCGATTAGGGCGTGGGCGTTCCCCCATTTGCCGGTGCGTCCCGCAGGGCCCGAAGTTCGGGCAACGTCTCGCGGTCTTTAGCCCGATCAGCTCGCTCCTTCGCTCGGATGATGTCCTCCAGGGCAGCGGCGCGGATCTCGAACCCGTCCCCGTGAAGCACGGTCGAGCGCTCCCACAGTTCCTCGTACGGGACCAGGCGGCCGTCGGATGCTTCCAGCCCGGCGAGGACGTCGAAGGGGCCGGCGTCGGTCATCCATGTGGACATGCCAGCCCCGTCGAGCATGCCTCCGTCGATCTTCACTGGGAGCATTCGTGCCTCTGCATCGGTCATCCCTCCGACGCGTAGGCGCGCGTTCAGGTCCACCAATGCATCCGCGAGTCGATCGAGATTTGCACGATCTCGGCGAACGACGCAGTCGGCATCATCAGTTGGTCTTGTGACCCCGTAGGCGAAAGCTGCAGCGCCTACCGACAACGAGGTATTCGACGCTGTGACGATTGAGAGTCTCGATCAATCGGGAGAGATCGTGGGGCGGCCCGTCAGGCTCAGGCATCTGCACTGACTGCAGCCTCCTGAGCGCGCTTCACTTCAATTTCCGCCAACCACTCCATCACGGCTTCCCGCGAGTCGAGGCGTCGACCATCCCAGAGGATCGTTACGTCGTCCGAAGTTGGAGGCGCAGCATGTCGCATGCCCTCAAACCACTCTTCGGCGGTCATAACAGGTTGCGCTGCCATGACTCCAGGATACCTTCGTGGTCGCGAAGTCGGGTGGAAGCCCTCGGACCCGTTGTGCGGCAACTCGTCTTCGACCCACCGGGCCTCAACGCCTTCGAAGAAGATCCGTTCGCAGGTTCAAATCGGCGAAACGGGAGATACGAACACTACGAACTGGACTTTTTGACCAGTCGTAGGTTCATATCAGGAGTGGCGGGGGTTCCAAGCTATAGCGCACCCATCAGTTTACAAATCTGACGAAGTCGCTAGTCACAACGGTGTGCATATGCACTGCATAGGGCAGCCGACTGCTCAGTGTCTGTGCCACAACGACCGAGTCCCGAGAAACCCCCTTCTTTGACCGACCCTCGGGCTATGGGCCCAACGAATGCCGGTAATCACATACCCGACGGTCTTGCTGGCCCTGGCGCTCTGAGTACGCGGCCGCTAGGGCACGTGCTCTCTCAGTGTCTGAGAGGGCACGATAATGACCCCAGTAACGCCGAAGCACAGACCCACAACATTCCCGGCGAAGGCCGGGCCACTTTGAGGCCAGGCGCGTCCGTGTCTCGCAGTATCGGGCGGATCATGAGAACGAGGCCAAAAGGAGCTTTGTGCGAACCTTCGAATCCTTGAGCCCCCGACGGCGAGCCGGGCCTGTCGATCTACGCATGGGCGATGTCGTCCAAGAGATCATCAAGGAGCGTCTCTTCGAACACGGCCACTCCGTGATGCCTCATTACCGCAGCCAATTCGGGGTCCCACGGAGTCTGGCCCAGGCGATCGAGGCGCAGTGGCTCAACTGATCTGCTCGCCTGCAATGCTCCCAGGTAGTCCGTCGCTCCCATACGCCAGGCCAGTGCATCGGGCACCGCTCCGAGGATGGCGGCTGTGTTGGTAAGCCCGGTGTCGTCGAAGTCCGCCCGGATCGCGAGCCGCCAGCCAGCCGCGGCCAGCTTCCCCAACGACGTGATCTCGAGGCGAGAAGGGGTTCCAGTCGTGCAGATCGCCCGGGCACCGGCGATGCCCGCGGCCGCGCTCAAGACCGATGGGTTCTCTGTGACGAAGACGACACGCCCGCGCCCTGCCGGCCACGTGCACCGAGCGAGGGCCTTCGGTGGCAGCGTTACCGGCGCGTGCTCGGGCACGGTCCAGCCGTCTGGGACCAGGCCAACGACGCTGAGGCCCCCTGTGATGTCGTCGTAGACCACGCCCACCGCGGCCCAAGCATCGCGGGCGCTCATCCCCGCCTCGACGCGTCCGAGCGCGCTCAGCAGGCTCAGACACATGCCTGCCACGGGTTGGCCGGCGTCGAGCGCATGCGGCGAACCGGCGACCAGCGCGAGCAGCCGACGGTCGACCATCCCGGGGCCGTCCGGGAGGTCGCGCATCACTGCGCCGACGTGTTCGACCACCTGCTCGGCGTCGGAGATCTTGGACAGCCTCTTGATGGCCCCGGAGCTGCGCAGCGCCGCTATCGCGTCGCTGTCGAGGTCTGGGACCGCACCTCGCAACGCGTCGCAGAGCTCAGCTTCGCGTGCCCGCTGGCCATCAGCGGCCAGCCGGCGCTCTGCCAGCGGGCGCCCCAACACAGACGCCGCCACCTCCCCGGGGCTGAGCGGCTCCGTGAGCGATACCAACTCGGCCAGGTCCACGCGCCGCCTCTGGCCGGCAGCCAGCACCTTGCCACAGATGCCGATCGCCGCCGCACGTTCTTCGGAGGACTCGGGCGCGACCACGCTCAGCGTACCGGTGCTCATGTCCGGATCACCCCGCCGGTCCGCCTGAGTGGCCAGTTGCCCCCAGAACCAGCGCAGCTCTGGGACGACGAGCTCGAGGCTTGGCGCGATCTTCTCAGCTGGCATCGGACGAAGCCGAGGCGGCTGGGTAGACGACGAGTGAGTCGCCCGGGAGCGGCTCTCTCGATCGGATCGGCATGTGGAAGGCGATGACGGTGCCGTCGGTGGCAGACTCGAGATCCTGGGCATCGATTCCATCCCAGGCCCCAGGCGCCCCGTCCCACTCGTGCGACGTGGCCACCAGGTCAAGGTCGAGGGCGGCGAGGTAGCGGGCGAGGCCCTCGCGACCGGCCAGGTCGACCTCAGCCGGCACCTCGTCGAGGGCGGCAAGGCGCGGTGCGCTCGTGCCGAACTTGTCGTAGGCCGCAGCGATGGCCGCTAACATCGGCGCGAGCACCACCAGCCGCCGCTCACCACCAGAAAGTCCGGTGCGCTTGCCCCATTTCTTGGGTTCTTGTCCCGGGCGCGTCACGTAGTACTCCACGTAGACCCAGTTGCGGATGTCCACGGCGTCGCGCACCCGGTCCTTCATGTCTTCGGCACTCGAGGCGTCGATCAGCCGGGCGATGCAGTCTCCAGCGGCGCGCTTGGACTCGGAGCTGAGCGCGCCCTTGCACGTCAGCTCATGGAGGGTCCGCTCGGTAGGGGCGAGGTCTTCGCGCACGCCTACACGCACCGAGACACCCACACCCGACGAAGCCGCCGCCTCGCGCATCTTGTTATTCACGTCGCGCTTCCAGTCCTGCAGGCGTGTCCAGGCCGTGGCGATCGCCCCCGGCACCGCGCCCACCACAAACTTACTGAGCGCGTCCTCTTGAGCGAGGCTCAGCGCCTCTTGCGCCCGTTCGGCTTGCCGCTTGGCGTGGGCGGCTGCCGACACCGGCGAGTAGGCGTTGTTCTCGTTGGTCAACACGAAGGCGAGGAGCTCCGCCGGAGCGTTGGCCGGCTCCACCTTCCAGGTCTCGACGAGCTCTGCATGCACCTTGTCACGCTGGTCGAGCAGGGTGCGACGCGCCACTGTCTTACCGGCCGCCGCGGCGACGACTTGGGCAATCAGCTCCTTGTCGTCGATCGCCGGTTCGGCCTCGAGCAGCGCAGCGCAGACCCCCTCGACCGCCAAGAGTTCGCGCAACTCGCCAACGGCCCGTGTGGCAGCGGGCCGGGCCTCTCCGACCGCTGTCTTGGACGTCTCGACCAAGGTGTCGAGCCGCACGCGCTCGCTTGTCGCCTCTCGGACGACGTCGCGTGCGGCCGTGACGTCGAGCTCGAGTTGCCGGATCCGCCCCTGCACTTCCTCGTAGGCGCGCATGACGTCCTCGGCGGCCGATCCGAGCTGGGAGACCAGCTCCTCGTAGACGGCCCGCGCTTCGACGGCGACCGCGTGATCTGAGCGGGCCTGGGCAACCAGCTGTGCCGGCGTGTCGCTCGCGACCGCGACGCGGACGTCGCGCTCGAGACTGCCGAGCCGGTTCGCCAGTCGCCCGGCGGCTTCCACGCCTGCCGAACGCAGCTCGGCCACGACGTGGTCCACTCGGCCGATGAACTGGCGTAAGGCGTCGATGGTCTGGGGCAGTCCGACCGCGCCGACGTCGCTGCGCCACCCCTCGGCCGCTGTCTCGGCCTCGGACTCCTTGTCCCGGGCCCCAGCTTCGGCGCTCTCGGCTGCGCTGCTGGCCGCCTGCTCGGCCCGCGCCGCGCCGACCCGTGCCGCCTCGGCGTCACGCAGACCGGTGCGCTCGGGAAAGGCCGTTGCGGTGTTCAGTGCGGCCTCGGCCACGTCCCGCATTCGGCCTGCCTCGGTCTCGCGACGATCAGCATCCTGCTCGAGCGCTACTGCGTTGCGCTCCAGTTCCGCGGCCCGCTCGAGTGCTGCCGCCCGGCGGCGGGCCGCACCCACGTGAGTGGCCGGGGCGAACTCGCGGCCGGCAACTGACGGGCGCGACACAAGCGGACCAGCCCGGAAGGATCCGTCGCGTCCGATCACCAAGGCGCCTGTCGCCCCGTCGAGTTCCGAGGCATGCTCGACCAGCTCGATGCGGGCAAGCACCGTTGACGCGACCTCGGCCATCGGATGGTCGGCAACTGAGCTCAGTACGTCAGCCAGGCTGGACGCGACGCGTGGCCCCCGGCCGCTGACCGCCCACGAGGCGACACGAACGCCACCTGCTTCGAGGGCCGCCCCGAGCACGCCGGCTTGAGCGAGAGCATCTTCGAGGGCGTCTTGGACCGAGGCGGGCACATCGTCGTTCCACACCAGCGCCGCACCGAAGGAGTGCTCGTCGTCCACGTCGCATACCCATTCGGGCCGCGGCAGTGGCAGCACCGCGCCGTCAGCGCGGAGTACCTCGGCCTCGTTCTTGGCCTCGGCCGCATCGGCGCGCAGTTGCTCGGCTTTTGAGGTGAGGCGCCCGGCGCGGGTGCGGTACTGGACCGCACGGGTATTCGCCCACGAGGTGACCATGCCGGCCAGCTCCTCGGCACTGGCCAGTGCCTCCGCCGGCTCGCCGATGGCCCACGAGCCCTCGGCCAGGTCGTCGAGCGAGAACCCTGGGTCGACCTCCATCGGGGCACGCCAGGTACGCACAGCGCCCTCCAGCCCCGCCGCCGCTGCCCGGGCCTCGATCGCCGCTCGGTGCGCGTCGGCGGCCCGCTCCTGCGCGGTGACCCAGAGCCGGTTTGCCTCACTCCGGGCGCGCCCGGCGACAGATTCGAGTTCCAGCACGGCCGCGTGCGCCTTCTCGTACAGCTTGGCTGTGGCGCCCTCCGCCGCCAGCGACTCCGCGCGCTCGGTCCAGGCCGACGCGCTCTGCGCGAGCGCAGCGAGATCTGCGTTGAACACCAGCTCGGGACCCGGGTCGACTGTCTGGTTCCCGATGCTCATGGCCCCACGAGGGCGGTGCGTGAGCGAAAGCGGCAAGGGGGTCTCGAGTTCGGGCGCCACAGCGCGGACCTGCGCTGCGACGCGTGCGTAGTCCTCTACAAACTCCGCTGCCCTCGTCTCGATCTGCTCACGGCTCCTCGTGGCCCCCTCCGCTGCGCGTCCGAGAGAGACGAGCGAGCCAGCCGCCATGGACTCCTGAGCCTCCATCGTCCGCTCCAGATCGCCTAGGCGCGCCGCGTTCTTGTAGAGGTCGCTCTGCTCGATGCCCCGGCGCTTCCCGAGGGCCTCAGTCTGGTCGAACTCGAGGGTGCTCAACTCACCGTTGACCGCCGACTCGCGGACCGTCGCCGCCTCGAGCTTGCGGGCGTGGGTGCGCAGATCGCGGGCCCTCGAGTCGATGTTCTTGACCGCCTCCTCCGCCCGGGTCGTCACAGTCCGTGCAGCGTCACGGACGTGACCCACCCACGATGCAGCGAAGTGCTCGAGTGCGCTGGCCGCCTCTCGGTCACGTTCGAAGGCGAGGCGGGTGGTCTCGGACTCAGCCAGAGCGTCGGCGGTGGCCTCGATCCGGCTCTCCTCGACCGTCGGGAGCGATTCGCACAGCTGATCCGATGCGGTATCGGCCGACAGCTCGGCCAACCTCGTCGGGTTTCGCACGAAGTGAATCTGCTTGGTCAACGCGCGCAGCTCTTCGGACTCGATTCCGAAGAGCCTGGTGGCCAGGTCATGGCGGTAGTCCGCTTCATCGCGGAAGACCAGTCCGCCAGCCGCTATCACGGCGGCACCGAACTCATCGGCGTTGAGCGACTCACGGCCCGGCTTCCACAGCGCCAGCTCGTAGAGGGGACGTCCTTGGACCATGAACGGCACCACGCCGACCGGCGGGGATGCGCCCGGTGAGTAATTGAGTCGGACGCCGTAGCTCACGATCTCGGACTCCCCGGGTGCCGCGAACGTGACCCAGGCGTACCCGGTGCGGCGCTTACCCCCGGACTCCTCGGCCATCAGTGCAGTGAGGTTCGTCGTCCTGGCCTTACCCGCCGAGAGTTGGCGGGCGTTGAGGTCGAGTAGGTACGGCCACAACGTCTCGAGTGCGGTGGTCTTGCCGGTGCCATTTGGTCCGCGCAGCAGGAGTCGCCCGGATGGCGCAGGAAGTTCGAGATCGGTATAGCGCCACACGTTGGAGAGCCCGGCACCGATGAAGTGCCAGCGCGCAGCGAAGCGACTTGGCCCGGGCTCGGCCGCCCCAGCCTCGACCCCCGCGTCGATCAAGCTCACCATCACGATGCCTCCACTCTCTCTGCCGCCACGCCTTCAGCCGAGTAGATTGCGAGTTCCGCTGCCGGTGCGTCGGGGGACGCATCGGCAGGGCC
This sequence comes from Acidimicrobiaceae bacterium, assembly GCA_025464005.1. GTDB lineage: Bacteria > Actinomycetota > Acidimicrobiia > Acidimicrobiales > Bog-793 > RYN-46. The sequence continues at coordinate 7,224 of JAODBO010000011.1, read as the reverse complement.
GGGCTCGGGGTCCGCCGGCGTCTCCCAGCGGTCGATTGCAGGCGAGAAGTACCAGAGGTCTCCTTCGACGCGCACGAGATCGAGACCGCACAGGATGTCACGCACTTCACCCAGCAGTGCTCCTCCGGGGTCCTCAGCTAGCTCTCGGCGCCATCCACCCTTTCCAGCTTTTTGGAGTGCGGCGAGGCGCTCGAGCTCGGCTACCACTGCTGCTCTGCGCAGGACCCTCCAGCCCGGGGCGTCCCCGGCGTCGATGTCGCCGGCTTCGCGGGCCCAGGCGCACACAAAGAGCGCGGCATGGGCGGCGGTGCCCTTGCCCGGGAACGTCACGGGCCCGAGCTCCTTGGGAGCGCGGAAGGCCGATTCTGGGACGACGACGGCAGCGCCCTCGGTGCGACGTTCGATGTGTAGTCCGAAGGCTTCGGCGAGCGGCCCGACGTAATCGCGCAGGCGTCGGCTCAGCCAGTCGGCTTCCCTCTCGGAGAGGTCACCGACGTGGACCACCGAGTCGTCGAGGAGTCGCCGGCTGACGCTGCGCGCCTCTTCGCGCGCCTCATCCTCGTGCAGGGCGCCGATCCAGGCCGCCGGGTCGCTCATCGGGTCGTGCTGGGTGTCGAAGTTGGCAATGAGGTGGATAAGTCGCGTGTGATGAATGGCCAGGCCGATCGGAGCGCGTTCCTCACTCACGTAGGTGTCGAGGTTGTTGTCGAGATCCTCGATGACACCGCGGTCGCTGAGCATCCGAAGCGCCCGCACTATGGCCCGACGTTCGGCGATGTCCCCGTTCGTCTCGGTCTCCGCCTCCGCCGCAACAGAGCGCGCCGCGCTGACCAAGCTGCCGAGCGGCACCCAGCGTCCCATCGACTCAGCTGCCGCGGCCAGGAGGAAGAACCACTGGCAGGCGAGAGCCGAAGGTGCCTCCGGCCCCGAGGCGAACACTGCCGAGCGCACGGGCGCGCTCTTGCGTAGCCGGACGAAGTCGCGGTCAACCACGAGCACCCATCCGAGACGGGAAAAGATGTCGACGATGGCGTCGCGGTTACGCCGTACCTTGGCGATGTCCTCGTCGTCGCGCCCGGCATAGAGCCACGGCCGCACCATCAAGAGCCGGAGCACGTCGGCCACCTCGAACCCAACGTCAGGCGTCCATTTCCTCGGGCGCCGCAACGGCTGCTCGATCTCCGCTCTAGGGACCGACGCCGCAGTGTCGGTGACTGTCGTCATGCCACCCCCTCGAAGACCGAAGGGCCCACCACGATCTGTGGGCGCTCGCCCGAATCGCCCACGACGCCGGGCATCACGGCCGGATACTCACCGGCGCGGTGGAAGCACACGCGCCGACCGGGCAGCCAGGCCCGGAACTGTTCCGAGGTGATTGCCGGGAGTCCGTCGTAATCGAGCATGCTGTAGATGGTCGCGGCGATTCCGCCCCGCTCCGCGCAGCGCGTCCGACCTTTGCCCGCCGTGCGCACCGCTGCCAAGAGCACGGCCAGGGCGGCGCGCCCGGCCGCATCGGAGAGCACGGCCCCGGGCACCGCAGCGAGCACTTCGGCCTCGGCGGCGTCCCGGGCGATGCGCTTCTCATCGCGTCGAGCGAGGATCTCAGCCCGGGCCGCGGCTCCGTCGCGTGCTGCGGGGACGCGACCGCGTGCACCGGTCCGGCCGGTGAGACGGAGCAGCTCGGGCACATCTACCTTGGGTCCCGCCGCCCACGAGGGCGTGAAACGCAGCTCGTCGTCCTCAGCGGCGCACCAGAGCTTTCGCCAGGAGTGGTCGCCCAGGGCCACCAACGTCAGTTCGGCCGCCATGGCCGGGTTGGCGGCGCACGCGCGGGCAAGGCTGATCGCCCGAGCGCGTCCGGTCAGCGCACCGCTTGAGGTGTGGAGTCGGCGCAGGTTGGCGTGCATACCCGGCAGGGCACGCACAAGGCGCATGATAAAGCGCTGCGCCCGCCCGGTCGATGGGTCGAACCACGAGGAGATGCCGGCCCAGTCCGAGGTGCGCCCACCACGCGCCCCAGCGACCACCCCGCTCTGGATGAGCTCGCGTGCCTCTGACTCATCGACTACCTTGGCCGCGAGAGTCGCGAAGTGTGGTGCCAGGTTCTCGAGCAACCCGAACGCCTGGGCGGATCCTTCGTCGAGCTCGTTGGCCACACGGGTCGCGTAGTCCACCAGGAGTTGGCGCAGCATCGAGGTGCGGTCGGCGTCGAGGTCAAAGCGGTCGACGAGTCCTGTGAGGGAGTCCTCGGCACCCAAGAGCCCGCCGTCAAGGGCGTCGTGTTGGACGAACACCCGGGCGATGGCCGCCCGGACATCGACGCTGCCATCGCCCCCGGCCCACTCATGGAGGGCACGGAGCGAGCGTACGACTTCGTTTAGGGCGGTGAGGGGGATCTCGCGTGCTGCCGGCGCCGAGCGCAGGAACTCGGTGTAGAAGCGGTGGATGTGGCGGCCGGCTACCGTCGGGGAGTAGCGCCAGTTCCGTGAGAGCAGGTCGCTGTGGCGCTGCACCTTGGACTGGTCCGTCGACGCGTGCACCGCGCCCCAAATCCGCAGCTGGTCCAAGCGTTCTTCGACCGTTTCTTCTCCGAGGACCAGGGCAGCCTTGGCGAGCTCACGCGTGAGCTCGGGCGGGGTCAGGTCCGCGATCGACGCCTCGAGCACGTCCATGATGGCCACGTAATCACCGCGCCGCTCAGCCACCAGGTACGAAACAGCGACCGAGTTGTCCTCCTCGAGGGTTGAGGTCGGGCCCAGGGGCGGCTCGGGACGGCGTTCATCCCCGCCGGTCCAGCCTCCAACCTCGATCTCTTTCTCGGGCATCGCCCACTCACAGTTATGACCATCGCCCTCCGGGATACTCGGGACCGCACAGACGGCCCGAGGCGCCGACATCACCTGACTCCCAGGAGGGTGGAGTACCAGGGTACCCATCCGCTATGACACCCCGCTCACCTGGACCTTCCCAGCCGGGACCGGCCCCGAGAACCCCTGAAAGCACCGGCCGGAACTCCCCCCTGCGCCACGGTGAGCTAGCGGGGATCTTTCGTTAGGGCGCTCGAGCCCCGACCTGATCGGCTTGAGGGCCTGATTTCTGGCCATGAGGGCCATGAGGTGGTGCGGCTTGACCCAGCTACGGACCGAGCAACGCGGCGGGGATCACGGCGATGCCGTCCATTCGCCGGTAGGCACGGTCCCCAGCGGTGATGACGGCGGCATCAAGCAGGTCGTCGCCTAGCTGCTCGCGAAGCCACAGCAGATGGCGGACGTCGGTGTCGTCGACCGCTCCGTGGAGCTTGACTTCGAGCGCCACAACGCGCTCATCTCGCCGAGCGACGATGAGGTCAACCTCGTGGTCTCCGTCCCTGGTCCGTAGATGATGGACCGTGGCCTCGCTGGCCTGGGCATACACCCGCACACTGAGCGTGACCAAGGACTCGAAGAGGGCGCCCAGGAAGGAGCCATCGCGCACCGTGAGCTGTTGGGGCCCCTCACCGCGAAGAAGTGCGCCGGCGTCAATGCCGGCCAGGTGAGCCGCCAACGCCGGATCAGCGAGATGGTGCTTGGGCGCTTGGGTGAGACGGCTGAGGCGATTTCGCGTCGGCAGCCACCCCGGAACTGGGTCGACGAGGTAAAGACGTTCAAGCACGTCTCGGTAGGCGATGGTGGTCGTCTTCGCCGGCTTCTCTGTCTCTCCCGGGGTCGCCGCACCAAGCAGTTTGTTGTAGGTCGTGGTGGTGGAGGTAGCCGCGGCGTATGCCGCGAGCCATGCCCGAAGTGTGGCGGGTCGGCGGATAGTGAGGCCGAGTTCGGGAAAATCACGATCAACCACGCGTGAGAGGTAGCTGTCGAGCTGGGCTCGTCGCGCCCGGCCCGTGAGCGGCCGGATACCGGGAAAGCCCGACGCCAAGATCTCGTCGACGTAGCCAGGGAGAGTCACTGCAGATGTCCCGGTGAGCGCACGGCCGTCACCGCTGAGCATCTCGGCCAGCCCGATCACCGGAGAGTCGATCTGGCGTTCCGCCAGACTCATGGGTCGTACCCTGAGTTCCACCAAGCGACCTGAACCGGGATGTACGGGTTGCGTTGTAGGGATGGCACTCCCTGTGAGCAGAAACCGGCCGGCCGGCGCACCTTGTTCCGCCTGGCGGCGAACGAAGTCCCAGAGCGGAGGGTGGCGTTGCCATTCATCGAATAGGACCGTGCCCGAGACGGCTCCCACAAGGCTGCCGGGGTCGGCCGCGACGACTTCGAGCTGGGCTGGATCGTCTAGCTCGAACACCTCGCTGGCGCGCCGTCGTGCGGTCTCGGTCTTACCGACAGCCCGCGGTCCTTCCAGAACGATGGCCGGCAGGCTCGACATCAACTCGTCCAGCTCGCCGTCGACGACTCGGGGCAGGTAGTCCACGGAGTCCTACACTACCGTCTGCCCAGCTTCTACGCTACCGTTTGCCAACCATCCGCGCTACCGTTTGCCAGATTTCTACGCTACCGTTTGCCAACCACACACCTCCGCTGGGGCCGAGCAGGCCATCCAAGGGAGCCAAGGCCACTCCAAAGGCAAGTTAGGTCCGACTCCTGGAGCCACAGGGGCGCAAGTTGATCCACACCGATCTTCCGCACTCCGGTCCGTTATTCCACCTTGGAGTTGATCACGCACTCGCTGCCATCCAGTGACGCAGGCTCGACGCGGTGAGTTCGCACGCCTGACGACCAGGAACCTGTTCGAGCACGCCAGCTCGAACGAGGTCAAGGAGCTCAATCCGACTGCGTCCAGTGAAGCGGATCACATCGGCCAAGGACACCGGTGCCTGATCAATCTTGCTTTTTGTCAATGGCCAAGTTGCAGTCCCCGCTGGTGGCCAGGAAAAGTCCCCGCCCCTCGGTCGTGCTCAGCGTGTTGACGAAGTGATCCGGCCCCCTCTCTCGCGCGCCTCTTTCATGCGGAACGACTCGCCCTCGGTGACGACGACGACGCCGTGGTGCAAGAGCCGGTCGAGCAGGCTCACCGCGGTCGACTGCTCGGGGAGGAAGCGCCCCCACTCCTCGAACGGCCAGTGCGATGCGATCCCGAGCGAGCGGTTCTCGTACGCGGCGGCGACGATCCGGAAGAACAGCTGGGCTCCCGTGTGGTCCATCGGCGCGAAGCCGATCTCGTCGATGAGGATGAGGTCGGCCTTCAGGATCTGCTCGATCACCCGGCCGACCGAGTTGTCCGCGAAGCCCCGGTAGAGGGTCTCGATGAGCGCCGGCGCAGTGAAGTAGCGGACGCGCATGCCCGCCTCGATCGCCTGGTGGCCGAGGGCGACGAGCAGGTGGCTCTTGCCCGTCCCCGCCGGGCCGACCAAACAAAGGTTCTCTCGTGCCCGCACCCACTCGAGGCTCGCGAGGTAGTCGAGGCTGACCGGTTTCACCGACGAGGCGCCGACGTCGAACTCCTCCAGGGTCTTTGTGACAGGGAAGGCGGCGAGCTTCAGGCGTGCGGTGACGTTCGACGCGTCGCGCGAGGCGATCTCGGCCTCGACGAGCGTGCGTAGCAGCTCCTCGGGCGACCAGCGCTGGGTCTTGCCGACGACGAGCAGCTCCGGCGCGAGGTGGCGCATCGCGGACAGCCGCAGCCTGCGCAGCCCGGCGTCAAGGTCGGCCGGCAGTGCCTGAGGTGTCGTGCTCATCGGTCCGCGCCGATCGCGTAGTCCGCGAGCGAACGGGTCGGGACGAACGGGAGCTCCACGATGAGCGCCTCACCGGGACGCGAGGGGCGAGCCACGCCCTTGCCGGCGGCAAGGATCGAGGAGACGTCATGAGCCCGGAACCGGCCGAAGGCGACGGCGCGTTCGAGCGCGGCAACGAGCGCCTCGGTGCCGTGCGCGGCGTGCAACAGGCCGAGCTCGTCGAGGTCGGCTGCAAGTGTCGTCATCCCCGCCGCTGCTGCCCCCTTGATGAAGGCCTCGGCGACCGGCCCGAGCGCGCAGAAGGCCTTCTCCGCCGGGGTCTTCGGGCGCACGGCCCGACGAGGGAGCGATCGCGGACCGCCGTAGTGGTCGTCGGTGATCGAGGTCTCGCCGGGAGCGACGACGTCGTGGAGCGCGACCCGCACACCGAGGTGGCTGATCTCGATGCAGCCGTCACGCACCACGAGCTCGACGCGTGTCCCGATGCGGGCGATCGGCACCGAGTAACGGGCCGAGCCGAAGCGGACGCAAGAGAGCCGGTCGACGATGCGGACCACGCGCTTCGCGGTCTCGCCACGAAGCGACGGCAGGGGCCCGAGGAGCGGCCGTTCGACCTCGAGGCGCTGGAGGGGGACCGCACGGATCTCGGAGTGCTCCCGCGCGTTCACCTCAGCGCACCAGCTCCTCGCCCGCTCGTTCGCGGCGACGAGGTCGGCGACGACGAGCTCGTCGGGGATCATCGCGTCGGACTTCACATAGCCGACGAGGTTCTCGACGAGCCCCTTCGACTCGGGGTCCGCGGCCTCGCAGAAGTCCGGTGAGAAGCCGTAGTGCGAGGCGAAGGTGACGTACGCGCTCGTCGGGATCACGACGTTCGCGACGACCCCGCCCTTCAGGCACCCCATCCGGTCTGCGAGCACGCTCTTCGGCACCCCGCCCAAGTACTCAAAGCACGCCGCGAGGCACGACAGCGTCGTCTCGGAGCGCTCGTTGTCCGCGAACATCACGAAGCGCACCCGGCTCCAGGCGAGCACGGCGCAGAACACGTGCAGTGGGCCGATCGCGCCCCAGTCGATCGCGAGCACGTCGCCGGGCGTCCACACTCCGGGCCGTCGTCCCCGATGGTTGTCGGCCCGCCAGGCGACCTTCACCTCGGCGACGAGCCGGCGAAAGTTCCGATCCGAGCCGATGTAACCAGCGGCGCGAGCCGCGGGCAGCAGGCGCTTCGCGGAGATGCGGGCGTTCGTCTTCTCGACGCGCTGCTCGACGACCTCGCGGACCTCGTCGTAGTTGTGCGCCGCCTCGAGCGGCGTCTCGAGCTCGGCGGCGGTAACCACGCGCTTCACGGTCTTCGGCGTCGTCGCGCAGATCGCGGCCGCTCCGCGGTAGGTGCCGACCTCTCGATATGCAGATTGGATGTCCATGCGTTCCCTCACTGATTTCAGGCTCTCCTGACCGATCCGTGGGTCGACCGTGGGTGCCTGAGTAACCCATCCGCGAGTGCACCCCGCTTGCCTCCTAGCTTTCGAGCTGTCTGACGGTTCGAAAAC
>JAODBO010000007.1 GCA_025464005.1 Acidimicrobiaceae bacterium | reverse complement strand
GCGAGGGAGGTCATGACGCGACCTGAGTCATCCGGGCGAGGATGTCGTCGGAGGTGCAGCCGAGGTGCTTGGCCGCCTCCGCGACGGGGACGACGATGCGATGCCCCATCCGCATCAGGCGGATCGGCTCCTCGGGCTGGGCTTCCGTGCCGAGACGGATCTCGCTGCCGCGGATGTGGTTGCGCAGGTGCTTCTCGCTGATCCCGAGGATGTCCCCCAGTTCCGACATATTGAGCGTCAGCCGGTGTTCGGTGATCGCCATCAGTGGTTACCGGGGAACAGCGTCTCGACGTCAGTCTCGAGCGCTTCGGCAATCCGTGCCTTCATGCGTCGATGCGGTTCCATGTAGCCGTGCTCCCATCGCCAGACGGTGTTGAGTGACACTCGGCAGGCCCGGGCGAGCCAGCCCTGCGTGTGGTCGTCCTCGAACTCGGCGCGTCGGCGGCGGATGTTGTCTCCCCACCGAACAAGCACCGGGTCAAGATCCATCGCCTCGTACTCTACGTAGAACGTCCTACGTAGTCAAGCAATTAGGGGAAATATTCGGCTCAGTCGAAAAGTGCACGTCACGGCGTTGACGGTCACCCTTGGGAGTGGACAGCGACCCTACGTATCACGTATAACGAGCAGGTGGGAGATATCCAGGAGACGCTCGTGCATCTCTTCAAGCGACACGAGCAAGCCGGTACCCGTGAGCCCGGCATCGCGATCGCGCTTCGCGTCGGCACGACCGAGCCGACTGTCAACCGGTGGCGCAATGGCGAGCAGATCCCGACCGACAAATGGGTACCGATGCTCACCAGGCTCTTCCGGGAGCGCCTAGGCGACGTCGATGAGAACTATGTCGCCCTCGTGCTCAGTCGTTCCCGGCGCTCTCGGGCCAAGAGCAAGGCTGGCAGAACCGGAGAACGACTCGACGCTCTTGAGGCGACGGTCAGCCGCCTGACGCAGATACTTGAGGACTTCGTCCACGACGAGTCGCCAGAAGCTCAGTGATGAGCTCTTCCAGGTGGTCGCACTGAGTCTCGAGGGCGTCAAGCCGCTCCTCGACCCCTCGTCCGGGGCCGTCCTCTACCGCCATCTCCCACCCATCTTTCTTGACGTGGAGCTACCCGTCTGTTGAGCGCCGCCGACTGATTCGGCAAGCTACCCCGTTTCAACGGCGCTGGTCTACGGGCATTGATAGGACTTCTGCAAAACGTAGAACGAACGTATGTTTGCAGGTGCGACGACCTGCCGCAATAGGGGAAAACAAGTGGCATGGCTTGCCAGTTATCCCAAACTACGCCCCAAAGTACCCACGCCTGTAGTGCCACATAGTGCTATGAGAGTCCTCAGTATTCAGTTGTGAGCAGGACTTTCGCGGTGTCGCAGGGCTATTCCACATCCACGAGCGGACTACGGATCAGAAGGTTGGGGATTCGAGTTCCTCCGAGCGCACTGCAAATCCGCCGCTGAGACCAGCGCTCAAGGCGAGGCGGTCGCAAGCGGCAGGTCGAGGGCTCGTCGGAGCCTCGGTCGTGGCGGGACCCTCGAACCCGCCTTCAGGGAGTGATGCGCTCGAGCCAGCCCGCCATCGCGGCGTAGGTGCGGTCCCGGGCCGGTCGGGGCGAGAGGACGAGGTCGTGCATACCGTTTTCGATGCGCTCGATCATCATGTCCCGGCCAAGCAAGGGCGCTCTCCAGGCGATGGCGTCGCAGTCGAGCACGGCGTCGCCGCGGTGGAGAACCTCGTCCCAAACGTGAGCGCTCACGGTGCGGGTCGACGACAGGACGAGGATCGGAATCTCGAGGTCGAGTCCGGCGCGAAGCGTCCGGTGCCCTTCGAGGATGGCGCGAAGCCAGCCGGCGCGCACCGGGAACGGCGGCGACGGCTTCCAAGCGACGTCGTACTCCCATTCGCCGCAACGGCTTGCGTGGAGGCTGTCGCCGTAAGCGGTGCTCTTTCCCGAGGAGATGACGCGAAGTGGGTCGACTCGGGCCACAGCTCGGGCGAGCGTGCCTACGACGGCCTGGACGGCGGCCGACTGCTTGAACGCAAGGAACGGGCTGTTCAGCATGAGCCCCGCTATCGGAAGATTCCGACGGCGTGCGGCCCAAAGCGGTGCCGTCAGTCCGCCCGTCGAATGCGCGGCGAGGAGGAGGTCGTCGTGGCCGTCTGCGAGGATGACCTCGGCGGCGAGATCGAGCTCCTCGTCGTACTCGGACAGATCCGCGCAGTAACACGCCGGCTGCCCGACACCGAGTGAGCGACCGCAGCGGCGTAGGTCGATCGCGTAGAAGTCGAAGCCGCGGTCCGCAAACCACTCGGCGAGCTCGGCTTGGAAGAAGTAGTCGTTGAACCCGTGGAGATAGAGCACGGCTCGGCGCGTGAGGCCGCCGGTATCAGCCAGTCGTCGGACGAGCGTGGCGACGAACTCGCCGTGAGCGTCGCGGCCAAGGTCGATGGTCGCGGCCTCGAACGGCGCGCCGAGGACGTCGGTACGCCAAGCGACAGAAAGGGTCAACGTGCCCGCTCAGCGCTCGAGGCAATGGGAGCACGCCTCGCGAGCACGCTGTCGAGGGTAGTGGGTCGAAACGATCTGGAGTTCCGTCGCGTGGACAGCAGATCTCCCGACTCAGGGATAGGGTTCTCGTCTCGTCGTCGTACGGATGATGTGATCTGGGCGCTCCGCAGGAGGGCATGGCCGCGTCTCCCTCGCTCCTTGACTTACCTATTACCGATAGGTACAACTCCTATCGATGATAGGAGTTGTGGCGCAGCGTCGGCGGGCGAAGGTGGCCTCGATCGTGGAGGCCGCCTGGGCCACGGCCCGCGAGCGCGGTGTGGGGGGCATCTCGCTGCATGGGTTGGCCCGTGAGATGGGAATGCGGCAGCCGTCGCTGTACACCTACTTCGATTCCAAGAATGCTCTGTTCGACGCCCTGTTCGCCGACGGCAACCGCCAGCTCCTCGACCGGCTCAACGCTCAACGGACTGGACCTACCGACCGAACCACGAGCGGCGCTGAAGTGTTGCATGGTGGCCTTCATCGACTTCTCCCGCGAAGACCCGGCCCGTTGCGCGTTGCTGTTGCAACGGCCGATTCCGGGGTTCAAGCCCTCCTCGGACGTCTATCGAGCCGCCGAGGATGTAATGGAGCGGGTCCTTCAGGTGCTGGCGGCGGCAGGCGTTGACAATCAGGGCGATATCGATTGCTTCGTTGCGATGGTGGCGGGTCTCATCGACGCCCAGCTCGCGAACGACCCGGGCGGCGACCGTTGGACCCGTCATCTGGATCGACTGATCGCCAGGTACCTAGACGACGCGGAAAGAAGGAGAAGCGCACGATGAACGCAGCGCGGATCGGTCGGCCCGAAGCAAGAGGTCTCGCCCTCGAGGAGTTCAGCCGCTTTGCCGTTGGCGTCGGCGATCTGTCAGATGACGAGTGGGACCGTCCGACCGACTGCACCCACTGGGACGTTCGCAGTCTGGCCCTGCACGTCCTCGGCTCTGCGGAAGCCCAGTCCTCGTTCCCGGAGTTCCTCCGGCAGCTACGCCACGGTCTGCCCCTCAACAAGGAGATCGATTCGCACCACTGGGTCGACGGCATGAACGAGTGGCAGATCCGTGAGCGCAGCCACCTCTCCAATGCCGAGATCGCCGGGCAACTGGCCGGCATCGGACCGAAAGCCGTCAAAGGCCGCTGGGGCACTCCACCACCAGCACGCTACCTGCCAGTCCCGTTCGGATCGCCCGTCGGATGGCAACCACTCAAGTACCTGCTCGATGTGGGCTTCACCCGCGACGTATGGGCTCACCGCATCGACCTGTGCGCCGCCACCGGCCGTCCCATGCAACTGACCGCCGCCCACGACGGCCGGCTCATCGCAGACATCGTCGCCGAATGGGCGGCCATCCACGCCCTGCCATTCCGACTCAATTTGGAAGGCCCGGCCGGCGGAATGTTCGGCCAGGGAGTCGACGGCGAAGCGGTCACCCTGGACGCTATCGAGTTCATCCAGATCCTTTTCGGCCGCCGGCCTGGCACCGGCATTCTGCCTCACCCGCTTCCCCTCTAACCCTCTACCGAAAGGACCGCGCGGCCATGGAGACCAACGTCACCGAGATCGCCGATCGCATATATCGCTTGTCTACCTTCGTGCCCGAGATCGGCCCCACCGGCTTCACGTTCAACCAGTTCCTCATCGACGCTGATCAACCGCTACTGTTCCACACCGGGCCCCGAGCGATGTTCGACTCCGTCTCGTCAGTCGTCTCATCGCTGATGCCACTGGACCGTCTCGGTTGGGTCACCTTCGGTCACCTCGAAGCCGACGAGTGCGGCGCCATGAATCAATGGCTGGCAGCCGCGCCCCAGGCCCAGGTCGCCCATACCGTCGTCGGTTGTATGACCTCGATTGCCGACCTGGCTGACCGGCCTCCCCGTCCCCTCCAAGACGGCCAGGTGCTTGATCTTGGCGGCAAGCAGGTGCGGAGCATCGACACGCCCCACGTCCCGCACGGCTGGGACGCCCACGTCATGTTCGAGGAAACAACCGGCACCCTCTTGTGTGGGGATATCCTCACCCAGATCGGAAATGGTCCCGCCATCACCGCAAACGACATCATCGAGGCAGCCGGCCAGGCCGAGGACATGTTCGGCGCGACCTGCCTTACCCCCAACACGGCCCCGACCATCCGCCGCCTGGCGGAGCTTCGGCCCCAAACCCTAGCGATCATGCACGGCTCCTCCTTCAACGGTGACTGCCACACAGCGCTACTCGAGGCCGCCGAGGAATACGAGCGCCGCCATTCCGAAAGCACGAGGGACACACCCACCTCCCTCTGATGCCCAGGAGGGCCTCATCTTCAGACAGAACTGGCACAGGTGGGCCAACACGAGAGCCGACATTGCCGTCTGCGCCAGAAACACCACGTACTCGACTCCTACTAAAGAGGTTTGGTGAGCTGCCAGATCGCTATGTGCCAACCGCGTAGGACGCTGAGTGAGGAGCGCTTTCCGTGTAACCCTCTCGCCGTGCCGCATCGGCTCTGGATGCTGATTGCCAGAACTCCGCCCTGCGCGGCCGATCCCTCATAGCGCTCGTGAGCGCGGAGATCGTGTCCGAGGTCCCGCCGTTTCGGATGTCGTCCTTGGTACCGGCCGTCTCACCACAGACGAATCAATTCGTACCTAGGCTGCCGGCGCGACAGCACGTTCCAACTCCTCACCACAAGCCGATACCGCTAGTACCCGCCCAGCAGCGCGCCGGCATGGCTGACGGAAACTGTGTGTGTCACGCAATCGGCGTTGGTGAGGATATGAAGCAAGAAGCCCGTCGGCTCGTCCAGGTAGCCGATCATGCGGTCGGCGCGCATACACAGCTCGCTCTGTCGGTAGGTGCTAGGCGCAATGGTGAGGGTGGTCCCTGCAAAGGCAGCGGTGACCGCCCGGTGGACATGACCCGCGAGGATGCGCACAACGTGTGGGTGGCCGGCGACCACTGCACCGAGTGCATCGCCGTCGAGCAGTCGCATCTCGTCCAGGAAGGGGATTCCGACAGGCATCGGCGGATGGTGGACGCAGACGAACGCGGGCAACGACGATCGCTCGTCCAGGGTCTCGTCCAGCCACTCGAGCTGTTCGGGGCCGAGTCGACCGGCGGCGCTGCCGGGCACCAGCGAATCCAGGACCACGATGGTCGCCTCCGGATAGTCCACGGTGTAGCGAGTTGCATTGACGCCGCCAAGAAAGGCACTACCGCCGAAAGAGTCCAACAGCGCATCGCGTTCGTCGTGGTTGCCAGCAGCCAGATGCACTGGAACCGGAAAGCGGTCGAGCACCTCTCGCAGGGCGTGGTACTCGTCCTGCTTGCCCCGCTCCACGAGGTCGCCGGTGATCACCACGCAGTCAGGTCGCGGATCGAGTGCCAGCACCCGGCCGAG
>JAODBO010000122.1 GCA_025464005.1 Acidimicrobiaceae bacterium | reverse complement strand
GACTCGTCCGGTTCCGCAACCTGCGTCGAGGAACGATCGTGGGCCGATGCCGGCGACGAGATCCGCCTCACCGAGGACCGCGTGGCCGCTCTCGGCCAGCCTCTCGAATCGACGGTCATAGGCGGCGCCCCGGTCCTGCTCACCGGTCAGCCACGGGTTGTGTTGGTGCGGGTCGTTCGACGAATGAGCATCGCTCATCTGGGAGAGCATACGGTGACGACCCGCACCTGGCGGTTGACGTTCACCGACCCGAATCTCGAGTTCGAGCGCTCGCGGAGGGCACCTGCGCGAGATCGCGCTTGACGCGGTCGGTGGTCGGCTAGAGACTCACTGCACTCACCGACGACTCTTGATGGGCGGCACATGGTCTGGACGAGGCGACGATCCATCGGGCTCGGGGTGTCGACGATGCGCGCCTCGCTCGAGGAGGCGCTCCTCGCCGGCGCGATGAGCGTCGTCGGGCTCGCCCGCCACGAGCTCGCCCCGGCGGTGCTCGGAGACGCCGTGTTCCTGGACAGGTTGCCGACGAGCGTCGAGGTCGTCTACGGCGCGGTCGGCGTCGCGAGTGGCAGCCAGGTGCGGGTCACCACCTCGTGGCGGCTTCCTGGCGCCCGCGTACGGCGATCCCCCGTGGACCTGGCCGAGGTCCTCGCCCGCCAGCTGCCGCCCGCCAGGGGTGGGAGCGCGCCGATCCGCATCGACGATCGGCCCGTGTTCCTCGACGATCGTCCGTGCCGGGTGCACTGCCAGCTCGGTGCCGGCGACGCGCGGTGGGCCGTGCGCCTCAGCGCGTCGAGCCCCGAGGCGCCCCGTCGTGGGGCCGCCCGGTCGTCGATCGAGGAGCGAGCCGTCGAGGTGACGGTCGTGGCTCGTGACTGGTCGCCGGCGGAGGTCTGCCTCGACTGGATCGGAGACCTCACGCCATTTCTCGCCCCGGTCGTATGACCGTCCGAGCGGCTCAGCCGCCGGCGCCCGCCGTCTCGCCGAGGTACGCGGCACGGACCCTCGGGTCGCGTAGCAGCTGCTCGGCCCGGTCGGTCATCACGATCACGCCGTTCTCCATCACATAACCCCGGTCCGCTAGGCGGAGCGCCTGGGTGGCGTTCTGCTCGACGAGCAGGATCGTCGTGCCGTCGGCACGGATCTGACGGATGATGGCGAAGATGTCCCGGACGATGAGCGGCGCCAGACCCATCGACGGCTCGTCGAGCAGCAGCAGCCGGGGCTGGCCCATCAAGGAGCGAGCGATGGCGAGCATCTGCTGCTCACCGCCCGACAGCGTGCCGCCGGCTTGCTTGCGCCGCTCGCCGAGGACGGGGAATAGGCCGAACACCCGGTCGAGGTCCGGGCGGATGCTCCCGCGGCGGCGATAGGCGCCCATCTCGAGGTTCTCGAGAACGGTCATGCGGGGGAAGATCCTCCGGCCCTCGGGGACGTGGCCGATGCCGAGGGCCATCACCTCGTGCGGCGCCATGTGACCGAGGTCCGTGCCGGCGAAGGTGATCGTGCCCCGCCAGGCTCGCTGCAGGCCGGAGATGGTGCGCAACGTCGTCGTCTTGCCGGCACCGTTCGCCCCGAGCAGCGTCACGATCTCGCCGTCGCCCACGTCGAGGGTGATGCCTTTCAGCGCGGGGATGGTCCCGTAGCGGACCTCGAGGTCGGCGAGCTGGAGCAACATGGCGCCAGTCACTTCTCGGGCCCGTCCTCGGCCGGACCCGAGGTGTCGTACGCGTCCTCGGGGTCGGGCGCACCGAGGTACGCCTCGATGACCGCCGGGTTCTGCTGGACCTCTGCGGGGACGCCCGAGGCGATCACCTGGCCGAAGTTGAGCACGACGATCCGGTCGGCGAGCGTCATGACGAGACCCATGTCGTGCTCAATGAGCAGCACGCTGACGCCGCGCTCGTCGTTGACCTTGCGGATCAAGCGCACGAGCTCGTTCTTCTCCGCGGGGTTGGTCCCTGCGGCGGGCTCGTCGAGCAGCAGGAGCTGAGGCGAGGTGCCGAGCGCCCGGGCGATCTCGAGACGCCGGCGGTCGCCGTACGGCAGCGAGCTGGCGATGTCGTTGGCCCGCTCGCGCAATCCGACGAACTCGAGCAGCTCGGAGGCGCGCGCGTCGCTCTCGCGGTCCTCGTGCCGGGTGCGAGGCAGGCGGAGCATCGCGCCGATCGGTCCGGTATGCATGCGGGACTCCACGCCGATCTTCACGTTCTCGAAGGCGGTGAGCGCGTTGAACAGCCGGCTCGTCTGGAACGTCCGGGCGATGCCGGCGCGATTGACCTGGTGCGGCTTGCGCCCGTGGTTGCGGACGTGCGACTTGCCGCCGAGGCCGGCGAAACGAGGCTTCGGACCGACGATCTCGACGGACTTGCCGTGGTCGTCGTGGAAGGTGATGTTGCCCTCTTGGGGGTGGTACACGCCGGTCAGGCAGTTGAAAAGCGAGGTCTTTCCGGCGCCGTTAGGTCCGATAACCGCCAGAATCTCCCCGCGCTGTTGGGTCAGCGAGACGTCCGACAAGCTCGTCAACCCGCCGAATCGAAGCGTTATCGCCTCGACCTGGACGATCGGGTCGGACGCAGTGGCGGTGGGCACCATGGGCGCGCTCAGGAGATCGGCCCCGTCGTGCTCTCCATGGCGTCGGCACTGCCGACCCCATGCTCGGCGAGCCCGAGTTCGCGCTTGCGGCGCCGCGAGGGGAAGACGCCCACGGGCCGGAAGATCATCATGACGACGAGGATCGCGCCGAGGTAGAGGTAGAGGTCCTGCTGCTGGAAGCCGAACAGCGGATGGACCCGCAGGTATTGCGGGAGGAACTGGAGCACTGCGGCCCCGATCACCGCTCCCGGAAGCGACCCCATCCCGCCGAAGATTACGAGCACGAGGATGAGGATCGAGAGCTGGACGGTGAAGTCGCCCGGCTCGACGAAACCGATCTTGCTCGCCTCGACCATTCCGGCGAGGCCCGAGGTCGAGGCACCGATCGCGAACGCCATGACCTTGTACTTCAACACGTTGATCCCCGAGGACTCAGCTGCCACCTCATCCTCGCGGATCGCGACCCACGCGCGTCCGACGCGGGAGTTCTCGAGGAAGTGGAACGCGATGAGCACGACGACGATGAACCCGAGGAGCAGGTAGTAGTAGGGGAGCGAGCCGAGACCCCAGTGGTAGACGACGCCGAGGAAATGGATCGAGAAGTGCGGGATGCCGATCACCCCCTGGGCACCCCCCGTGACGCCCTGGAGGTTGTTCGCGACGATCTCGATGATCTCACCGAAGCCGAGCGTGACGATGGCGAGGTAGTCGCCGCGTAGGCGAAGCGTCGGGGCGCCGAGGATGACGCCCGCGAGCATCGCCGCGAGAACCGCGAGCGGGATCGCGTAGAACGCGTTGAGGTGGAACAGCGGGTGCACGGGCAGCGCGCCGGTCCAGTAGGCGGCCGAGTAGGCGCCGATCGCGTAGAAGGCGATGTAACCGAGATCGAGCAGCCCGGCGTAGCCCACGACGACATTGAGGCCGAGCGCGAGCAGGACGTAGACGCCGATCTGGTCGACGAGCACCTCCTGCCAGAAGCCGTTGAGCACGGTCGGGTAGCCGATCGCGATCCCGAGCAGCACGAGGTAGAAGACCCCCCGGACCCGCTTGTCCGGGAGCAGGCGCCGCGGAGCGGCGCTCAACCGGTCGCTGACGGCGCGGATCTCGGTCCCGTAGCGCTGGCGAGCGGTCATGAGCAGCCACAGCACGACGCCGAAGACGACGAAGCCGATGACCCGCGAGTTGCCGAGCGACCCGGTGAAGCCGGACGTGGGAGCAGTGCCGCTGCCTTCGGGCCCGGTCATCACCGCGAGCACCAGGCCACCAGCCACGCACGCGGCCAGGCGACGGGCGTCGGTACTCAGCCAGAGGCGCCGCAGCAACGGCGTCGGGGCTCGCACGGTGCTCACGCCGCCCGCCCGAGCTGCTCGCCGAGCAGGCCCGTCGGCCGGATGAGCAGCACGAGCACGAGGATCCCGAAAGCGACGACGTCGCGCCACGACGCCTGGGTGCAGGCGACGCCGAGGTTCTCGACGATGCCGAGCAGCAGCCCGCCGAGCACGGCGCCGCGGATGTTGCCGATCCCGCCGAGCACCGCCGCGGTGAAGGCCTTGAGTGCCGGGGTGAACCCCATCGTGAAGATCACGCCGGCGTTCAGCCCGAAGAGGAAGCCGGCGGCGCCACCGAGCAGGCCGCCGATGATGAAGGTCTGGGAGATGACGCGATCGATGGGCACGCCCATGAGGCTCGCCGTCTCGGCGTCCTGGGCGACGGCTCGGATGCCTTTGCCGAGGCGGGTCATCGCGACGACCCGGTCCACGATGACGAGCATGATCAAGGCTGCGATGGCGGTGACCACGTAGATCGTCTGCACGGTGGCCCCGAATACCGAGAAGACGGGGCCGTTGGTGAACAGCGTCGGGATCTCGAGCGCGTTGCGGCCGAACTCCTTGCCCGCCAGGTTGTAGAGGAAGTACGAGGCCCCGATCGCGCTGATGAGGAACGCCAGTCTCGGCGCGTTGCGCCGGCGTAGCGGTCGGTAGGCGACGCGCTCGAGCAGGAACGCGATCGCCGCGCCGCCCGCGCCGCCTCCGAGGACGCCGAGCGCGACGTAGCCGACCGATGCGAGGCCCGTCGGCTGATTGGTGCCGACGAGCGCGTGGAGGATGAAATAGCTGGCGAACCCGCCGCTCATGAACACTTCACTGTGCGCGAAGTTGATCAGCTGGAGCACGCCGTAGACGAGGGTGTACCCGAGCGCGATCAGCGCGTAGAGAAATCCGTCGTACAGCCCGGAGACAACGAGATTCCAGAAATTTTGCGTAAAGCACATCGGCTGTTCCCCGTTGTCGGTGTGCCGGAATCGTGTGGCGCGTCGCCGGGCAGCCCGGAGGCTGCCCGGCGACGTTACTGCCTAGTCGTGAAAGGAGCTCGTTTCGTCAGCCGACGAGTTGGTTGACGGGTCCGAGCTCGACGATGTTGCCGTTCTCCACCTTGTACTCGTAGACGGTGCTGCCGGCGATGTTGCCGTTCTTCTGGAAGTGCACCGTCTTCGTGAGGCCCGTGTAGACGATCGAGTGAAGGCCCTTCACCACGGCCGACCGCTTGATGGAAGCGGTGCCCAGCTTCTTCAGCGTGGCGATGATGGTGTTCGACGCGTCGTAAGCCTCTGCGGAGTACGTGCCGACGGCGAACCCGGCGAGCTTCTTGAACTTGCTCGAGAACGTCGTGTCGGCCTTTGCCTTCGTGAGGTTCGTGCAGGCGCAGCTGATCACGGTGCCGCTCGCCACGGACGTCCCGGCCTCGCTCACGTAGTGAGGGTCGAGGCTGCCGTCGTCGGAGAGGAGCTGGCCGCTGTATCCGTCAGCCCTCAGCGCCTTCGCGAGCAGCGCGAAGTCGCAGTAGTAACCGGCGTAGAACGTGACCGGGTCGTGGCTCGACTGGATCTGGGTCGCAAGTGCCCCGTACTGCTGCACGTTGCCGGTGCCGGCCTGGCACTGGGTCGTCCCGGGCGCCTCCTGGTGCGTGACCGTGGCGCCGAGCTGCTGCGCCTTCTGGTCGAACGCCTGGACGAGCCCGACCGCATACGAGCTGGCGTCATCGACGGTGTAGATCTTCTTCGCACCGAGCTTCTTGACGGCGTAGGTGGCATCGCCGGGTCCTTGGGCATTGTCGTCGGCGACGACACGGAAGAAGTTGCTCCATCCCTGGGTCGCGAGCGCCGGGTTGGTCGCCGAGGGACTCACGGTCGCGAGGTTCGCGGCGTGGAACAGCGGCTCAGCGGCCTTCGTTGCTCCGGAGAAGGCCGGGCCCACGACGGCGATGACCGACTTGTTGCCGATGAGCGACTGAGCAGTCGACGGGGACTGCGTCGCCGACCCGCCGTCGTCCGCCGCCAGGAACTTCAGCTTGAACGCAAGCTTGCCGAAGGTCGTGCCCGCATTGGCCTGGCTGACCGCGAGCTGCACGGCGAACTTCATGTTGAGGCCGAGCTGGGCGTTGCCACCAGAGAGCGGACCCTCGTAGGCGATGGTGTAGGTCGGCTGGGAAGCATGCGACGTGCTTGCCGACGCGAGACCGGCGCCGCCCATGGCGGTAAGCGCCAATGCGGCGACGGCGACCGGCGCGCCAATTCTGGCGATTGATCTTTTCATACGCTTCCTCCTGGTCGAGTGAAACGCGCCGGTCCCCTCACCGGCGACGCTGGCCAGACTCTACTTAGTTCGTCACCTGAAATCGACATTTGTCGTACATCCGAGATCCGGAGTTCACCGAGATCGCGTGGGCCGAGTCGCCGGCCAGATGCGTGCTGATCCGAGGCTCCGTGCCTGCTCAGCGCTCCAGTGCGAGCCGGAGCCCGAACCCGACGAGGACGAGGCCGGTGACCCGGTCGATGCGTCGCCGGGCCCGCGGGCTCGTCATCACCCGAGTGATGCGCTCAGACGCGAGGATCATCACGGTGAAGTAGACGGCGGTCTCGATCACGAATATCGCGCCGAGAGCGACGGACACGAGACCGACCGGCTCGCCATGGGGCACGAAGCCCGGCAAGAACGTGACGAAGAAGACGCCGACCTTCGGGTTGAGAAGATCTGTCACGAGCCCTGCCCGGAACCCGGTGCCGAGCACGCCGCGACGACTCCGAGCGGCATCGGGCGTCGGCTCGCCGGTCGCTCGTGCCACGAGGGACCTCACGCCGAGCGTGACGAGGTAGACGGCTCCGGCAATGCGGAGGGCGAGGTAGCCGTCGTGGCTCGCGCGCAACAACGTAGAGAGGCCGAGCGCCGCGGCGCCGACCCACACCGCGAGGCCCGTGAGGACGCCTCCGGCCGTCCAAGCAGCGACGCGCCGGCCTCCGGCCAGGAGGCTGCGCAGCACGACGAGCGTGTCGGGCCCGGGGAACAGCACGATCACCGTCGAGGCGGCCACGAAGGTCGCGAAGGCAGTGAGCATCCCTCGCCGCCTAGCCTCTCGCCTCGCGGCTGGGCGATGCGCGATCGAGCAGCTGCTCGCGTGCTCGCGCGACACGCGACCGGATCGTCCCGACGGCGCATTCGCACACGGCGGCGGCCTCGACGTAGGAGAGCCCGACGACCTGGGTGAGCACGAGGGCCGTCCGGCGCTCGAGGTCGAGCGAGCCGAGGAGGTCGTCGATCTCGCCGGCGCTGTCAGGACGGGTCGGGACCGAGGGGCCCGGAGCCTGGTCAGCCAGCTCGAGCCAGCGTCGCCTGCGCCGCGCAACGCGTTCCGCACTGCGCCGGGCGATCACGAACAGCCAGGTCCGGGCCGATGCCTCCCCGCGGTAGGAAGGCAGGGCGCGCCAGGCCGCGATGTAGGTCTCCTGCGTCGCGTCGTCGGCGTCGTCCCGGCCGACGAGGTGGGCGCAGAAGCGCCAGACGGCGGGCTGGGTGCCGCGGACGAACTCGGCCAGGGCACGTCTGCTGCCGTCCCTGGCCTCGAGGAGAAGTCTCGTCCCGTCGTCCACGACGAAGAACGTAGCTCTCGGAGCGTCGGCTCCTCCTCCGGACGTTGCGGCGCAGTCCCGGGGGGTGTGGACTGTCCACAATGCCGACATGGGACGCAGTCTCACGCCGCTCGGTGCGAGCTGCGATCGTCATCCCTGCGTTGTTCGCGTTCGCGGACCAGGTCGTCGCCAACCCGAACACCGCGACGTTCGCATCCCTCGGTGGGTTCGCGATGCTGCTGCTCGCGGACTTCGGGGGTCCGATTCGCGAGCGGTTCGTCGCTTACTGCACGCTCGCGATCACCGGCGCGGCCTTCATCGTGATCGGCACGCTCTGCGCGCGCACCACCTGGCTCGCCGTCCTTGCCGCGGCGGTGATCGGTGGGGGCGTGCTGTTCGCGGGGATCCTCAGTGGCTACGCGGCGAAGGGCTCGCTCGCGGCGCTGCTGATCCTCGTGCTCCCGCTCACCATCCCCGCGGGACCCTCCGCGATCGGGCCGAGGCTCGAGGGTTGGGCGCTCGCGGCCGTCGTCGGCACGCTCTCGGTCTTCCTGCTGTGGCGCGAACCTCCACAAGCCGGCCTCGGATCGCTCGCGGCCCGGGCGTTGGAGGCGCTCGGTCGTGACCTCGAGAGCCAGCTCGATCTCGCTCCGGCGCCAACTGGTGACGCGGCTGTTGCCAGCGCAGGCGCCCTCGAACGGCTACGTGCCGCCTACCTCGCGACGTCGTATCGACCCGCGGGAGCGACGCTCGCGGACCAGGCGATCGTGGCACTCGTCCGGGAGCTGGACTGGCTCGAGAACCTGATCGCGAGCCATGACGACCTCCCGGCTGATGGCTACGCACATGCCGCGCCGGAGGATCGCGCGCTGCTCGCCGCGTCGGCGATGGCGCTGCACGACTCCGCCGGCGCGCTCGACACCGCCGTCGGCGCCGGGTCGTCCCTCGCTCGTCGGAACGCGCGCGAGCATCCGCTCACCTCTGACATCGAGAACCTCGCCTCCGAGCGCGAGCGTGCGGCGGAGTCCACCGCCCGACGAGTCGAGGCGTGGCGCGCCGGCGCTCCCGCCGTCGCCACCGAGACCCTCCAGTGCGCCTTTCACGCCCGCTCTGTGGCGACCGCGACTGCGACGGTCGCGTCCTCCGCACTCGTCGCGTCTGGAGTCGCGTCGCCGGACGCGGTCCGGACCGAGCAGGAGCGCTGGTACGGCGCGGCTGCAGCGCCGAGCTCGAACTTCGGCGAGATCGCTCGACAATCGCTCGCCCACGCGGATCTGCGCTCGGTGTGGCTGCGCAACAGCTTGCGCGGCACGCTGGGCTTCACCGTCGCCGTACTCGTGGCCAGGCTCACCGGCGTCCAACACGGCTTCTGGGTGGTGCTCGGGACGCTGGCTGTGCTGCGCTCGAATGCGCTCGGTACGGGAGCGACCGCGCTGCGGTCGATCGCCGGGACGACGCTCGGCTTCGCCGTCGGCTCTGCCATCCTCGTCGGCCTCGGTGGCCACGGCGACGCGCTCTGGGCCGTGCTGCCGATCGCGGTGCTGCTCGCGGGCTATGCGCCAGCCCGAATCTCGTTCCTCGCGGGCCAGGCGGCGTTCACGGTGCTACTAGCGGTGCTCTTCAACATCGTCCAGCCGACGGGTTGGCGGGTCGGGCTGGTGCGCATCGAGGACGTCGCGATCGGTTGCGCGATCAGCCTGTTCGTCGGCCTGCTGCTCTGGCCGCGCGGCGCCGCCCCCGTCGTGTCACTCGATCTGGCCGACGCCTATCGCACCGGCGTGGAGTACCTGTCCTCGGAGATCCACCAGCTCCTCGGCCGCCAGGGTCTCGCCGGACCGGAGCAGGCCGCGGCAAGTGCGACGGCTGCTTCCCGTCGGCTCGACGCGGCGTTCAGGAGCTACCTCGCCGAGCAGGGATCGAAAAACGTCCACCGGGCCCAGCTCGCCACGCTCGTCGGCGGGGCCGATCGCCTCCTGCTGACGGCCAACTCGCTCGCGGCGTTGCCAATGCGCGCCTCGCCGGAGGAGGGGAGCGAGTCCGACGTGCTCGACGGCGAGCTCCACGAGGTCGCCCGCTCGTTCGACCAGCTTGCCGACGAGCTCGCACCTCGCGGCGGGCGAACGAAGACGCCGATCATGACGAGCGAGGAACGTCGAGCCATCGCCATCTTCGAGAGCTCCGTGAGCTCCGCCGAGCCGTCGCCGCGGACCGGGGAAGCCATCTCCTACCCGGATCTCGTCGCCAATTCGGGCCCGCTTGGACCGTTGACTCCCGGCACGGTTTGCGGGCGATGGATTCACTACCACCTGTCGCACCTGCTCGCCGGGGTCGAACCGCTCGCGGAGGCCGCTTCCGCGCTCCCCGAACGCGATACCGCGCACTAGGGCCGACCGCGTGCCCGTGGGAACGTGCGCACGGCTGCGGGTCGCGAGTTTATATAGGCCGGTCAATATAGGTAGGGCTATACTGTCGCCGTGAGATCGCAACGCTCCGTCACGCCGAGCACGCCGAGCACGCCGAGCCCGGCGGCAATCGCCCAGGCCCTTTACGGGCTCGTTGCCACGCTCGTCTCGCGCGAGCCCCGCGACATGAGCCTGACGGCCCTGTCGACGCTGTCGACGTTGGAGCGGACCGGCTCTCGTCGAGTCACCGACCTCGCCGCGGTCGAGGGTGTCACCCAGCCGTCGATGACGGTGCTCGTGAGCGGGCTGGAGCGCTCCGGGCTCGTCGAGCGGCGAGCCGACTCGAGGGACAAGCGGGTGGCTCTCGTCGCGCTCACCGTCGTCGGGTCGGAGTACCTCCGAACCCGGCGCCGAGCGGGCGCCGACGCCTTCGGTCGGCTCATCGAGAAGTTGCCGCCCTGCGAGGTCGACACGCTGTCGGCGGCCATAGCCGCGCTCGCGCACCTGCACGACCTCGACGAAGAGCGACGGGACCCCACCCGATCGAAGGCCACGCGCTCGCCCGGTGGGCAACGGTGAGCGGCGAGGCGGAGATGGACCGCCCCTCGCAGCCGGCGGACCGTCCGATCACGTCGCCCGGCGCGCCAGCGACCACGACCGTGGTCGTCGTGGGCATCGACGGCTCCGAAACGTCCTGGGACGCCTTCTGGTGGGCGTGCGGTGAAGCGCGGCGGCTCTCCGGGCGGGCGGTCGCCGTCTTCGTGAGCCCGACCGCGGGCTCGAGCATGGTCGCGGCCTCCGCCGTCATCGCCGGGGCCCCTTTCGACTACGACGCCATCGACCAAGTCGCGATCGACCGGGCCGAGCAGCTGCGCAGCGAGGTAGAAGCTCTCGCTCTCGCCCACGAGGTCAAGCTCACGTTCGTCCACGCCCGTGGCGAGACCAGCAAGGAGCTCCTACGGGTCGCGGTCGCTCACCACGCCGATCTGATCGTCGTCGGGAGATCCATGCAGGCCCGCCATCACTTGATCGGCTCGCTCGGCCGTCGGCTCATCTGCGAGCGTGACGCGCCGGTCGTCGTGGTCGTTCCCTGAGCAAGGAAGCACCGGCCCAGGCCGAGCACGATCGATCGGAGCCTCGACGGCGAGAGTGCGCGGACAGCACGCCCCAGCGGGAGCTGTAGGCCAGCACGGAGAGCATGCTGAAGGCGGATCCGATCGACGCCAGGGACAGCAACGAGCCGGCGGACCCGATCGAGCCGAACGACCCGGCGGACCCGATGCTGAGCACCGAGCCGGCCGAGCCGATCGACAGGATCGAGCCGCTGGAGCCGATCGACAGGATCGAGCCGGTGGATCCCATCGACAACCGGTTGCGTGGGTCCTTCACGACCGCAATCTTGCCCGCGGATGCGGCGAGTGCGCGCGCGCCGTACCTAGCTCACAGCTGCGTTTGTGACCAGTTCACCTTCCTCGCAGTAACGACCGGTGCGCCTACGTCGATCTGCACGTCCTCGTGGGAGCCGAGCTGCACGTCACGAGGATTGCCGCGATAGGGGCGTCCGTCGACGAACACGGTCAGCTTGCCTCTGGCCGGGCCGACCTGGGTCGCCGTGAGCGGCTGGTTCCAGATGTCGAAGAAGTCGCCGAGGGTGTAGCCGCGCTGCGTCGGCGACTCGATATGGATCACGCCGTCCTGGGCGTGGACGTGGAGCCAGTAGTAGCACTGCGTTGCCCCGTAGAACGGCCCTTCCGCCGTCTGCTGGGCAACGGGGTACACGATGCCCACGCCGGCCGGCAACGGGCGAAGCACGCCGTTCACGTAGACGCTCAGGTGCGTGTGGACGTGATACACGACCTGCTCGGTCGAGTTGCATTGGATGCCGTCCACGGTGCTGCCGGTCGCCGCGGTCGAAGTCGAGGCGAGCGGCTGGCCGACTTCGATCGGAACTCCCTCTGGCCCAGGAGGTCCCGAGACCATCGACGTCGCTGTGTCGGAGCGGGGCTGAGCGCTCGTGGTGCCGCCGAGGACGGCGAGCAGCGCGGCGGCCAGGGCGGCGGCCAGGGCGGCAACGGCGGCACCGGCCCCCCCGACGACGTAGCGCTTGCGCTGTTTCGCTCTGGCTTTTGCATCGCGCCCGAACGGAACGCTGTTGCGTCCATCCGGTCCAACGAGGCGGCGGGGTCCGGCCGTCGACTGTGACGGCCCCTTCTTCGTCCGAGCGGCCGTAGCTCGACGACGGGCGGCGGCGGATTTGTTTCGCGAATTCTTCATTCGATCTCCTTGGGGTGACGGTCGGGCGCGCGTTCGATGACGCCGCGCGAGACCGGAGGTGCGTTGAGGGCGAGAGGATCAGCCGCGGAGCCGGATCGCAGGAGCGGTCGGCGTCGAGGCCGAGTGACGTGCTCCCGATCTACAGGAGCCCGGCGGTCGCCTTCGGAGGTCGCATGATGAACGCCGGAAACCCCTCGTGGAGGCGTCCCGACACCCGCCGCATCCGGAGCAGGCGGGCGTGCATCTCGGAAAGGCCCGACGCCCCAACGACGACGGCGAGCCCCGCGAGTATGAGGGCGCCGGGTGCGCCGAGCGGGACGGTCGGGCTGCACACCGTCGCGCTCTGCGGGCATGCGGTGGGAGACGGGGTCGGCAATGTCGCAGCAGTCGGCAGCCCCGCGCGAGCCTGCCCGGCAACGAGATTGGGCGGCCCGACGACGAGCACGAGCATCACGACGCCAACCGCTACCGCAAGGCCGAGCCAGCGCTTCACCGCAAGCAGGCTACAAGCGCCGATCGTCGACGTGTCGCCGCGGTTCGGTCAAGATCTGTGACGAGCGCAGCTCGGACCAAGCGAGGGGATCCATGACCGAGACGACGATCTACAGATATGTGCCGCATCACCGGACGAAGGCGAAGTTGACTGGCGAGGCCCCCGGCCCGGTCCTGTCCGCCGATCAGCTCCCGCGCGACAGTGCCGTTGCCCGGTTCAACACCTGGTTGGCGCTGAAGGTGACGACCGGCGTCGGCACCATGTGGTGCGCATATGCCTTCGCCGCCTTAGCGCTCGTGAGCCTCCCGTCCGCGATCAACTCTCACAGTCCCGTCGTCCTCGTCTCATGGATCTCGCAGACGTTCCTGCAGCTCGTGCTGCTGTCGGTGATCATCGTCGGCCAGAACGTGCTCGCCGCTGCGGCAGACAAGCGCTCCGAGGCCACCTACAACGACGCCGATGCCGTGCTGCACGAGGCGGTGAAGATCCAGGAGCACCTCCTCGCACAAGATGGTGTGCTCGACCTGCTGGTGGACAAGCTGGTCAACCGGCTGGACGGGACGACACCTTCGGCCTGATCGAAGGCTCGACGGGCGCGATCGACCGAGGCCTCGGTGCAGCGCTCAATCTCGCCGCTCAGGGGCGTCGAGTGCTGGACGTCGCCGGGAGTGGCGAGCCTCGGCCTGGGCTGTGGGTCGTGCTCTCCCGGATGACGAGCTCCGGCTCGATGACGACATGTGTGGGCTCGTGCCTGCCCGAGTGGAGCTGATCGAGAAGTAACGAGAGGCTGCGGCGGCCCACCTCGTCGAAGTCTTGGTGCACGGTGGTGAGAGGCGGGAAGAAATATGCCGACTCCGGCATGTCGTCGAAGCCCGCGACGCGCACGTCATCGGGTACCTTCCGACCCTCTTCGGCGAGCGCCCGGAGGAGCCCGAGGGCCATCTGGTCGTTTGCGGCGAAGATGGCATGCGCATCGGGGATCCGCGCGAGTATCTGACCGGCCTCGTAGCCCGATCTCGCACCCCAGTCGCCGGTGAGCACCGGCGGTTGCTCCAGCCCGGCATCGGTCAGTGCAGCGCGCCAGCCCGCCGCCCGGTCTCGGGCCCCGACCCAATCGGCGGGGCCGCTCAAGTGGAACACCGTCTCCGCCCCGGTCTCGAGCAAGTGCTCGGTGGCGCGACGCGCGCCGGAGAACTCATCGACGCCGACGCTGACACCGGCCGGCACGGCGTCCCACCTGCCTCCGACGATGACGACTGGCATGTCGGTCGGCAAGTTGGAAAGGAAACCGGGGGTGTGCGTGAGCGCGGCGATGACGATGATCCCTTCGACCCGTTGCTCAGCGAGGCGCGAGAATGCCTCGCCGACCAAGTGACGCTCGTTCGTTCGCAAGCTGGCGACGCTCAGAAAGTACTCCGCCTCGCGCGCGATCCGATCGATGCCGTGGAGGGTTGCGGTGGGGCCGTGAAGTGAGGTGTTCAAGGTAATGAGCCCGAGCATCCGCGTTCGGCCCGTAGCGAGGGCTCGAGCCGAGAGGTTCGGTCGGTAGCCAAGCGCCTCGATAGTGCTCAGCACGCGCATCCGGGTGGTAGGACGGACGCTTGGATGATCGTTGAGCACCCTCGAGACGGTCTTTTGCGAGACGCCCGCCATCTTGGCGACGTCGCTCATCGCAGGCGAACGAACGGCAACTGGAGACGAGCCATCGGAAGTGGCATGAAGCGAGGATCGAGGCTCACCATCGCTGTCATCCATGAGACCACTCCTCGGCGCACGAGTGCGGGGTCGTTACGCACCGCTTTACACTCGAAGCGGTACGACCTTCGAGAGCTCGCATAGCCCGCAGTTTACTGAGAAGGCCCGCGGCGCACGGGAGCTCGAGCCGAATCCGCCCGACGCGCTCTAGGGCTAAGTCCGACAGCGTGGCGAACCTCCCGGCATCGTCGGCGCACGCCCGCCGACGAGAACTTGCAGATCTTGGCCATGGCACGGCGCCCGAGGACAGAGGCAGTCTTCGGGCGCCGTAACCGAAGCGGGTAGAAGCCGAGCTGAGATATATCCGCATGCCACCCCCTAGTCCGCCCTGGGTCCTTGCCTGCCCGGGGCCTTGACACGATCCACGTCGAGGAATACCCTCCTATTATGTCAGCGCAGGACATCGAGCGCCACATAGGAAATCCCTAGTATTACCGGTGTCCGGATCACAAGGATTGTCAGCGCCGGCCACGATCGGACGCACCAGGATCTGGGCGTTGAGGCGAGCAGGGGAAGACCAGACCGCCGGCCGAGATCACTGGACCTCGGCCGGCCGTAGGCCGCCGACATCCTGGCAGCGATGTTCAGATTGGAATCTTCGAGGGAGGGGGCGGAGGAGTCGATCTAATAGATCACGCGATAGGCGCGTTAGGAACTCGACGCAGACAGATCCGAAGGAGGATCCGGTCGAGGGCCACCGAATGAGCGCCTACACCTGTTTGGGGGAGACACAGTATGGCAAGAATCACCAACGATCGTCCACGTGCCTGGCGACGCGTCGCCACTACGGTGGCCGCCGGCGCAATTCTGAGTACCGCCGCGGCCGTCGCCTTACCTAGCGCGGGAGCGGCGCACGTCGCGAAGCCCAGCCAATCCCACGCCGCTAAGCCGGTCGCGCTTACGTTGTGGTCGTGGGACTCCTTCGCCACACCCGAAGTGAAGATGTTCGAGAAGCTGCATCCAAACGTCAGAATCAACGTCGTGAACGCAGGGACAGGTCTGGCTGAATATACGAAGCTGCGTACGGCTATCCAGGCAGGCTCGGGGGTGCCGGACCTCATCGACATGGAATTTCCAGAGATGCGCACTTTCGAGGCGACGAATAGTCTGCTCGACCTGTCGAAATACGGTGCGAACGCGGTGGCAAACCAGTTCGTCCCGTGGGTCTGGTCTCAAACCTCTGCAAATGGCCAGGTGTACGGGATCCCGCTCGCCACTGGTCAGATGGCAATGATCTACCGCGCCGACATTTTCAAGAAGTACGGGATTCCAATCCCCACGACGTGGGCACAGTTCGCTACCGACGCGGCGAAGCTACGCACTGCCGATCCGGGAGGCTACCTGACCGACATCGCATCCAACGACTACAACGCATTCATGGGTCTTGCCGAGCAAGCCGGTGCTACGCCATTCATCCCGGCCGGCAAGAACAGTTGGAACATCAACTTGAACAGCACGGCCATGCAGAAGCTCGTCAGCTACTGGGGTCCGCTCATTGCCAACAAGACGGTCTCCACGGACGCCGACTTCACGACGGCGTGGTACCAGGGCATGAGCAGCGGCAAGTACGCCACGTGGATATCCGCGTCGTGGGCGCCAAGCTTCCTCGAAGGCATCGCGAAGAACACCTCCGGTGAGTGGCGTGTAGCCGTCTTGCCTCAATGGACCGCTGGTGCCAGCGTCGGGGGGAACATCGGTGGTGGCGCGTATGTCGCCTCCAAGACGACGAAGTACCCGCAGATAGCGACGGAGTTCCTCGAGTTCATGTCGACGAATCCGCAGTCTGCGGCGTACTTGGCCCTCCAAGAGTTCCGATTCCCGACCACCAAAGTGGAGGCCGCAAGTCCGACCTTCCTGCAGCAGAAGGTGCCGTTCTTCGGCGGTCAGGAGGTCAACCGGCTCTTCGCCAAGGTCGACAACAGCGTCAACAAGAACTTCGCCTGGTCGCCCTTCAACGACTTCGTTGCCTCCTCCTTCCTGACCACGGTCGGCGTCGCGATGGGCAACAAGCAGTCGAACCTCAAGCCGTCCCTGCAGGCATGGCAATCCGCCGTCGTCTCGTACGGTAGAAGGCAGGGATTCACAGTAGGCACCAAGTAGCTGATGGGGATGTCTGTAGGAGCCCAGATCCGGACGGCCCCGCCGTCCGGATCTGGGCTCCGAACGGCCAGGGCGTCCGTCCCCGGGGGACGGCGAAAGAAGCATGGGACCAAGGGTTACCTGTTCATAGCGCCGTTTCTGTTGGTGTTCGTGGTGCTGCTGCTGGTGCCCCTGGGCTACTCCTTCTACATCAGCTTGTTTCGAACGCAGATCGTCGGGGGAACCACCTTCGTCGGCCTGACGAACTATCGAGCTGCTCTCTCGGACACGCTCTTCCGGAGCGGGCTCGCCCGTGTTGGACGGTTCATCCTGGTGCAGACGCCGGTGATGCTTGGATTCGCCCTGTTCTTCGCATTGGCACTCGACAGTGCCCGGCTGAGGTTCGCCCGGCTGATCCGGCTCGGCGTGTTCCTGCCGTACGCAGTCCCCAGCATCGTGGCAGCGCTGATGTGGGGCTACCTGTACGGCCCAAGCTTCGGACCGTTCGCTCAGATCGCGCACGATCTCGGCACCACCGCTCCGGGCTTTCTCTCCT
This sequence comes from Acidimicrobiaceae bacterium, assembly GCA_025464005.1. Taxonomy (GTDB): domain Bacteria; phylum Actinomycetota; class Acidimicrobiia; order Acidimicrobiales; family Bog-793; genus RYN-46. The sequence goes on along the minus strand of JAODBO010000122.1, from coordinate 21,067 downwards.
CACAGTGGATGCTTGCCTCGATAGGAAACATCGTGACTTGGGAGTTCACTGGCTACAACATGATCGTCATCTATGCCGCCCTCCAGGCAATCCCGTCGGAGCTCTACGATGCGGCGGCGGTCGACGGGGCTGGGGGCATACGCACGGCGTGGAGCGTGAAAATCCCGATCATTCGACCAGTCCTGCAACTTCTGGTGTTCTTCTCGCTGATCGGGACATTCCAGCTCTTCAGCGAGCCAGACATCATGGCTGCTATCGCGCCGACCGTGATCGGCAACGCGTATACGCCGAACCTCTACGCCTACAACCTCATCTTCACCGATCAGGAAGTCAACTATGCGGCGGCTGTGTCGTTCCTGCTGGCATTCGTGATTCTTGTGCTGTCGTACTCGGTAATACTGCTGACGAACCGAAGGAACAAGCGCTCATGACCTTGATCGGACGCGCGGAGCGCCGGCTGTTCGGGCACCTTGGGATATCGCATCACGCCGTGGAGCGGCGGCACGGACGCCGTCCGAGCAATGTGCTCACGTTGATAATGCTGGTGATGCTTGTGTACTTTGCGCTTCCCCTCTTCTGGCTGGCGGTCTCCTCCACAAAGAGTGTCACCCAGCTGTTTCATAGCTTCGGACTGTGGTTCTCATCGGGCGGTTTCAATCTCGTATCGAATGTGCACGAGGTGTTCACCTACGACGGTGGCGTCTACGTCAGTTGGCTAGGCAATACCGCGCTGTACGCAGTAGTCAGCGCGAGTGGGGCAGCGCTGCTCGCTGCGGCCGGAGGCTACGGCTTTGCCAAGTTCAACTTCCCCGGGAAGAGCGTGCTCTTTGCGATGGTCCTCGGCTCGATAATGGTGCCGTTCACCGCCCTGGCCGTCCCGACGTACTTGCTATTGAGCAAGATCGGCCTCGTCAATACGAGGTGGGCGATAATCATTCCCTCGCTGCTCAGCCCCTTTGGGCTGTACCTCATGCGAGTCTACGCGGCGGGTGCAGTTCCGGACGCGCTGATCGAAGCGGCTCGTCTCGACGGAGCGGGTGAGTTTCGTATATTCAGATCGATCGGATTCAGGCTGGTGGCACCGGGATTCGTGACGGTGCTGCTCCTGAGCCTGGTCGCGACGTGGAATAACTACTTCCTGCCGCTGATCATGCTCAATAATCCGCGCCTGTTTCCCGTCACGGTTGGGCTCGCCGACTGGAATTCGCAGGCAACGACTGGATCCGGCTCGCAGGCGTTGTACAACATCGTCATCACCGGCTCTCTGCTGTCGATCATTCCGCTGATCGTTGCATTTCTATTTCTCCAGCGGTACTGGAGGAATGGATTGAGCCTCGGAAGTGTGACCGGATAGTCCTCAACTGTCTGATCGCAGGCGAGTCGGTTCAAATCACTGAACCGCTGTTCAGTTAACGCGAGATAGGAGGCGTAGGTGGCGTCAACGAGAGAGAGCAATACAGAGCCTGGGGTGAAGGCCCCCGGTGTGCTGTTCGGCGCCGCGTACTATCACGAGTATCAGCCTTACGAGCGACTCGATGCCGATATCGATCTGATGCGCAAGGCATCGATGTCGGTCGTCCGCATCGGTGAGTCAACCTGGTCGCGCTGGGAGCCTGAGGACGGACGGTTCGAGACCGACTGGATAGGTCGTGTCATCGATGCCGTGCATGAAGCAGGGATCAAAGTCATCCTGGGAACGCCGACGTATGCGATCCCCGCCTGGCTTTGGCGCAAGCACCCTGAGATCATGGCGGATCGTGCCACAGGATCGCCGATGCCATACGGTGGGCGACAGAACGTCGACTTCGCTCATCCTGCATTCCGATTTCATGCGGAGCGTGTGGTCCGAACGGTGGTGTCGAGGTTCGCGATGCACCCGGCGGTCATCGGCTATCAGCTGGACAACGAGACCGGATTGGAGATCCTCCATAATCACGACGTATTCCAGGGATTCGTGGATTACCTGCGAAGCCGGTATGGATCGGTCGAGGAGGTCAACGAGCGCTGGGGCCTCACGTACTGGTCCCACGAGCTCGGCTCCTGGTCCGATCTGTGGCCGCCGGACGGGAACACCACACCGGGATACGACCTGGAGTGGCGTCGCTACCAGGCCCGTCTGACCTCGGAGTTCCTTTCCTGGCAGGCCGGCATTGTGCGCGAGCTCGCGCGCCCGGACCAGTTCTGCACTCAGTGCCTCGTCGCTGGTCATGGTCGTCCCGCGGCGAATCGCTTCGACATCGCCGGGGTTCTCGATATCGCGGCAGAGAATGTGTATTACCCGATGCAAGACGCGCTGGAGCTCGCGGAGGACGCGGTAGAAGATGAGCCCTCGCAGGCTCATAGTTTCACCGCCGAGTCGGGCGTGTGGTCGCTGTTCATGAAGGGAGACATGGCTCGGGCAACCAAGCAGAGCGGGTTCCTCGTGACGGAGACGAATGCGCTCAGCATCGGCGATTCACACGAGAATTTCCCCGCCTACGATGGCCAGTGGCGTCTCGGTGCATACGCCCTGATATCGCGAGGCGCCCAGGCGATCTCGTACTGGCACTTCCACTCCTGCCATACAGGTCATGAGACCTTCTGGCAGGGCATGGTCAACCACGACCTCGAGCCGAATCGCTGTTTCGCCGAGCTCGGTGGAATCGGTGTCGAGCTCTCGGAGCACGCGGAAGTGCTGGACGACATCCAGCCGGATGCCGACGTCGCGCTGCTGTATTCCTACGACAGCAAGTACGCGCTGTCGTACAAGCCACCCCTCCGGCTGAATGGAGTCGAGGAGCCGGATCGTCGCTCCTACGAGCGCATCTTCAACGCGTGCTACCGCGCCTTCTTCGACGCTCGTGCGCAGGTCCAGATCGTGGCAGAGGACCAGGACTGGGAGCGGTTTCCGGTGCTTGTGGTGCCGGCGCTCTATATCGCATCCGATGACCTGGTCGGTCGGTTGCTTGCGTACGCTCAGGGCGGCGGGCATCTGGTGCTGACGTTCCGAAGCGGCTATGCAGACGCGGACGGTCGGGTTCGTCCCGTTCGGGCGCCGGGACTGCTACGGAACGCGGTGGGTGCCAGCTACCAGGAGTACTCGAATCTGGTCGGGAGAGTCCGAGTGGTGGGTGATGATGACTCGCCACGGCTTCCGGCGGACGCCGCCGGGCTGGCATGGGCAGATGGGCTCGTCACGGAGGGCGCAACAGCGCTTGCCAGTTACGACGATCCTCACTTCCGGCAGTTCGCCGCGGCGACCGTCCAGTCTTTCGGAGCGGGTCGCGTTACCTATATCGGTACGCTCCCGAGCGCCAGTTTCGGTCGCTGGCTGGCGGAGGGCGTCTTGCGCTCAGTCGTAGGCACACATCTGTGGTCAGATCTCCCGTTCTCGGTGCGGGCCAACAGCGCGCGTGCGCGATCTGGAGCTCGGCTGTGGTTTTTGGGGAACTGGTCCTGGTCCCCCGCGGAGGTCGTGGTGCCCGCGACCGTCGAGGACCTCGGGGCGCGGCGAACCGTTGGAGCCGGCGAGGTTGTCAGGCTCGGGGCCTGGGATCTCCGGCTGCTGCTCGAACCGGGTCCGGTGCGCACATGACCGATCTCTCAGTCTCAGGCACCCCTCGATACCGGTTTGCGATAGTCGGCGCGGGGTGGCGGACGACGTTCTACCTCCGGGTCGCGAGCGCTGCATCCGACCGGTTTCATTTGAGCGGAGTAGTCGCGAGGAGTCGAGAGCGGGCAGAGGAGGTGACCAGAGCGTGGGGGGTCGAAGCGCATCCCGGCCTCGAGAGTCTGTTGCAGGGAGGGCGACGCCCGGACTTCGTCGTGCTGTCGGTGCCCCGTTCGGCGACAGTTCGCTGGCTCGAGGAGCTGACGGCGGCCGGCTTGCCGGTACTGTGCGAGACCCCTCCCGGCGTGGACCTGCCAGAGCTGCTGCGGGTGACTGAACTCGCTGCGCGCGGTCCACGGGTTCAAGTAGCCGAGCAGTACCAGTACCAGCCCCTACACGCCGCACGCCTGGCGCTGACCGACGGAGGCGTGATCGGCACGACCTCGATGGTTTCTCTGTCGGTAGCACACGACTATCACGGCTTCAGCCTGATGCGTCGCCATCTCCAGATGACGGGCGAGCCCGCAGTCCTTCGTGCCAGCACGCTGCGATCGACCATCGAGTCGGGGTTCGGCACGTCGGGTCCTCGGCGAACTCCGGGCACGACCGAGGAGATCCGCACAGTCGGGCTGGTCGACTTCGGAAGCAGCTTCGGCCTGTACGATTTCGCCGGCGAGCAATACTTCTCCTATATACGGTCCCCGCACGTGAGCATCCGGGGCAGCATCGGAGAGATCTCAGATCGCACCGTCCGGCGGCTCCTGACCCTCGACGAGCCCATCTCCGAGGAGCTCCGACGAGAGGAGACTGGTCTCGAAGGCGACTTAGGCGGCCGTTCCCTGCGCGGCATCTCTTTCGGCGACCGCTGGAGTTACAAGAATCCGTTTCCTGGGGCGAGGCTCTCTGACGACGAGATCGCGATCGCGACGTGCCTGGAGCTCATGGGACGCTATGCCGAGGGCGGTCCGGCGTTCTATGGCCTAGCGGACGCGGCGCAAGACCACTATCTGTCGCTCTGCCTTCATCAAGCGGCCACCACTGGGGATGCCGTGCATGCTGTCACGCAACCCTGGGCTGGAGCGCTTCTTGACGCGAGCGCTGTAGGAGGCATCTTGCCTTCGCCCGTTCTCGAGGACCACGGCACGAGTCGCAGGACCGTATGAGCAGTTGTACGCGCCCAATGAGATAGCGGGAGCTCGGCGAGAGTTTGGAGAGCGGAATGCTTGAGGAGCGAATTCTGGGCCTTACCGGCCTATCGGTGACGCCACTGTGTGTCGGGACGTCCCCGCTTGCGAGCATGCCTCGTCAGTACGGGTACGAGGTACCTGAGGAGCGAGCCATTGCGACGATGCGTCGCGTGTTCCAGGGTCCCATCACGTTCGTCGACACGTCGAACAACTACGGCTACGGCGATGGTGAGAATCGGATCGGGGCGGCCCTTCGTGAAATTGGCGGACTTCCAAAGGGATTCGTGCTGGCGACCAAGGTCGACCCGGCTCAAGGGAGCCAGGACTTCTCCGGCCGGCGCGTCCGCCAGTCGGTCGAGGAGAGTCTCGAGCGGCTGGGAGTTAGTCGACTGCAGCTCGTCTACCTGCATGATCCGGAGAAGATCACCTTCGAGGAGGCGATGGAGCCTGGAGGGGCGGTCGAGGCGCTCCTCGAGATGCGGGACGAGGGCCTCGTCGATCACGTAGGTGTCGCCGGCGGACCGATCAATCTCCTGCAGCGATTCCTTGGGACCGGGGCCTTCGAGGTGGTGATCACACATAATCGTTACACACTTGTCGACCGCTCGGCGGAGATACTGCTGAGAGACGCGCGTGACGCCGGGGTGGCCGTGGTGAACGGAGCGCCCTTTGGAGGGGGAATCCTCGTGAAGGGTCCCGAAGCTCATCCTTTGTATGCCTACCGACCGCCCAGCGATGCGGTCATCCAGGCCGTACACGCTATGCAGCGGGCGTGCGAGCCCCATGGCGTCCCCCTTGCGGCAGCGGCCTTGCAATTCTCGATGCGAGAGGCGCGCATCGCCTCCACCATCGTCGGGATGTCGGAGCCGGCGCGGGTCGACCAGACGATCGAGCTCGCCGAGTGGCCGATACCGGAGTCGCTCTGGGGTGAGCTCGACAGCCTCCAGCCGCAGACGGCTCTCGAACTCGATTGACATTGTCATCATCGTCGCGGCATCTACACGGAGAAGAGATGATGCGTTACCGAACCCTAGGTGCAACAGGTATGAATGTATCGACGTATTGCCTCGGGGCGATGGCGTTTGGTGCTTGGGGAAATCAAGACCACGACGAGTGCATCAGGATCGTCCATGAGGCTCTGGGAAGTGGCATCAACTTCATCGATACGGCTGACGTCTATAGCCAAGGTGAGTCCGAGATCATCGTCGGGAAAGCCTTGAAGGACCGGCGAGACGACGTCATCTTGGCGACGAAGGCCAATAAGCAGATCGGCGAAGGGATCAACCATTCGGGTAACTCCCGACGTTGGATCGTGCACGAGGTCGAGGCGAGTCTCACGCGCCTCGGCACCGATTGGATCGACCTGTACCAGATGCACCGCCCAGATCCTTCGACGGACATCGAGGAGACCCTCGCGGCCCTTACCGACCTGCAGCACCAGGGGAAGATTCGCGCGTTCGGTTCCTCGACCTTTCCCGCGGACCTCATCGTCGAGGCTCAGTGGGTCTCCGAGCGCAGAGGTCTCGGCCGATTTCGCTGCGAACAGCCGCCGTACTCACTGTTGGTCCGAGGCATCGAGCGATCGGTGCTTCCTGCGTGCCACCGGTACGGCCTTGGAGTCTTCGTGTGGTTCCCGTTGGCGAACGGTTGGCTTTCCGGCGACGTATCGACACGTGTCGACCCGTCGTCGGCCGACAACATGTTGAAGGTGGATCGTGTGAATGCGCTGATAGCGCTAGCCAAGGAGCTCGGAGTGCCGCTTCCGCATCTCGCTATGGCATTTGCGGTCGCACACCCAGCAGTTACCGCTGCTGTCATCGGGCCGAGCACCATGACTGAGCTACGCGAGACGTTCGATGGCGCTTCGTTCGAGCTGGACGACGCGACACTTGATCGCCTCGACGAAATCGTCGCCCCGGGGGCAGACGTGAGCGCGGCCGATGCGGGTTGGCAGCCGCCCGCGATCACTGAGTCTGTGCTGCGACGCCGGCCTCTCGCCGAGCGCGCGGCATCGTGAGCCGCCCTGTGAGCCCGGCGAGTGCGGGGCTGAATTGGGGCATATTGACGACGGGCGGCATCACGGGGGCGATCGTGGGCGCGCTCCGGCACGCGGAGCGAAGCAGTCTCCTCGCGATCGCAAGCCGTGATCAGTCGCGAGCGAGCAAGTACGCGGACGAGGCCGCCATAGCTAGAGCCTATGGAAGCTATGACGAGCTTCTCGAGGATCCGGATATCGACGTGGTGTACGTGCCGCTACCCAACGCGCTGCATGGCGAGTGGGTGATGAGAGCGTTGTCCCAGGGCAAGCATGTCTTATGTGAGAAGCCATTGGTCACCTCGGTCAGCGAGCTTGACAATATCCGGACTATGGCGTCCGCGTCCGATCTCGTGGTGATAGAGGCGTTCATGTCGCTGCACCATCCGCAGGCCGGCATAGTGAAGAAAATGATAGCGAATGGAGATATCGGAACTCCGAGAATCGCGCAAGCATGGTTTGGCTACACACTCGAAGACGACCCGGGGAATGTCCGACTGAATTCAGGGCTACATGGCGGATCGTTCTGGGACGTCGGTGTATATCCGAACAGCATGCTCGTGTTCCTCTTAGATGGACCTCCGATGTCCGTGATGGCGACAAGGGTCGACGGCGCGTCGGGTGTGGACGTATCGTTTGTCGGCCAGATGCAGTTCCCCGGCGACCTGGTAGCCCAGATCTGGTCGTCCTTCTGCACGCCGTTCCACCAGATGGTGCGGGTCATCGGCGACCAGGGGACGATCGAGGTGCCGGAGCCGTGGATGCCCGGTATGAGGACGCGGACAGAACTCGGCAAAGACAGCGTCGTGGCGGTCACATCTGCTTCGGGAGAGCGTGCCGAGGTTGTTGTTCCGGCTCAAAATCCATTTCTCTGCGAAGTCGAGGAGATGGAGCGCTGTGTGTTGGACGGCAAGCACCCGGCGATCTCGCTCGAGATCAGTCGTCACTTCGTGTCGAGTGCGGTCGCGTTGCAGCAGTCGGCGAGGACGGCTGCTCGGGTCGTCCTAGGCACGCAGTGATGCCCTAGCGGTCGGGTCTGATGTGCTCGTGCCAGCGTAACGGGGGCCCTAGCAGCTCGTTTCGCGAGCCGCATCTTCGATCACCTCGGCAACCTGTCCGCGAGCACCGATCAGCTCCAGGTGGCCGCCAAGGCCGCGAACATAGTGACCCAGTCCCGTGAGGACGTTGATCCCGACGGTGTCGATGGCAGTCAACTCGTCCAAGTCGACGACGACACTGTCGCAACGGGTACAAGCGAGCTGGTCTATCTGTGCCTCGAGGGCGGCGATCGAAGTGTCGCGCAGGACGCCTCTCAGCTTGAGCACGCATACCGTCTCGAAGTCGTCGAGCGTGATGGTCAACAGCTGTACGGCGCTCGCCCCGTCTCCGACTGGTGCGACACCCATGATCGGGCCGGGCCCGATCATCCCCACCTCGTGCGCCGTCATCGTGATGCTCACCGTGCCCCTCTTCCGTGAGTCCGAGCCACCGGGCATCTACCCGCTGCCCCCGGGGCGAAACCCCTCTCGCGAGAACGTCCGGGACTCGTCGCCCGTCGGCGACGACGCTCACTCGGCGGGGTCGTCCGGGAACGACGCGGCCGCTTCGATCCGGGTATAACGGAGGACGAGCACCCGCTCCGTCGGTGCTCATGCCCGCGTGGGCCGGGCAATCGCGCTGTTCCTCGAGGAGGCTGCCATGAGCGACAACCCGTTCGACGCGCTACCGGAGCTGCCGACGTTCCAGGTGACGAGCCAAGACATCACTGACGGCGAGCGTCTTGGGAACGCCCAGGTGAGCGGCATGATGGGCGCCGGAGGTGAGGATGTCTCCCCGCAGCTGTCGTGGAGCGGATTTCCCGAGGAGACGAAAAGCTTCGCCGTCACCGTGTACGACCCCGACGCCCCTACCCAGAGCGGCTTCTGGCACTGGGCGGTCGCGGACATCCCGAGAGACGTGACTGACCTGTCCCGGGGGGCGGGCGGCGAGAGCGACGAGGCGTTGCCGAAGGGTGCGATCACCTTGCGCAACGACGCCGGTCTTCGCCGGTTCATCGGCGCCGCGCCGCCCCCTGGCCACGGCACTCACCGGTACTACGTCGCCGTGCACGCGCTCGACGTCGACTCGCTCGGTCTCGACCGGGACGCGTCCCCGGCGTACCTCGGCTTCAACCTCTTCAGCCACGCGATCGCCCGTGGTGTGATCGTCGGCCGCTACGAGCGCTGAGCCGAGTACGAGAGGACCGCGGGCCGCCGCTCCTGATCGAGGCCCGATCGAGGTGTGGATCTCGCGCACGTACTGACGAATGCGGAGTGGAGATCTACGCTTGGCTTCGTCCTTGTGAGGAGGTAGCCATGCGACGTTCGCTGCTCGTGTCGTCCGTAGTCGTAGCCACCGCGCTGTCGGCGACGATGGGAACGGGGGTGGGACTGGGGTCCGCCGCCACCGTTGCGAATCACCAGGCGAAGGCCGGTCACGACGGTGAGCGAGGGAACTCCGTCGTCTTGCGTTCGTCGTTGGCGCCGAGCGTTCCGAGTGATCCGGCCATCTTCGCGGTCAAGCCAGGCGGCGCGCCTTGGGTCCTCGACGCCGGGCATGTCCGGCTCGGGCGGGGAGGGGAGCTGGAGGTTGAAGTTGCCGGCCTGGTGCTCGCGACAACGGGAGCCAACCCGGTGCCCGACCTCGCGGCGTCGCTGTACTGCAATGGCGCGCTTGCGGCGACGACTGCCCCGGTGCCCTTCTCGGCGACCGGCAACGCGCATATTCACGCAAGCGTGTCGCTGGCCGCATTCTGCGCGGCTCCAGCGGTCCTTTTGAATCCCGCCACCGGCAGCTCGCCGAGCGCCGTCGTGACGGGTACCTACATCGCCTTCGACGGCACTGCCTAGGACTCGGCGGCGGCGCCCGGCTCGCGTCCATTTTAGGATCGACGTGCCGCAAGCAATAGTGCGCGATGATGGTCGAAATGACGACGCGCGCCTGGCAGACCCATTGGCATAAACACCCGGGTGTGCGTACCGGCGATCAGCTCTCACTCGGGGAGCGAGCTGCCGATCGGATGCGCAATATGATGGGCTCGTGGCCCTTCGTGTTCTCGTTCTTCGCCATCATGATTGCCTGGGCCGTCATAAACACGCTCCTCTTCGAGCACGTGCTGCACCACAGGGCATTCGATCCGTACCCGTACATCCTGCTGAATCTCTTTCTCTCGATGCTCGCCGGCGTCCAAGCGGCAGCCCTCTTGATAGCCGCAAAGCGAGCCGACGCGATCTCGTCGGAGGTCGCCGTCCATACTGCAAACAATACCGACGACATCAAGACGCTGATCGCGGAGAATACTCAGCTGATCGCTTCGATGAAGAAGAACACGGACCTCCTCGAAGAGATCCACCTACACGTGTCCAATATCGGCAAGAAAATCGGAGCCGACATGGGCCACTTTGCCCCGGTCGTCACGCCCGTCGACGGGAACTGAGCGAGCGATCTCGAGTCTCTGTCGTAGATGGCCATGTGCGTCCGAGCATCCACGAAGCGGTGTCCTATTGGCATGTCGTCGCGCCAAACGGACCGTGCTGCCGTGGAGCCTTACGCTGGGACGAGCGATACCCTGAATCCGTGAACACGATTCGAATGGGAACAGACGACACCGCGAAGATCGACGGGCGCCGCGCTCGCGGTGTGCGCACTCGCCTCCAGGTGCTCGAGGCATTCCTCGTGCTCGTCGAGGAAGGCAACCTCCGCCCAACGGCGTTCGCCGTCGCCGAGCGCGCCGGTGTGGCGCTCCGCACCGTCTACCACCACTTCGAGGACGTCGAGGAGCTCCGCCGGCAGGCGCTCGAGCTGCAGCTCGAGCGCCAGTCGCACGCCTTGCAACCGATCGACGCCGCGTCGGACCTCGACACGCGGATCCGTGCGCTCGCGCGCCAGCTTCGCAAGGTCCTCGACGGCGTGACGCCCATACGCCGGGCGACGATCCTCGACGAGCACATCTCCCCGGCCACCGAGTCGGGTCTGCGGGCCTTCCGTCTCTTGCGCCGTGAGCACATCGCCCGTTCGTTCAAGCCCGAGATCTCCCAGCACGCGGCCGCGGGGCGAGTGCTCCTCGACGCGCTTGACACCGCGACGACCTGGGAGTCGTGGGACTACCTCAGGACGGACCTCGGACGATCAGCGGTCGCCGCGGAGAAGTCGTTCGTCCTCGTCCTGCACGATCTGCTCGCTCGTCGTCCCGCGCCAGCCGGGCGCCAGCGCCCGGGCTCTTGAGCGACGGGTCGGCCAGTCGAGGTCAATAGTCGTCGTGGCGCACGGACTCGACCCCGAGATCCGTGCACTGGAGGAAGATATTCCCTTCAAGTGCGTCGTGCTGGGTCTCGCTTGGGCACTCGTCCCAATGCTCGCCGTGGGCGTGGTGGCTGTGTCCGTCGTGTAGGTAGTCCATGTGCTCACCGTGCGCGATCGCGAGGTGGCCGCACCCTTCGCCGTGAGCGTGGGCGTGTCGGTCGTGGACCGCATGGGTAGTCGTCATAGGGCGCGTGCTCCTCTTCCATTGTCGGGACCGAATACTTCGGCGAAGTGAGCCGCCGGTGCGCGCCTCGGCGGGGAGCATCTCGGGCTCATGCGCAGGCGCCACAGACGCCGAGGACGTCGAGACGATGCCCGTGCGGCCGAAAGCCCTCGACACTGGCGATCTCCTCGATCGCCTCGCTGACGTTGCGCTCCAGGCCGGCGGCGAGGGTGATGTCGATGACCTTCCCGCAGGCGACGCAGAGCAGATGATGGTGGTGCTCGGTCAAGTCCTCCGCGAGCTCAAAGCGGGCGAACTCGTCATGGCCGACGATCCGACGCACGAGCCCGGCGGACTCCAGGTCCACCAGGTTGCGATATGCCGAGCTGCGCGGCAGATCGGGCAGCCTCGTCGCGATGTCGGCGATGCTCACGGGATTGCCCGCGGTGACGATCAAGTCGATGATCGCTCGCCTACCGGCCGTGTAGCGCTGGTCGACCCGACGCAGCCGCGTCTCGACGAGGTCGTGCAAGTCGTCGAGCAACCCGTGAGCTTCTGTGTTGGCCATGCCCGTCCCGTCGGTCCTAGTGCTCGTCGTAGTGGTCGCCGTGCTCGGCGTGTCGGTGACCCTCGTGGACGAAGTCGACGTGGTCGCCGTGCTGGACTGCCTCGTGACCGCAACCATCGGCGTGGGCGTGGTCGTGGCCCGAGTGGGTGACGTGCTCGAGGGCGTGCTCGTCGTAGTGGTCGCCGTGCGAGAAATGGGCATGGCCCTCGTGGATGTAGTCGCGGTGGCCCTCGTGTTCGACGCTGGCATGGCCGCAGGCCGGACCGTGTGTATGGGCGTGGCCGTCGCCGTGCTCGGTGTGCTCGGATTCCGTCATCGCTCCTCCTCTGTCATGGTTCTTCCTCGGTGTGACGAACGGCGTCAGCGACGATGTGGGCCACGTGCTGGTCGACCAGTGCGTAGACGGCCTCTCGACCGCGCCGCTCGACGTCGACGAGCCGTGCGTCTCGAAGGATGCGCAGGTGCTGGGAGACGAGCGGTTGGCTCATCTCGAGACGCTCGACGAGCTCGTGGACGAAACGCGGGCACTCAGCGAGCTCGACGACGATCGCCAAGCGGGCCGGCGCCGACAACACCTTCAGGAGCTCTCCGGCCGGCTCGTAGGCCTTCGTTGCGGACACTCTCCACATATAAACACATGCAGATCTGTTTATGCAATCAGTGGAGTGCGCCCGAGAGGGAAGAACTTGCAATGGGACTCAGTCTCAGTCTAAGTTTTGCCCATGACCGATACGCTCAACGCAGGGGACCTGCAGCCACCGACGACGGTCCGTCGAGGCGCAAGGCTTGGGATCGCGGTCGTGGCCGGCGCAGCGAGCGTGATCGCGGCTGTCGGGGGCACGGCCTGGGCATCTGCCTCAGTCGAGTCCGCGATTGCCGTGCCTCACGCTAGGTCGCACACGATCTCCGCCATCGGCGCGGAGAACGAGTACGCGAACGTCATCGGGCAGATCGGCGGGCGCTATGTCCACGTCTCGTCCGTCCTCGACAATCCGAACACCGACCCGCACACCTACGAGTCGAGCCCGAGCGTTGCCCGGGAAGTCAGCGCCGCTCAGCTGATCGTCCAGAACGGCGTCGGCTACGACAAGTTCATGAACAAGATCGAGTCGGCGTCGCCGAGCGCCAAGCGCAAGGTGATCACCGTGCAGACGCTGCTCGGTCTGCCTGACAACACCCCCAACCCGCACCTTTGGTACAAGCCGACGACGATGCCGACCGTCGCCAAGGCGATCGCCGCCCATCTCGGCGCGATCGACCCCTCGCACGCCGCGTACTTCACGGCGAACTTGAAGACCTTCGACACCTCCCTGATCCCGTTGACGAGCGCGATCGCCGCGTTCAGGTCGAAGTACTCCGGTGTCGCCGTCGCCACGACCGAGCCGGTAGCCGACTATTTGCTGCAGGCCGCGGGCGCGGACAACCTCACGCCGTTCGGCTTCCAGGCCGACATCATGAATGGTGTGGATCCATCGCCCCAGGACATCTCGCTCGAGGACTCGTTCTTCACGAAGCACAAGGTCAAGGTCTTCGTCTACAACCAACAGGTGGTCGACTCGCTGACGATCTCGATCCGGCAGGCGGCCGAGAAGGCGGGAGTTCCCGTGGTCGGCGTCTATGAGACGATGCCGACGCCCGGGTACGACTATCAGACGTGGATGCTCGCCGAGCTCCACGCCATCGAGAAGGCGATCACCGACAAGATGTCGACCGAGAAGTTATGACGGCCGAACGCCCCGCCCCCCCCGAGCAGAGCGTTGTGCTCGCGCTGGAAGCCGTCGACGTCTGGCTGTCCGGTCGACGGATCCTCGATTCCGTCTCATTCGAGCTCGGCACCGGAGAGTTCGTCGGCCTCATCGGATCCAACGGTGCCGGAAAGACAACCCTTCTGCGAGTAATCCTCGGTCTGCAGCGGCCGACGTCGGGAAGAGTGCTCCTCGGCGACGAGGCTCGCTCTAGAGGGAACCGCTCGATTGGTTACGTTCCCCAGAAGGCCCTGCTCGATCCCGACGTGCCGCTGCGTGCCCGTGACCTTGTCGGCCTCGGCATCGACGGGGACCGCTTCGGAATGCCCAGGCGCTCTGCCAAGCGGGCCGGGGCGATCGAGGAGATGCTGCATGCCGTCGGCGCGCAACACTACGCCGACGCACGAGTCGGGGAGCTGTCCGGCGGGGAGCAGCAACGCGTGCTGATCGCACACGCGTTGATCAGCCGCCCGAGGCTCCTCCTCCTGGACGAGCCGTTGGCGAACCTCGACATCCGCAGCGGACAGGAGATCATCGAGCTGCTCGAGCGGATCGCCAAGGAGCAGGCCGTCACCGTGCTGCTGTCGGCGCACGAGATCAACCCGTTGCTCCCGGTGATGAACCGCATTGTCTATCTCGCTGCGGGCCGCGTCGCGAGCGGGACGACTGACGAGGTCGTGCGTCCCGAGGTGCTGAGCAAGCTCTACGGTCACCACGTCGACGTGCTTCGCGTCCACGGTCGGATCCTCGTGGTCTCCGGGCCTGGGAGCGGGGACGAGGAGACGCTCTCCGCGAGCCCGGCACTCGTCGTCGGCTGAGCGGCCATGCACCAGCTGTACACAGCGGTCTTCGAGCCGGGCTTCTTCTCGAGTGAGCCCGTCCGCGTAGCGCTCGGCGTCGGTGCGATGGTGGCGATCGTCTCCGCGCTCGTCGGGGTGTTCACGGTGATCCGGGGGCAGTCCTTCGGCGGTCATGCCCTCACCGATGTCGCTACGGCAGGAGGTTCGGGGGCACTGCTCGTCGGGATGAGCCCGCTCTCAGGCTTCGTCCTCGGTGGGGTGCTCGGAGCGGGCGCTATGGAGATGATCGGTGTCCGCCGCGCGCGAGGGCGGGACCTCGCGACCGGGATCGTGCTCGGCGCGGCGACCGGTGTCGCCGCGCTCTTCCTCTATCTCGACACGACCTCGGGAGCGACCACCGGCGCGACCCAGCAGATCCTCTTCGGATCGATCTTCGTGATCGACGGCTCGACCGTTCACTACGTCGAGGGTTTCGGGTCCTTGGCGCTCGTGCTGCTCGGGTTCATCTACCGGCCGCTGCTGCTGAGCTCGATCAACACCGACATCGCGCGCGCTCGAGGCATCTCGGTCCGGCTCGTCGGCACGCTCTACATGCTGGTCCTCGCACTTTCGGTCGGGCTGTCCTCGCTTGCCATCGGGACCATCTTGTCGACGGCCCTGCTGATCGGTCCGGCCGCCGCTGCGTTGCGCCTTACGAAGAGGATGGGCTGGACGCTCGCGGTCGCGGCATCGATCGGCGTCGGTGCCACCTGGATCGGCGTGCTGCTGGCCTACGACAGCTACTACTGGGGATCGAGTGGCAACGGCTGGCCCGTCAGCTTCTTCATCGTCGGGCTCGTGTTCCTTGCCTACCTCGCCTCGGGTCTGCCCGTCGTGCGCGCAGTCACCGGGCGCCGCATGCCCTCAGACCTCAACGTGCCGGTCGTGGAGAGATGAATCGCTCCCCGACAGTGCTCGCCGGATCCGGCCCGAAGGAGCGCACGTGTTCACCGGCTTCATGATCAACGCCTGGACAATCGCGACCATTGTCGCCGTGGTCGCGGGTGTGGTCGGGTTCTTCGTGGTGCTGCGCGGCTCGGCGTTCCCGGCACACGCCATCCCCAACGGCGCGTTCGCGGGGGCCGCGGGTGCGAACCTCGTGGGCCTCAATACCCTGCTCGGCCTTGCGGTCTTCTCGGTCCTCGCCGCGCTTGGCATCGGCTCTCTCGGGCGCCGAGGACGGCACGACGTCGTCACGGCGCTCGCGCTCGTGATGATGCTCGCGCTCGGCGCGCTCTTCCTGAGCCGGAGCACGCAGTACGAGCCGGAGATCTTCTCGCTCCTCTTCGGCGAAGTTCTCGGGGTGAGCAGCACCGAGATCCTTCCGGTCGCGCTCCTCGGGCTCGTCTGTATCGGCTCCATAGCGGCGCTCTATCGCCCGCTCATGCTGTCTTCCGTCGTGCCCGAGATCGCCGAGGCGAAGGGCGTACGTGGACACCGGATGGAGTCGTGCTTCCTACTCGTCATCGCGCTCGCCACTGCGATGACGGTGCCTGTGGTCGGGGCGCTGCTGATCTTCAGCCTCATGATCGGGCCGCCGGCTGCCGCCCGGTCCGTGACCGATCGGCCGCTCGTCGCGATCGCCCTCTCGGTCGCTCTCGCGCTGTCCACGGTCTGGATCGCCATCGCGAGCTCCTATATCACCAACTGGCCGGTCGGGTTCTTCGTGAGCGCGTTCAGCGCCTTCTGCTACGTCATGGGGCGAGCGCTCGGAGCGCTGAGACGATCGAGATTCGCACTGCGTACGCAGATCGCGACGGTCGCCGGTTAGCCGGTAGGTCCGATGCTCAGGGCCGGCTGCGGTCTCGGTATGTCTGTGTCGTGACGTCTCGGCCGAGGCACGCGGCGAGACGGTCGATCGCCGGTGCGTCGTCGGCCACCGGCTGGGACGGCGCGAAAGGACGGCGGTCGGGCGGGATATCGGCGAGCTTGGTCTGGCTGAAGATCAGCTCCTCCTCGGCGATAGCTTCGGGGAATCTGGCGGGCCGTCCCGTCGCCCGAGCGAGGTCCCAGCCGTGCACGAGCACCTCGATCGTTCGTAGGTGCAGCGCGACGAGGCCCGGCACCGAGCCGATCGGAACTGCGAAGACGTGCTCGAGTACGCCGGGCCGCCGGAACGCGATGAGCAGCGAGTCAGCGGAGTCCTTGTAGGCGCCGAGCAGATCGCCGTTTGGCTCCCGATCATCTCGGGGCGCGCTCGGCGACTGCCCGTGGAGGATGCTCGCGAACATGTTGTTGCCGGCGACGACGTGGCTGACCACGGCGCGCACGTCCCATTCCGGGCACGGTGTCGGCGCAGCCCAGAGATCCTCCGGAACGTCGGCGATCACCTGCCCGGTCGCAGCGAGGCCCGATGAGAGCCGCTCGACAGGATCGGTCGTCATCCGCAGATCACGATCGCGTTGGCGCGGATCACGTGGTCATGATCGCAGATCGGCCCCTCGGGAGCTCACGTCGAGGGCTGCGGGCTGACGTCGAGGCGGTAGCCGGCACCGGCCGAGAACTCGGCGACGACGCTAAACCGGTCGCCCCGCACGAGCGTCTGGCGCCATTCGACGGGCCGGTCGCGTACGAAGCCGAGCCGCTCGATGGCGAACGCTGCCGTCCCGGGACCAAGGCCGAGAAGCGCCCGCTCCGATCGGCTCGGCACCACCGCCCGCAGATGCTCGCGACCGCCGGTGAGCCGGATTCCGGTCCGGCTCGCAAGCTCGTCGTAAAACCCGATGTGGGTGAAGTCGACGGCAAGGAGTGGCTCGGCAATCGCCGCGGGGAACCACGCCCGGTCGATCGCGAGCGGCTCGCCACCGGCGAGGCGCAGGCGCTCGAGGCACACGAGCGGCGTCGACTCCGCCAGCTCCAGGTGCCCTGCCGCCTCGATGTCGACGCGCATCTCGAGCACCCGCACGATGCTCCGCGGCTCGAGGCCAGCGGCCTCGACCGACTGGTAGAGGCTGTAGAGGGCGCCGAGCGGCTGCGCGATCTCCACCTCGACGCCGAGGCGGGGTCGCCGGCCTCGTCCGGCGACGACGACACCGTCGGCCCGCAGGCGGCGCAGCGCGTCGCGCACGGTGTTGCGGCTGACGGCATACTGCTCGACGAGGGCCACCTCGCTCGGGAACGCGCCGGCGAACTCGCCTGCATCGGCGCGACGGCGCAGGTCGTCTCGAAGCTGCGCCCACAGCGGCACAGGGCTGTCGCGTTCCAGCGGAGCGACTGCCTGCGGGGATGTGCTCGCCATGGTCCTCGATCGTAGGGCTTCCGGCCTTTTCGTGACTGGGTTGCATAGTACCAACATTGGTACCAAGATGGACGGATGGCGACGAACGGAAGCGGGCGCAGGGTCGAGGTGATCGCTTCGAGCGAGCGCGTCCGTATCCCGCGGCCCCTCATCAGGCGGCGCCTGCCGTCGGGCCGCGGCGCGACCGAGCAGCCGAACGTCACGGGCGACGGGGACGCCGCGCTCACGCCGAGGTTCTGGTTCGTCCTCGTGCTCACGGGCGTCGCGACCGGATTGTTCGGCGACCTCCTGATGGTGATCCTCTACAGCGTGCAGCACCTCGCGTTCGGCTACCACTCGGGGAGCCTGCTGGCGGCCGTCATACGCACGTCGGATCTTCGCCGGGTGCTCTCGCTGCTCGTCGCCGGCATGTCCGGTGGCGTCGGCTGGTACCTCGTACGCCGCTACCTGGGCAACGACAGGGCCGATATCGACGATGCCGTCTGGAGCGGCGATGCTCAGCTGTCGCTGCGCCGAGGTCTGCTCACCTCGGTGATCTCCGAGGTCGTGATCGGGATGGGCGCCTCGCTCGGTCGCGAGGCGGCGCCGAAGCTCATGGGTGGGGTCTCGGGCAGCATGCTCGGGTCCTGGGCTCGCCTCGCTCCAGCCCAACGGCGGCTCCTAGTGGCCTGCGGCGGGGGAGCGGGACTCGCCGCTGTCTACAACGTGCCGCTCGGTGGGGCGTTGTTCGCCGCCGAGATCCTCTGCGGAAGCCTCGCCATGCCGGTCATCCTGCCTGCGCTCGCCTGCTCGTGGATCGCGACCGCAACCGCCTGGCTCTACCTGCCGGATCACGCCACCTACCTCGACATCCCCGTCTACCACTTCTCGGTCTCGCTCCTCGTCTGGGCGCTGCTCGCCGGCCCGGTGATCGGCGTCGTCTCGTCGGGCTACATACGGCTCATCGGCTGGATGTCCCATCACCAGGTCGAGGGAGGCCGCATCCTTATTGCGCTGCCGGTCGCGTTCACAGCGCTCGGGTGCATCGGGATCGCCTACCCGCAGCTGTTCGGCAACGGCAAGAACATGGCGCAATCGGCCCTCCTCGGCCAGGGTGGGCTCGCACTGCTCTTCGCGCTGGCCGTGCTGAAGCCGCTCGTCACCTCGCTCTGTCTCGGCGCCGGCGGGTCGGGGGGCCTGTTCACGCCAACGATGAGCACCGGTGCCGCGCTGGGCGCACTGCTTGGACTGGCCTGGACGCTTGCGTGGCCCGGATCACCCGTGGGCGCGTTCGCGATGGTCGGCGCCGTCGCGATGATCGCGGCCTCGATGCAGGCCCCCCTCGCGGCGCTCGTGCTGATCCTCGAGCTGACACATAGCGGATTCCAGCTCGCGGTGCCGATGATCGCGGCAACCGTCTCCGCGACGGCCGTGGCTCGCCACGTCGACGGGTACTCGATCTACTCGGCGCGCCTGACAGCGGCTGAGCGGCCGTCGGTCTGACGGGCCGCTGGTCTCAGCTGGGACGATCGTCGGGCGCCGAGAGCCGCCTGGGAGACGGAGGTCTCAGTCGGTAAGGTGTAGCTGATGTCGCGTTCACCGAGGTGGGCACCAGAGCCACGACTCCTCGACACCGTCGATTTTCCGACCGACAAGTACGAGCTGCTCGCCCACGCACAGGCCATCAGAGTCCCGAGCGCGGTGGTCGACGCCATCCGCCGCCTCCGACCAGGGACGATCCGATCGCATCAGGAGCTGATTCTCGCGGTCGAGGCAAGCATGGCGCGGTGAGCTACGTAGCCACGTAGGAGCATGGCGATGGGACCTGTACGAGGCGCGGCAGCCCTGGCGGCGATCGCCGCCCTCCTCAGCGGGTCAGCGGCGAGCGGCACTCCGGCAGCGACCCTCCGGGCGACGCTCACGACGTGGCGGTTGGCGGCTCCCGTCTATCGCACGGTTGCGGTCGCCAGCGCCGGCAGGATCTTCGTCCTCGGCGGGCACGACAGCTCCGGCGGTTCGAACACCGTCGTCTACAGCCTCGACCCGCGCACCGGCAGGACGGCGCTCGCCGGCTCGTTGGCGCTTGCGACCCACGGAGCCGCCGCGGCCCTCGTCGAGGGGCGGATCCTCGTCTTCGGCGGCGCGTCTGCGAACGTGCACGATACGGTCCAGGCGTTCAGCCCGGCGAGCCGAAGTGCAACCGTCGTCGGTCACCTGCCCGGGGTGCGCGCCGATACCACCGCTGTCACCGTCGGCCGGGTGACGGTGCTGCTCGGAGGCTTCGACGGCAACGGTCCGCAGTCCGACGTCTGGACGACGTCGAACGGTACGACCTTCCATGTCGTCGCCCACCTGCCCCAGCCGGTCCGCTACCCCGCGGTCGCCTCGCTCGGCACAGCGGTCTACGTCTTCGGCGGGCTGCTCGCCGGCGGCGAGTACAACGGCGACTTCACGGACGACATCCAGAAGGTGAGCCTGCTCACCGGAGGCGCCACGATCGTCGGCCACCTCCCGTCGCCGCTCGCGCATGCGATGGGGAGCGAGATGGGCGGACGCTTGTACGTCTTCGGCGGCTCGACACCGTCGGGGACCAGCAGCGAGATGGTCTCCTTCAGCCCCGTGACCGGCGCAGTATCGGCCGTCGGCAGGCTCCCCGAGCCGATCACAGACGCCGCTGTCGCGACCATCGGCCAGATCGCGTACCTGCTCGGTGGGATCTCTCGAGGGCCGCTCGCCACCATCACGACGGTCCGCCAGCTCGACGGCTGACTCCGCCTGCGGGACAGTCGATGCAGCTTGCCACGGGGCGGGTCGGATCCCGCGAGATCCGGAGCAAGGCGTGGCGACCAGCGTGCGACGAACCCATGGGATTCAATAGAAGCGCGCTCGGCCAAGATCGGCACCGGAGGCGCCGTGATCGCCATCTACCTTCTGCTTGCTGGGATCGTCGGCACGTCCGCAGTGGTCGCCTGGCACGCACTCGGCGATCGCCATTCCATCGAGCACTACCACAAGACAATGGAAGCGTTGGCCGAGACGGCTCGACGTTCACCGGGCCAGCTGCGTCCAGGTGCGCCGCCCGCCAACGAGGGTCTGGAAAGCCACCCGACGCCCGCTCTCGGTAGGGATCGGCTCGTATTCGGAGACGAGCTAGGTGACGACGAGCCCAGAAACATCCCAGCGATCCCACCGGCCGGCATGGGTCGCGGCCGACGAGTCGCGCGCACTGCTCGACTGCGCCTCTCGCGCTTCATTGCGGCAGCAGTGCTCGCTGTGCTCGTCGGCTCGGTACTCGCCGTGTTGCTCCTCGGCACCGGGAGAACGAGCCCGGGAGGTGGACACCCGGCGAGACACGCCTCGCAGGCTCGTCCCGTCCCTGTTGC
>JAODBO010000106.1 GCA_025464005.1 Acidimicrobiaceae bacterium | reverse complement strand
CGACAACGACGGCGAGCGGAACGACGTCCGCGCCCTCTACTGCGGCCGGTCCCCCCGCGCCGACGGGCGTGCCGACCACGAGCGCGAGTACCTCCCCGCCAGGCACACTCGCGCAGGACTTCGCCGGGATCCGCAACTGCGAGTCGAGCGGTGACTACAGCCTCGACAGCGGCAACGGCTACTACGGCGCCTACCAGTTCAGCGAGGCGACCTGGGAGGGACTCGGCGGGTCGGGACTTCCGAGCTCAGCTGCGCCGGCGGCGCAAGATGCCGCTGCCTACCGCCTCTACCAGGGCAGCGGCTGGTCGTCGTGGCCCGAGTGCGCCGCCGTTCTCGGACTCCATTAGCCATTTAGCCGGCCCCGGACGGGTCCAGGGGGACTACGGCGGCGACTCTTCGCCGGCACCTCTCGCCGGCAGCTCTCGCCGGCAGCTCTTCGCCGAGCGCTCAGGCGCCGAGGAGCTTGCCGAGCGCCGCGCTCGCTTCGGCACTCTCGGCGGCGTGGCGCTGGAGCGCCGCGGCGAGCTGGAACGTCCACTCAGGAAGCGGCAGCTCCTTGCGGCTGATAGTCACGCCACGGACCCCGCGTGCCACGAAGCCGACAGGCGTGCCACGCCCGGCGACGAGCTCGAGCGTGGTCTCGCCGAGGTGCAGGCGCAGCGCCCGGACCTTGCCGGGGCGTCCAGCGAGCTTGTCGCCCATGGAGCGCTCCCGGTCGACCTCGATCATGCCCTCGGGGAACGCCGCGGCGAGGGCGGTCACGAGAACCCGCTCGTAGGTCGCGAGGTCGGCCACGTTCGCCCGCAGCGCGGCGGCGAGCAGGTCGACCGATTCGGGGGTGCTCGGGTCGATCGCCTTCGGAGCCAGTGCGGACGAACCGGCGACCGCCGGCGTCCTGTCGGCGGTGACCGGTGGCTCGCCCGGCTCGGGGGGAGACGACGACTGGTTCGACTCGTCCTGCACGGGTCAGTCGGTGAGCGGTAGGACGAGCTGGGGCGTTGCGATCGTGTGGTCGGCCCGCAGTGGCCGCACCGCCGTGCCGATCGCGAAGAACTCGGTCGTGTGACCACCCCATCGATGCGCGAGCGACAGGAGCTGCACGCCGACGATCCCCTCGGCGTGCAGCTCCTCCGCCTCGGCCTGCATGCGGCTCATCGCGAGCTCACGAGCGTCGTAGAGGGCCTCGGTGAACTGCGGGATCTCGACATTGCGCCCGACGTTGGACAGCGCAGCGAAGCCCCGCTGGTGGGCGATGTGGTAGACGCAGCTGCCCATGACCATGCCGAGCGGCGCATAGCCCGCCTGCACGAGGGTCCAGAAGTCCTGGCCCGACAGGTCCGAGGTGAACGGCTTGCCCGCGTCGTTGCGCCACGTCCCCGGCTCGTCGGCCTTCACCGCCGTGCCGACTGCGACGAACTCGGCGAGGTCGTTTCCGAACTCCTTGAACTCGATCTCGAGCCGCACGCCGACGATCCCGTCCGCGCCGAGGGCGTCGGCCTCGGCTTCCATCCTCGTCATCGCGAGGTCACGCGCGTGGTACATGGCCTGGGAGAGCTTGTCGAGCTCCATGTTCTGGCTCCAGCGGCCGACCTGGAGCCCGACGTGGTAGATGCTCGAGCCGAGCACGAGCCCGAGCGGGCGGAAGCCCGCTTCGCGCACGAGGAGGAACTCGTTCACGGTGAGGTCGGAGGTGAACAGCGCTCCCGGCGATCCGGGCCGCATCTCGGCCAGACGGCGCATCGCGTCCTCGGGAATCCCGAGCACTGCCTGATCCTGTTCCGTCATCTTGCTGTCCTCCGTCGTGTCGTGGTGCGTTCGCCGCCGAGCATGACCACCATGCCTGGGACCGGCGGAAGGGTCTCCCTGCGCTGGAACCTGACTATGGCGCTTGCGAGGACGCTCGACTCGGCCACGTGGTCGCGATGGTTCTCACCGGCTTCGAGCTCGTGAACGGCGAGGCGGACCGGCGAGTCGAGGATCGCTCCCTCCGCGCCGACATGCGCCGTCCGGCGCTCGAGCTGGTGCCGGGCGTCAGCGCGCACGGCGGTGACGAGCTCGGTGAACCCGTCGACCTCCATATTGGGCGCCCAAGCGCCTTGGCTCGCGCGCGTGCGGTAGTCGTCGTGGCGGATCGCCACAGAGATGCCGACGACGAGCGCCGCCGGCATCCAGCCGGAGTGGAAGAGCTTCGCCACGTCCTGGCCAGCGAGGCTCGTCGTGAACGGCTGGGCGACATGCGTGCGCCCCGTCGAGCGGACCGCTGTCCCGAGCGCCATGAACTCCCGATTGCCGGCTCCGAGGTGCTGCTCGGTGAGCGCGATGCCGACCACCCCGTCGGCGCCGAGCTCGCGGGCCTCGCTCAGCAGTCTGTCGAGCGCTGTGTCCCATCCGTGGTAGAGGGCGTTCACGTAAGGGGCGAAGCCTGCCCAGCCGGAGCCGGACCCGCTCGTGACGACGGGGGGCGAGGCGTAGCTGCCCCCGCCCCACGGGCTCGCTCCGTAGCCGCCTCCGTACCACCCGCACCCGCCGTAGCCCTGGAAGCCGATGTACTCGACGATGCAGCCCATCACCTCGCCGACCGGCGTGAAACCGCAGCTCTCGATGCCAACGTGCCCGGGGACCGAGAGCAGGCTGGAGCGGACGCCGGAATCCCGGGCGCGATCGACGCGGGCCTGTACTGCAGGTGGAAGTCCTGTGCCGTCCCACGAGGTCATGTGCGCTCCGTCCGCGGGCACGCTACCACCGCGGCCACGCCCGCCTCTGGGCGAGGCGTCAGAACGCCCAGCGCCAGAAGGAAAGGCGGTCGAGCGCTCGGCTCCAGACGCTACCGGTCACCGCGGCTCCGTCGACCGTTCCGCTCGTCCGGCGGATCGTCGATGAGCCGAGCGAGTCGGCCGAGGGGACGACGAGGTCGGCGCTCGGGACCGCCCGGTCCGCGAGACCCGCAGCCACCCCACCGGTCGCCGCACCACCGGTGGGAAGCAGCGCGTAGGCCTGCTGACCGGCGTGCACCAACCCGTACTGCGCGTGCGCCATCGATCCGATCGTCGAGGCGTGGTGGAGCGACGCGATATCGCGAGCGAGCGCGTCGTTGCGCGCCTGCACACCTGCGAGCTGGTTCGAGACGGTCGCGAGCTGGCTCCGCTGGTGGAGAAGCTCCGAGACGGGCAGCTCGAACACCAGCAGCGCCGACGCCAGGCCCACCGCTGCGAGCAGCGAGAACCGGGCGCGATGCAGCGTCGTCACCGCGTTCCGCTGCCGGGTCGGGCGAAGGCTCCGGCCCCGAGGTACTCGGCCGACTCGCTGAGCTCCTCCTCTATCCGCAACAGCTGGTTGTACTTCGCGACCCGGTCGGAGCGAGCCGGTGCGCCGGTCTTGATTTGCCCGCAGTTCGTGGCGACCGCGAGATCGGCGATCGTCGTGTCCTCGGTCTCGCCGGAGCGGTGCGACATGACGCAGTGATACGAGGCCGAGGTGGCGCGCGAGACCGTCGTCAGCGTCTCGGTCAGGGTGCCGATCTGGTTGAGCTTGATGAGCACCGCGTTCGCGACGCCGGCCGCTATCCCGCGCTCGAGCCGTTCGACGTTGGTCACGAAAAGGTCGTCGCCGACCAGCTGCACCGTGTTACCGACTGCCTGGGTCAGCGTCGCCCAGCCCTCCCAGTCCTCCTCGGCCATCCCGTCCTCCAACGAGATGACGGGGTAGCGATCGCAGATGTCGGCCCAGTAGGCGGCCATCGCGGCGGGCTCGAGCGTCCTGCCTTCGCCCGGCAGCATGTAGGCACCGTCGCGGAACAGCTCCGTGGTGGCCGGATCGAGCGCGATCGCCATCTCGTCGCCCGGCACCCGGCCGGCGGCCTCGATGGCCTCCACGAGCACCAAGAGCGCGTCCTCGTTGGAGGCGAGGTCCGGTGCGAAGCCCCCCTCGTCGCCGACAGCCGTCCCGAGCCCACGGTCGTGCAGCACGCCCTTCAAGGCGTGGTAGGTCTCGACCCCCCAGCGCAGCGCCTCGGAGAACGACGCCGCCCCGACGGGCACCACCATGAACTCCTGGAAGTCGATGTTGTTGTCGGCGTGCACACCACCGTTCAACACGTTCATCATCGGCGTCGGCAGTACGTGCGCGGCGACGCCTCCCACGTAGCGAAAGAGGCTCGTGCCGAGCTCGTCCGCCGCGGCCTTGGCGACGGCGAGGGACGTGCCGAGCAGCGCGTTGGCGCCGAGACGGGACTTGTTGGGCGTGCCGTCGAGGTCGATCAAGGCGAGGTCGATCGTCCGTTGGTCGAGCGCGTCCTCGCCGACGAGGGCGGACGCGATCTCGCCGACCACGTTTCCGACGGCCTTCAGCACGCCCTTGCCGCCGTAACGCTCACCACCGTCGCGCAGCTCGGTCGCCTCGAAGCTCCCCGTCGACGCGCCCGAGGGGACGATGGCCCGACCGGAGGCACCGGTGTCGAGCACGCACGTCACCTCGACCGTCGGGTTGCCTCGCGAGTCGAGCACCTCGCGGGCCGTCACAAGCGCGATCTCGCTCACTGGTCTCGTGACTCCTGTTCGACGTGTGGTCAATGTGGCTGGAGTGCGTCAACGTTAGCAAAGCCGCCGGCAGCGGGGCCGCCAGCGCGCTTAGCTCGGGTCGGTCGAGCGCCAGCGCTCGAGGCGCACGGGCGAGTCGAGCTCCGCGAGGTTCTCGCCCACCTCGGCCGCGGCGCGCTCGGTCGCCATGAACCGCTCTCGCATCGCTCGAGCTGCCCGGCGAAGCGCCTCCTCCGGATCGGCGCCTCGATCGGCCGCCATCCGGGCGATCGCCAGCAGCAGCTCGCCGAGTCCGTCGGTCTCGCCTTGCTCGAGAGCCTCTAGGGCATCGCGCACCGTCGCGAGCGAGCTGCCGGTCCGCTGCCACCCGAGGTCGACGGCTGCGGCCTTGCGCTCGAGCTTGGTCGCCATCGCGAGCGCGGGCAGCCCGGCGGGGATCCCGTCCATGAGGCTCTGCCTGCCCTTTTCCACCTGCTTGGACTGCTCCCACTGCTCAAGCACCCGTGCGGCGGTGTCGACGCGCTCCGTGGAGGCGGTGGGCGGGCCGAAGACGTGCGGGTGGCGCCGCACGAGCTTGTCGTGCACGGCTCGCGCCACGTCGGCGAGATTGAACAGCCCCTCCTCAGCGGCGAGCGTCGAGTGGAACATCACCTGGCAGAGGACGTCGCCGAGCTCCTCCTCGAGGTGCGCCGCCGCCTCGGCCGTCGGCTCCTCACCGAGCTCCTCGATCGCCTCGATCGCCTCGTAGGTCTCCTCGACGAGGTGGCGAACGAGTGAGTGGTGCGTCTGCACCCTGTCCCAGGGGCAGCGCTCGCGCAAGGTGCGCACGAGCTCGGCGAGCCGGACGAGCTCGGCACCGACCGGCTCGCCGAGCTCGCGGACATAGACACAGGTCAGGTGGTCCACCGCCACGACGCGGTCGAGGTCCTCCCAGGCAATCTCCTGCACGACCTCGTCCGCCATCCCGAGGTGGTGCAACAGCACGACCGGCGACTTCGGTGGCTCCTCGACGGCGAGCTTCACGTCCGAACAGATCGCACGCGACCAGAGCTGGGTGATGAGGAGCGGCCCCGAGTCGCCCGCGGCCGACACGGCGAACTCCTCCGCGTTGACGAGGCGCACCCGCACCTCGACCGGGTCGAGCAGCAGGCGTGACCACACCAGGTCGAGGAACGACATGCCGGGCACGACCTTCACCGCCACCCGCTCGTCGGCGATCAGCGCAGCGACGGAACGCTCGAGGACGAAGGGGGAGCCGGGAACGCAATACGCGACGCGGCCGTGCTCGACCGCGGCGGCCACGACCTCCTCGACCATGCCCGCATATGCCTCCTCGAAGCTCCCGGCACGCTCGTAGTGCGCGTCGAGCGGGCGCGCGCCGTCCTCCATCAAGGGCGCTGCTGCGGGGTGTCGGCTCGTGCGCACGAGAACCACTCCCATGTCCGAGAGCACCTCACGCGCCTCGAGCGTCGTGAGCTCCGGGCCGGCGGGGCCGAGGCCGACGACCACGACGGTCGGGACGACCCGCGGAGAGGCGACCCTCGAGGAGTCGTCGAGGGAGACGACGGGGACCTGCCCCGAGGTCGAAGTGGAGCGCCCGGTGCGCGCGACGCCTGGGAGCTCGGAGCCACTCATGGCTGAGGGGGGCCGCTCGACGTCAGCTGGGCGACGCAGACGCTGCCGCAGGAGTGATCGCCACGGGATCCGGCACGAGCGCGTTCGCCGGTCCCGTCGGGGGGGCCACGCTCCATCCTGCCGAGGAGTGCTTCCACGACCCGTAGGTGGGGTCGACCGTGACGTGCGCCCCGGCGATCAGCTTGGGCAGCAGGGAGGAGTACGTCGTCTGCTGAGCGAGCACGAGCTGGTAGGCAATCTGCAAGAGCGACGCGAGCGGGCGGCTCGTTACGACGAGCAGGAGGTAGCTCGTGCCGAACTGCACCGGAGCGGAGACCTGCCCGACCGTAAGGCCGGCGATGATGCCGTTCAGCGGGCTCGCGAAGTCGCTCGGCAGGATGCATCCGAGGGAGCCGCCCGAGGTCGCGCTCGAGTCCGTGGACTCCGACTTGGCTACCGAGGCGAAGCTCACTCCCGCCGCGATCTGCTTGCTCGCCGCGAGAGCGGCGGCCTTCGATGCCACCTGGATGACGCTCGTGCAGTCGAGCGTCGAGACGCTCTTGTGCGTGGCCTCGTAGGCGCTGACGCCCTGGCTCGTGAGCGGGATGCCTGCGAGGTGCCCGAGCAGCGTGAACTCGTCGAGCTGGGCGGCGATGAGCCGGTTCCGGTAGGAGCTCGAGAAGCCGGCGAGCACCTGCGCGCCGGTCGTGGCGCAGCCGGAGGTCGAGCTCGGGGCGTACTGGGTGTCGAGGTGGGTGGCGACGAGCTGTCGGGCAAAGGAGCCCTCTCCGAGCCCGAGGCGGACGACGTCGGCGTGCACCACCGCGTACTGGACGAGCTCGCTGAGCACGTCGGCCGCGAACGACGCGGCGTAGCCGCTGCCACCCTTGCCTTCGATGGCGAGCTGACCGCCGTTGGCGGTAGCGCTCGCCAGCACCTCGCATCGGTAGCCCTTGTCGTCGGCGATGGATCGCATCGCGTCGGTGAGCGTGGAGGAGGTGATCGTCGACCCGGCGGCACGAGCCGCGGACGGCGTGAGCTGGGCGCTGCACGCGCCGAGGAGCACCGATAGGGCCACGAGGGCCGCGACAGGGAGGAGGAGCTTGCGCACGGACCAATGACTCTACGGGCGCGGCGGCCGTCGGGCCAGCCCGCTCATGGACCGACCGCTGCGAGCTGATCGGAAGGGACGAGCTCGCGCAGCAGCCCGGCGAGCCGGCTCGCCACGTCCTCTCCCGCCTTCAGCGGCACGACGACCTGCTCGGCGTCCTCCTTGACCACGGCCCGGGGGGCGAGACGCTTCAGGCGCACGCCGGCCGACGCCTTCAGCCGCAGGGGGCTCAGGCGGGCGACGACCTCGCCCGGCCTGCCCGGGCCGCCCGCGCCGGGGCGAGTCACGACTGCCGTCACCTCGCGCACCCCGGTCCGCACGCACTCGGCGCGGAGCCGGGCGATCGACAAGAGCGCCTCGGCCGGCCTCGGCAGCGGCCCGTAGCGGTCGAGCCACTCGCTCCCGATGTCGTCCACCTCGACCTCGTCACGGACGCCGGCGAGCCTGCGGTAGGCCTCCAGGCGCAGGTCCTCGCGCTCGACGTACTGCGGCGGGAGGTGCGCGTCGACGGCGAGGTCCAGCTTGACCTCCGCCGGCACGGGGACTTCCTCGCCCTTCAGCTCGGCGACGGCCTCGGCGACCATGCGGACGTAGAGGTCGTAGCCGACGGCGGCGATGTGACCGGACTGGTCGTTGCCGAGCAGGTTCCCGGCCCCGCGGATCTCGAGGTCGCGCATGGCGATCTTGAACCCCGAGCCGAGCTCGGTGTGCTCGCCGATGGTGCGCAGGCGCTCGTAGGCCTGCTCGGAGAGCACGCGGTCCGCCGGATGGAACAGGTACGCGTAGGCGCGCTGGCCGGCGCGGCCGACCCTCCCCCGGAGCTGGTGGAGCTGGCCGAGCCCGAGCAGGTCGGCCCGGTCGACGACGAGGGTGTTGACGGTCGGCATGTCGATGCCCGACTCGATGATCGTCGTGCAGACGAGGACGTCGTAGCTCCCCTCCGCGAAGTCGAGCACGACCTGCTCGAGCGAGCCCTCGTCCATCTGGCCGTGCGCGATCGCGATGCGGGCCTCGGGGACCATCTCGCGCAGGTGATGGGCGACCTTTTCGATGTCCTGCACCCGGTTGTGGACGAAGAAGACCTGTCCCTCGCGCAGCAGCTCACGCCGGACCGCCTCGCTGATCGCTCGCTCGTCGGACTCGCCCACGTAGGTGAGGATCGGCTGGCGAGCCGCGGGAGGAGTGTCGATGATCGAGAAGTCACGGATGCCCGTGAGACCCATCTCCAAGGTGCGCGGGATCGGGCTCGCCGTGAGGGTCAGCACGTCCACACCGATCGCCAGCTTCTTCGTCGCCTCCTTGTGGCTGACGCCGAAGCGCTGCTCCTCGTCCACGACGAGCAGACCGAGGTCCTTGAACTCGATGTCGTCGGTGAGGAGGCGATGGGTGCCGACGACGACGTCGATCGAGCCGTCGGCGAGACCCGCGACCACCGACCTCGCCTCGGCCGGGGTGAGAAAACGCGAGAGGACCTCGACGCGCACCGGGTAGGGCGCGTAGCGCTCGGAGAAGGTCTGGAAGTGCTGCTGCGCGAGCAGCGTCGTCGGGACGAGCACCGCGGCCTGCTTGTTGTCCTGGACGGCCTTGAACACGGCGCGAAGAGCGACCTCGGTCTTGCCGAACCCGACGTCGCCGCAGACGATCCTGTCCATCGGCACGGGCCGCTCCATGTCGGCCTTCACCTCCGCGATGGCGCGCAGCTGGTCGTTGGTCTCCTGGTACGGGAACGACTGCTCGAGCTCGGCCTGCCAGGGCGTGTCGGGCGCGAACGCGTGCCCGGGGGACGCGAGGCGTCGCTGGTAGAGAACGACGAGCTCTTGCGCGACCTCCTGCACGGCACGCCGGACTCGCGATCGCTGGCGCTGCCACTCGCCGCCGTTCAGGCGGCTGAGCGAGGGCTGGTCGCCACCGGTATAGGGAGTGATCGCGTCGATCTGGTCCGACGGCACGTAGAGCTTGTCCCCACCGCGGTACTCGAGCAGCAGGTAGTCGCGCTCGGCGCCGCCGATGGCGCGCCTCACCATCCCCCCGAACCGGGCGACGCCGTGCACGTGGTGAACGACGTAGCTCCCCGTGGCGAGATCGTCGAAGAAGCCCTCTACGGCGCGTTGGCGTGCACGTGGTGCCCGGTGCGGGCGCCGGCGACCCGTCACGTCGCCTTCCGCGAGCACGGCCACCTTGGCGCCCTCGAGCACGAAGCCACGGTCCAACGGCTGCACGAGCACATGCACGCCGGGGCGCCGCAGCGCGACGTCGCGCTCGGCGGCGCTCGCGTCGAGCAGCCGGTCCAGGGTCAGCCCTTCGCCGGCGAGCACCTCGGCCAGCCGTTCGGCGCTGCCCCTGCCCTCACAGCAGACCGCCACCGTGCATCCGGCACGAGCGAGCTGGCCGACGCGCCGGGCGAGCGCACCCGCATCGCCGAGCGCGGTGGGCCATCCGACGGCGCTCACCGCCGGGATGCTCGGACCCTCGGCAATCGCCGGCAGCGAAGCCACGCGCGCCTGGGAGCTCGCGAGCAGCCGGTCGAATGGCAGGTGGAGACGGGGAAGGACTGCCGTCGAGGACCCGGCCTCGGTGAGCCCCCACGTCGATGCGAGCGCGTCGGCGAGGGCCGCCTCCTCGTCGAGCAGCTCTGCGGCGCGGTCACGCATCCGCCGAGGGTCGACGAGCACCACGCGATCGTCCGCGCCCAAAAGGTCGGTGAAGAGCAGCTCGCCCTCGGAGAGCCACGGCAGGAACGACTCGATCCCGTCGAACACCGCCCCCTCCGCGATCCGGGCGAACTGCTCCGCTGCGAAGGCGCCGGAGCCCGCGGCCGCCAGCTCGGCGGCCCGCGCGCGCACGGCGTCGCTCTCGGCGAGCTCACGGCAGCCGAAGATCTCCGCGACGTCGAGATCGGCGACGGACCGCTGGTCCGAGACGTCGAACTCGGTAAGGCGGTCGACCTCGTCGCCGAAGCAGTCGATCCGGATCCCCGTCTCGCCCGTCGACGGGAAGACGTCGACGATCCCGCCTCGCACCGCGACCTCGCCACGGTGCTCGACCTGGTACTCCCGGCGGTAGCCGGCGCGCACGAGCCGCTCGACAAGCTCCTCGACGTCGACGCGGTCGCCCGCGCGCACGACGAGGGGGGCGGCGCCGTCGATGGTGGTGCCGAGCCGCTGGAGGAGCGCCTTGACGGACGCGACGACGACCTTGGTGGCCCCCGGCTCGAGCCGCTCGGGGCCGTTGCCGGCGCGAGCCCCGGCGCGTGAGCGATGCCCGCTCCCGAGATGCCACAGCACGCGCAGGCGGCGGCCCATCGTCTCGACCGCCGGCGATACCCGCTCGAACGGGAGGGTCTCCCAGGCCGGAAGCAGCTCGACGTCCATATCGCCCGCGAATGCAGCCAGATCGTGGGCGAGATGATCGGCCTCGGCCGCGGTCGGCGTCGCCACGAGCACCACCGGCGCCGAGCCGAGCCGAGCGAGCGCGGCGATGACGTACGCGCGGGCCGGCTCGGGGACGGCGACCACCGCGTCGTCCACGGCAAGCAGGTCCGCCACGACGGGATCGCTGCGCAGGAGGCCCGCGAGGGCTTCGAGGCTCATCGCCGGTTGTAGGCGTTCATCGCGGCGTCCACGCCCTCGGCGAGGATCAACTCGACGGCGTCGGCGGCGATCTCGAGCGCCTTCTCGAGGAGCTCGGCGTCGGCCCGCGACGGGCGCCGCAGGACGAAGTCGGCCCCGGACATGCGCCCTGGCGGCTTCCCGATACCGATCCGGACCCGGAGGAAACCGAGGCTGTGCAGGTGCGCGTGCACGGACTTGAGCCCGTTGTGGCCGGCCGTGCCGCCGCCGAGCTTCACTCGGACGACCCCCGCGGGCAGGTCGAGCTCGTCGTGCAAGAGCACGAGCCGCTCGGGATCAACCGAGTACCGGCGTGCGAGGCCCTGCACCGCGAGGCCGGACTCGTTCATGTAGGTCTGGGGCACGGCGAGCGCGAGCCGCTTTCCGTCGACGAGCTTCTCCCCGCTGACCGCGTTCGTCCGCCGTTCGGGTCGCAGCGCGAGCCCATGGCGCGAGGCGAGGAGCGAGACCGCGTCTGCCCCGACGTTGTGGCGGGTGTGCTCGTACTCGACTCCCGGATTGCCGAGGCCGACGGCGAGCAGGTCCGCAGCGGCCCCTGTCCGCGCCTCGCCGACAGCGCGTGCCAGGGCGAGCGCCGTTCTCAGCTTTCCGGGGCGGCTTCGCCGGGTGCCGCCTCGGCCTCGGCCTCTTCCTCGACGAGACCCTTCGGCGGGTGCGCGACGACGACTGCGGTCTCGAGGTCGGCTTCGACGGTGACGCCGGAGGGCAGCACCAGGTCCCGCAGGTGCACGGTGTCGCCGATGGTGAGCTCCGAGACGTCGTACTCGAGTTGGGTCGGGATGTCGGCCGGCTTGGCCTTGATCGGGACCGAGAGGACGAGGTGCTCCACCGTCCCGCCGGCGCGCGTGACGCCGAGCGGCTCACCGACGAGGTTGACCGCGACGTCCGCCGTGACGACCTCGTCGCGGCGCACGACCTGGAAGTCCACGTGCAAGACGGTCTGGCGCACCGGGTGGCGCTGGAGCTCACGCGCGATCGCGAGATGGTGCGCGCCGGCGATGTCGAGGTCCAGCAGGGCGTTCACACCGGCGTCGGTCGAGAGGGCGCTGCGAAGCGACCTCGCGTCCATGGCCACTGCGACCGGGGCGAGGCCGTGTCCGTAGACCACCCCGGGGATGCGTCCCGAGTGAAGAAGGCGTCGGCTCGCCCGGGAGCCGCGCTCCTCACGGACGTCTGCGACGAGGGGGATCTCAGCCATGGTGAAGCGCTCCTTGGGGCGACTCGGGTGTGCTCGCCGCTCCGGGGTAGGTGAACCGGGCCGGCGGACCAGGACGGCGAGTCGTCTCGACCCGCCGTGGAGCCAACAGTCTAGGCCAGCTCGGCTACCTCACCAGCCGTGAGGTCCCGGCCGGCCGCGGGCTCTGCCCGGGAGGGGCCGCTCGCTCGTCAGGAGAGGTTGTGACCGCCGAAGATCTTCGACACCGACGTGTCCTCGAACACCGCGGCGATGGCGTCCGCAACAATGCGCGCGACCGAGAGGACCTCGATCTTGTCGATGCGTCGCTCCTCGGGGAGCGGCAAGGTGTTGGTCACGACCACCCTCGAGATCGGCGAGCTCTTCAGCCGGTCGAGCGCTGGGTCCGACAGCACGGCGTGGGTCGCCATCGCCCAGACCTCCGTCGCCCCCTGTTCGATGAGCCGGTCGGCCGCGGCGCAGATGGTTCCGGCGGTGTCGATGATGTCGTCGATCACGACGCACCGCCGACCGGCGACGTCGCCGATGACCCCGAGCGCCTCGACGGTGTTGACCGACCCGGCGGGGCGGCGCTTGTTCACGAAGGCGAGGTCGACGCCGAGGAGCTGGCTGAATCGCTCGGCCACCTTGACCCTGCCGGCGTCGGGCGCGACGACCACGATGTCCTCCGGGTCATTCGCCATCAGGTAGTCCACGAGGACGGGCGACGCGGTGAGGTGGTCCACCGGGAAGTCGAAGAAGCCCTGAATCTGGCCCGAGTGCAGGTCCACCGAGACGACGCGGTCCGCTCCGGCCACGGTGAGCAGGTCGGCGACCAGCTTGGCGGTGATCGGCTCGCGCCCGGCGGACTTGCGGTCCTGACGCGAGTAGCCGTAGTAGGGACAGACAGCGGTGATCCGGTTAGCCGAGGCGCGCTTGGCAGTGTCGATCATGATCAGCTGCTCCATGAGGGAGTCGTTGACCGGGGCGCAGTGCGTCTGGATGACGAACACGTCAGCCCCGCGGATCGACTCGTCGAAGCGACAGTGGATCTCGCCGTCGGCGAACTCGCGCAGGTTGGCCTCGCCGATCTTCACGCCCAGACAGGCGGCGATCTCCTCGGCCAGCTCACGGTGCGACCGGCCCGAGAACAGCTCAAGACGCTTACGCGGGCCAAGCTCCATGTGCCCTCCTTCTCTGTGCACTGCCGGCGCCTCCGATCGGTGATCTGGCGCGCGGCCGTCAACAGTCATCGGCGCCCGCACGACCCACGAAGAATGGACCTGTCGACGCGCGCGGCGCCAACCGGACCCCGGGCTCGAGCACCGCGAACGGCCCGACGAGCGCCTCCTCGCCGATCGCCGACTGGTGCGCGACCGTCTGCTCGACACGGGCCCCTTCGCCTATCTGGC
This sequence comes from Acidimicrobiaceae bacterium, assembly GCA_025464005.1. GTDB lineage: Bacteria > Actinomycetota > Acidimicrobiia > Acidimicrobiales > Bog-793 > RYN-46. Next base: position 23,424 of record JAODBO010000106.1, on the reverse strand, counting down.
AGTCGACGATGTGGCAGGCGGGGCCGATGACGGCGCCGCGCCCCACCCTCGTCGAGCCTTCGAGCACGACTCCCGGGTGCAGGGTGACGTCCGTCGCGAGCTCCACCGAGGCGTCGACGTAGGTCTGCTCGGGATCGGTCATGGTGACGCCGCGACGCATCCAGCGCTCGTTGATCCGCCCGCGCAGCTCGGCCTCGGCCGCCGCGAGCTGCGCCCGGTCGTTGACGCCCGCCGCTTCCATGGGATCCGCGGCCACCATGGAGGCGACCGGGTACCCGGCGGCATGCAGCACGGCGACGGCGTCGGTGAGGTAGTACTCGCCCTGCGCGTTGTCGGGCGAGAGCCGGCGCAGCGTCGGGGCGAGCACGCTGTGACGGAAGCAGTAGATGGAGGTCGCGATCTCGTCGATCTCCCGTTCCTCGGCGCTGGCGTCCGCCTCCTCGACGATCCGCGCGACGTTTCCGCTCTTCGCGCGCACGACCCGGCCGTAGCCCCGCGGGTCGTCGACCACGGCGGTGAGCAGGGTCGCGGCGGCCTCCGAGGAGCGATGCGCGCGCACGAGCGCGGCGAGCGTGGCCGGTCGTACGAGGGGCGCGTCGCCCGGCAGCACCACGAGGTCGCCGTCCTCGAAGCCCTCGTAGCTCTCGGGGAATCCGGTGAGCGCCACCGCCGCCGCGTCCCCCGTGCCGAGGGGGCGGACCTGCTCGACGAACTCCATCCTCAGCTCGGCAGGCGCCTCGGCCTGCAAGGTCTTGGTCACCTCGGCCGATCGGTAGCCGACGACGATCACCACCCGTTCGACATGCAGCTCGGCGAGCGCGTCGAGCACGTGCAACACGAGCGGCCGGCCGCAGATGCGGTGCAGCGGCTTGGGCACCGGCGAGCGCATGCGGGTGCCCTCGCCCGCTGCGAGGACGATCGCTGCAAGGGGACGGTTGGCCACGCCCCATTCTCTCCGAAACGCGCGGGGTTCCGCCGCGCTACAACTACGAAATGAACGAAGTCGGTGGATCTCAGGGTGAAACGACGCTGGAGGGGTTGCCACGTGTCCCGACGACGGCCCTGTCCGAGGCCGTCCGGACGAGCTTCGACGCCGGTCTCGTCGTGCTCGCCGAGTACACGCGCATCGCCTGCCTCTCGCCAGCCTTCGACCCCGATTGGGAGGCGCACGGCCACCTGGCGAACGCCGCCGAGTTGCTCCGCACCTGGTGCGAGAGCCGGTCCGTGCCCGGCGCCGTCGTGGAGGTCGTGCGACTCCCGGGCCGCACACCGGTGCTGCTCGCCGAAATCCCGGCCACGGACCCGGCGCGGGCGGACTCGACGACGCTCATCTACGGGCACTTCGACAAGCAGCCTCCGCTCGGCGCCTGGCGCGAGGGCCTCCACCCCTTCGAGCCGGTGCTCGAAGGGGATCGGCTGTACGGCCGCGGCACCGCAGACGACGGCTACGCGACGTTCGCCGCCTTCGCGGCGTTCGAGGCGCTGGCGAGCATCCGCGCGGCGCACGGCCGGCTCGTCCTGCTCGTCGAGTCCAGCGAGGAGAGCGGCAGCCCGGACCTCGAGGCCTACCTCGACGCCCTCGCCTCTCGCATCGGCAGGCCGAGCCTCGTCGTGTGCCTCGACTCGGGCTGCGTCACCTACGACCGCCTCTGGGTGACCACGTCGCTGCGCGGCAACCTGGTCTGCACCGTGCGGGTCGACGTCCTCGAGGAGGGCGTCCACAGCGGCGCCGCCGGCGGGATCGTGCCCTCGTCCTTCCGCCTCCTGCGCCAGCTGCTCGGGCGCCTGGAGGATGCCGGGACCGGGGAGATCCTGCTGCCCGAGCTCCGAGTCGAGGTTCCCGAGCACCGCGCCCGGGAGATCGCGGAGGTGGCCGAGGAATTCGGCGACGCAGCGGCAGGGACGTTCCCGACCGTGCCCGGGCTGCAGCTGACCGGCGCGGACGCCGCCGACCGGGTGACCCGGGGCACCTGGGGTCCCTCGCTCGCCCTGACCGGTATCGACGGCGTGCCGGCGCTGCGCGAGGGGGGCAACGTGCTGCGGCCGTACACGACGGCGAAGATCTCGCTCCGCCTGCCTCCGACGTGCGACCCTGGTGTCGCCAGGCGCGCCGTCGAAGCCGCCCTCGTCGAGGAGCCGCCGGCGGGCGCCCGCGTGACCGTCGAGTGGGAGGAGCCCGCGGCCGGCTGGGACGCTCCGGCTCCCGCGCGGTGGCTGGAAGCCGTGCTCGAGGAGGCCTCGACGGCCTACTTCGGCGCTCCCCCGCGATCTATGGGTCTCGGGGGATCGATCCCGTTCATGGCCTCGCTCGGTGCGCGCTATCCCGGGACGCAGTTCCTCGCGACGGGCGTGCTCGGTCCCGAGAGCAACGCCCACGGTCCGAACGAGTTCCTCCACGTGCCGACGGCGCGGTCGGTCGCCGCCGTCGTCGCCCACGTGCTCGCGGTGGCGCCCTAGAAATCTCCTCGACGGGCTCGTTACCGCGTCGATCGCGAGATGTTTTGCTAAGCTAAGGGTATGCCGACAACCGAATCCGCCCCCGCCCGCGAAGCGACGTCGGACGCCGCGGACGAGCAGCTCGCCAGCGCACTGAGGATCTCCGTGATGCGCCTCGCTCGGCGAATGCGCGCGGAGAAGAGCGACGAGTCGCTTACCCTCACCCAGCTCTCGGCGCTCGCCGTGATCGCGAAGCACGGCCCGCTGTCGCCGACCGCGCTCGCCGAGCTCGAGCGTGTCCAGCCGCCCTCGATGACACGCGTCATCGCCATCCTCGAGGAGCGCGGCCTCGCGATCCGGATCCCGCATCCGAGCGACCGCCGGCAGTCGGTCATCGAGATCTCGCCCGCCGGCCGCGCCCTCATCGACGAGGATCGCCGGCGGCGCACCGTCTGGCTGGCGCGGGTCCTCGACGACCTCGAAGCCGAGGATCGCGCCGCGCTGAAGATCGCGGTGCCGATCCTCGAACGGCTCGCGCAGGCGTGAAGGGTGCCTTCCGGTCACTGCAGGTCCGCAACTATCGCCTCTTCGCCGGCGGCCAGCTCGTATCGCTCACCGGCAGCTGGATGCAGCGCACCGGCCAGGACTGGCTCGTGCTGCGGCTCTCGCACTCGAGCGGGTCGGCCGCCGGGATCACCATGGGCCTCCAGTTCCTCCCGATCCTGCTCTTCGGCCTCCACGGTGGCCTGATCGCGAGCAGGTTCTCCAAGCGCCTCCTGCTCGTATGGACGCAGTCCGCGATGGCCTGCTGCGCCCTCGCGCTCGCGCTGCTCACCCTGACGGGCGCAGTCACGCTGCACGAGGTCTACCTCCTCGCCTTCCTGCTCGGTCTCGCCACGGCGCTCGACAACCCGACTCGACAGGCGTTCGTGTCGGAGCTGGTCGGCCCGGAGCACATCGCCAACGCCATCGGGCTCAACAGCGCGACCTTCAACGGCGCCCGGCTGATCGGACCCGCGCTCGCCGGCGTGATGATCGAGTCGGTCGGCACGCAGTGGGTGTTCGTCGCCAACGCGTCCTCCTTCATCGCGGTCCTCGCGTGCCTCCTCGCCATGCGTGAGAGCGAGCTCGTCATGACCCCGCGCCTCGAGCGGGCCAAGGGGCAGGTGCGTGCGGGGATCGCCTACGTGCGCAAGCGCCGCGACCTCGTCGCCGCGACCGCGCTCATGGGCGTCGTCGGGATGCTCGGTCTCAACTTCCAGATCACGCTCGCGCTGATGGACAAGACCGTCTTCCACCGCGGCGCCGCGGGCTATGGATTGCTCAGCTCGCTGCTCGCGGTGGGCTCGGTGCTCGGCGCCCTCACGAGCGCGCGGCGGGACCACCCGACCGAGAGGCTCCTCGTCGTCCTCGCGTTGGCGTTCGGCGCCTTCGAGGCGATCGCGGGCCTCACGCCCAACTACCTCAGCCTCGGCATCCTCCTAATACCTACAGGATTCGCGTCGATGGCGCTAACGACAGCGGCGAACTCGACCGTCCAGCTCGGGTCGGAACCGGCGATGCGAGCGCGCGTAATGGGCCTGTACATGCTGGTCTTTGCGGGCACGACGCCTATCGGAGCGCCGCTGATCGGCTGGATCTCACAGTCCGCCGGCGCCCGGTGGGGCCTCCTCGTCGGCGGCCTGGCCAGTCTCGCCGCGGCGCTCGTGCTGCTGGGGCTACGCGGCCTCTCGGCTCACGACCGCTCCGCCGGGGCCGAACGCCCGGTGCCTGCCCCGGTCTGATCGATCGAGCGCTCGATCGCCGCGAGGTCCTCGGCGTCGAGCTCGAGGGTGGCCGCGTCGATCCAGCCGTCGATCTGCTCGGGGCGACGCGCGCCGACGATGGCGGCGGTGACGCCGCTCGACGCCAACGTCCAGCCGATCGCGACCGCGGCCACCGTCGTGTCGTGGCGCTCGGCGATCGGCTTCAGCGCGTCGGCGAGCGCCAGGTTGGCCTCGAGCTTCGGCGATTGGAACTCGGCATTGCGCCGCCGCCAGTCGTCGGCCGGGAGCGCCGCCGCACGCTCGGCGCTGAACGAGCCGGTGAGCAGACCCGACTGCATCGGGCTGTAGACGATCACCCCGGTGCCATGGGATTCGCACCACGGGATGACGTCACCGCCGGCCGTGCGGTTGATCAAGGAGAAGGGCGGCTGCATCGATCCCACGTGACCGATCGCCTCGGCGGCATCCAGCATCTCGACCGTGTGATTGGAAAGCCCCGCGGCGCCGATCTTTCCCTCGCGCTGCAGATCGAGCAGGGTCGACCAGTACCGCTCGATCGGCGTGCCGTCGCGCGCGGGCCAGTGCATCTGGTAGAGGTCGATGCGCTCGAGCCGCAATCGCTTGAGGCTCGACTCGACCTCCGTGCGGATGGAGGCGGGATCGCCCACGAAGAGATTGGGCAGCATCGGGTCCGCAGGGTCGGGCAGGACACCGCACTTGGTGAACACGTACGGGCGATCCTCGTCGGCGAATACCGACAGGGCGGTCGCGACCACTTCCTCGCTATGGCCGAGGCCGTAGATCGCGGCCGTGTCCACCCAGTTGACGCCGGCCTCGATGGAGTGGCGGATCGCCGCCACCGACTCGTCGTCGTCCTGGGGTCCCCAGCCCGCCACCCAGCCACCTCCGCCGATCGCCCACGCGCCGAACCCGACGCGAGTGATCTCGAGGCCGGTGCGGCCGAGCGGACGTGTGGGGAACGGTGTCATGGACTTCCTCCGTGCGCCGTGGGTCGGCTCCGACCCTACAGTGGAGCCAGCTCGGCTCCCACCGTCACCGTCACCGGCGCCGCCCCGAGCCCGTGCCGTGTGCCAAGCGCGTCGCGCGCACCAGAGGACGACCAAGGAGAGATCGTGTCGACGACACAGCTCGTGAGCCGCTCGCCCCAGCATCCCGACGACGTGGTCGTCGCCGTGGAGGAGGCGGACACCTCGGCCGTCGCCGCCGCGGTCGCCCGGGGGGCCGCAGCGCAGCGGCACTGGGCGGCGCTCGCCGCGCCGATGCGCGCGAACGCGCTCTCCCTCTGCGCCGAGCGGGTGGCGGCGGCAGCCGGCGAGATGACCGAGCTCGGCATCCGCGAGGTGGGAAAGCCACGCGGCGAGATGGCCGGCGAGGTGGCGAGGGCGGTGGCCATCCTGCGTTACTACGCGCAGCAGGTCCTCGATCCCGACGGCTCGACGCTGCCCTCGTCCGACGGCAGGTCGCTGCTGTTCGCGCTGCGCCGCCCGCACGGCGTCGCCGGTCTCATCACCCCGTGGAACTTCCCGATCGCCATCCCCCTTTGGAAGGCCGCTCCAGCTCTCGCGTACGGGAACGCCGTCGTGCTCAAGCCCGCTCCCCAGGCCCTCGCCACCGCCCTGCGGCTCGAGGAGCTGCTGGCCGAGGGCCTCCCCGAGGGCCTCTTCCAGGTCGTGGCGGGAGACGCTGCAGCAGGTCAGGCCCTCATCGACTCGGCGGACGCCGTCTCGTTCACGGGATCGGTCAAGGTGGGAAAGCGTGTCGTCTCCGCGGCCGCGGGGCGCGGGATCCCGGTGCAAGCCGAGATGGGCGGCCAGAACCCTTCCATCGTGCTGCCGGACGCCGACCTGGAGCGCGCCGCGGCGGCCGTGGCGACCGCCTCGATGAGCTACGCCGGCCAGAAGTGCACGGCGACCTCCAGGGTCATCGTCGTCGGCGACCCTCGGCCGTTCACCGATGCGCTCGCTTCGGCGATCGAGAGCCTCGGCTTCGGAGACCCGAGCGACGCGGCGACCGTCGTCGGTCCGGTGATCGAGCAGGAGGCTCGTGCGGCCGTGCTGGCCGCTGCCGAAGAGGCCCGCGCCGCGGGCGCACGGGTGGTCGTGGGCGGATCGGCGCCTGAGGGCGACGGCTTCTTCGTGCGGCCGACGCTTCTCGACGGCGTCGAGCCGGGCATGCGGATCGCCCAGGAGGAGGTCTTCGGACCCATCGCAGCCGTGCTCGGCGTGAGCGACGTCGACCGGGCCGTGGACGTTGCGAACGGCGTTCGTTACGGCCTGGCCGCGGCGGTGTTCACGACCGATCTCGACAGTGCGCTCTCGATCTCCGGCCGGCTGGAGGCAGGGTTGGTCAAGGTCAACGCGCCGACGTCCGGGGTCGACTTCTACGCACCCTTCGGCGGGACGAAGGAGTCGAGCTACGGCCCGCGCGAACAGGGCAAGGCGGCCCGGGAGTTCTACACCTGGTCCCAGACGGTGACCGTCTCGCCGGCTCGGGGCTGAGCGATCAGCTCGCGTTCACCAGCTGCAGGCGATGTACTTCGCCTCGAGGTACTCGAGCATGCCCTCGTGACCACCTTCGCGACCGAGACCGCTCTGCTTGGTGCCACCGAAGGGAGCCGCCGGGTCCGAGACGAGGCCGCGATTCAGCCCGACCATGCCGGTCTCGAGAGCCTCGGCGACGCGTAGGCCCTTCGCCAGGTCGCCGGTGAACAGATAGGACGCCAGCCCGAGCTGCGACGAGTTGGCGAGCTCGAGCGCCTCGGCCTCCGTCGCGAAGGTGACGATCGGAGCGACCGGACCGAATATCTCGTTGCCGAGGATCTCCGAGGACGGCCCTACCCCGGCGAGCACCGTCGCCGGGTAGAACCAGCCGAGACCGTCGCGGACCGCACCGCCGACGAGAGCCTTCGCGCCCTGCGACAGCGCACCCTCGACGAGCTGGGCGACCTTGTCCCTGCTCACCTCGTTCACGAGCGGGCCGATCTCCACGCCGTCGCCAAGACCCGGTCCCTGGCGTAGCGCGCCCATCTTCGCGGCGAGCCGGCTCGAGAACTCCTCGGCGACGCCCGCCTGCACGTAGAAACGGTTTGCCGCGGTGCACGCCTCACCGCCGTTGCGCATCTTCGCGATCATCGCCCCGGCAACGGCCGCATCCAGATCGGCATCGTCGAAGACGATGAAGGGGGCGTTGCCGCCGAGCTCCATCGCGCACGAGACGACATGATCCGCCGCGGCCTTGAGGAGCAGGACGCCGACCTCGGTCGAACCGGTGAAGGACAGCTTGCGGACGCGGTCGTCCTGGAGGAGGGTCCCGACGAAGGCCGACGAGCGGTTGGAGGCCACGACGTTGACGACGCCGTCGGGCACGCCGGCCTCGGCGAGGATCTCTGCGATGACAAGGGCGGTGAGGGGGGTCTCCGACGCGGGCTTGCAGACGACCGCACAGCCGGCCGCGAGCGCGGGGCCGATCTTCCGGGTGAGCATCGCGGCAGGAAAGTTCCACGGGGTCACGAGGGCCGCGACGCCGATCGGCTGGTGGGTGACGAGGATCTTGTTGGTGCCGGACGGCGCGGTCGCGATCTCGCCCGTGTTGCGCACCGCTTCCTCGGCGTACCAGCGGAAGAACTCCGCCGCGTAGGCGACCTCGCCGCGGGCATCCTGCAGCGCCTTGCCGTTCTCGAGCACGACGAGGCGTGAGAGCTCCTCGGCGCGACTCGTCATGAGCTCGAAGGCGCGCCGGAGCATCTCGGCGCGCGCTCGGGGTGCGATGGCCGAAAACGCCGGCATCGCCCGAGCGGCGGCGTCGACGGCGAGGGTGGCGTCCGCGGTCGTGCCGTTCGCGACCCTCGTGAGCAGCTCGCCGCTCGAGGGATCGCTGACGTCGATGGTCGAGCCGTCCGAGGAGTCGCGCCAGCTTCCCCCGATGAAGGCTCCCGTCGGGACCCGGTCCGCCAGCTCCGCGAACGCGGCGGCGTGGTCGCTGTGCGAAGTGGTGAGGCTCATGCGAGGGACCTCCTTACTCCCTCGACGATGCGCGACGCGGAGGGCATGGCCGCGTCCTCGAGGGTGTCTGCCGCCGGTAGTGGCACGTGCGGGGTCGTCACACGCACGATAGGACCGTCCAGGTCGAACAGGTTCTCCTCGGCGATGATAGAGGAGAGCTCCGCTCCCCAGCCACACAGCCGCGGGTTCTCCTCGACGGTGACGAGGTGCCCGGTCGAGGCGATCGAGGCCGCGACGGCGCTCACGTCCAGCGGCACGAGGCTTCGAAGGTCGATGACCGTCGCCTCGACGCCCTCGCTCGCCAGCTGCTCGGCCGCGGCGAGGGCACGTGGAACCATCGCCGCAAGGGCGACGATCGTCACGTCCTTGCCCTCGCGCCTCGTCGCCGCCTTGCCGAGCTCGTCGAGGATCTCGCCGTCTTCGACCTCGCCCTTCAGCGAGTAGAGCGACTTGTGCTCGAAGAACAGCACGGGATCGGGGTCGCGCACGGCCGCGGCGAACAGCCCCATGACATCGCGTGGCGTCGAAGGCGCGACCACCTTCAGCCCGGGGATCGCCATCGCCCAGTTCTCGACGCTCTGTGAGTGCTGGGCGCCGAAGCGCGAGCCGCCGCCGTTACCGGACCTGATCACGAGCGGCAGGGTGACCTGACCGTTGGTCATGTAGCGGGTCTTCGCGATCTCGTTCGCGACGAGGTCCCACGACACGGCGAAGAAGTCGGAGAACATGATCTCCGCGATCGGGCGCATGCCGGTCATCGCCGCGCCCATCGCCACGCCGAGGATCGCCTGCTCGGAGATCGGGGTGTCGAGCACACGGGTGGGGCCGAACTTCTCGAGCAGCCCGACCGTGGCCTTGAACACCCCGCCGGCCGCGCCGACATCCTCGCCGATGAACACGACCGACTCATCGCGCTCCATCTCCTGCGCGATGGCCGCGGCGACCGCGTCGCGATAGGTCAGTTCCGCCATGACGATCCTCCGTCTGCCCACACGTCGCTCATCACGAGATCGAGCGATGGCGGCGGGCTCGCCTTTGCCTGCTCGGTCGCCTCGTCGACCTCGGCCGCCACTTCGGCCTCGAGCGCAGCCAGCACGGCCTCGTCCACCCCGGCACCGAGGAGCCGGCCGCGATAGGCGGGGAGGGGATCGCGCCCGAGCCAGTACTCGAGCTCCTCGTCGGAGCGGTACTTGCCGGGATCGGCGCGGCTGTGGCCGCCATGTCGGTACGTGGCGGCCTCGATCAGGCTCGGTCCATCGCCGGCTCGGGCCCGCGCGAGTGCCGTGGTCGCGACGTCGTACATCGCATCGGCGTCGTTGCCGTCGACGAGGATCGGCGCGAGGCCGTACGCGCTGGCGCGATCGGCCGCCGGGTGGGCGACGGCGGTGACGCTCGCGATCGGGGTGTACTCCATCCAGAGGTTGTTCTCGCAGACGAAGACGACCGGGAGCTTCCAGACGGCCGCGAGGTTGAGCGCCTCGTGGAAGGCCCCGATATTGGTCGTGCCGTCACCGAAGAAGCACACCGCCACCTGGCTCGTTCCCCGCGACTTCGCGGAGAACGCGGCGCCATTGGCAATGGTGAGGTGCGCTCCGATGATCGCGTAGGAGCCCATCATCCCGTGCTCGACGCTCGTGAGGTGCATCGAGCCGCCCTTGCCCGCCATCAGGCCGCAGCTGCGTCCCATCAGCTCGCCCATGACCGGCGTCATCGGAACGCCCCGGGCGAGGGTGTGGTTGTGGCCGCGATAGGTGGCGAAGGTGTAGTCGTCGTGGCGCATCGCGCAGCCGAAAGCCGCGGCGATCGCTTCCTGGCCGAGCCCGAGGTGGCTCGTCCCCTTCACAAGACCTTGGAGGAACAGGTCGTAGGCGCGCTTCTCGAAGCCGCGCATCGCCACCATCTGCCGGTAGAGGGCGAGCCGGGTCGCGGGGTCGGGCGGTGGCGGCGGCTCCTCGCTAGCTTCGCTGACCGCTTCGCTCTGGCCCTTCGACTGCGCTCGACTTCCGAACATTGCTCGCTCCTTGTGGGACTGCTCCAGGTGGGACTTGACCGGGTGGGACAGCACCGGGTGGGACTGGTCCGGCAGTCTTTGGTCAGTACTCGTTCGCCACGAACAGCTCTTGCGCGGGGAACAGCGTGATCACCCGCGGACCGTCCGCGGCGACGACGATCTCCTCCTCGATGCGCGCAGCCGAGTAGCCGTCGGAGGCCGGGCAGTAGGTCTCGAGGGCGAACACCATCCCTTCCTTCAGCTCTATCGGGTGTTCGAGGGAGTTCAACCTCGAAATGATAGGACGCTCGTGAAGCGCGAGACCGAGGCCGTGGCCGAACTGCAAGCCGAATGCCTCCATCTCGTTGTCGAACCCGAACTCCTGCGCGCGCGGCCACGCACGGGCTATCACGTCCGTCGTCATCCCCGGCTTCACGAGCGCGATTGCCGCGTCGATCCACTCACGCGCCTGGCTGTAGGCGTCACGCTGCGACACGGTCGCGCGACCGACTCCGAAGGTCCGGTAGTAGCAGGTCCGGTAGCCGTTGAAGGACTGGATGATGTCGAAGAAGGCTTGATCGCCCGGGCGGATCAGCCGATCGGAGAAGTTGTGCGGGTGCGGGCTGCACCGCTCACCCGACACGGCGTTGATCGCCTCGACGTCGTCCGACCCCTGGCGGTAGAGGTAGTCGTTCGCCGCGGCGACCACCTCGTTCTCACGGATCCCCGGCTTCAAGATCTCGGAGATGAGCTGGTAGGCGCCGTCCACCATCGCGGCGGACATCGACAGCAGCATCAGCTCGTCGCGGGACTTGATCTCCCGCGCGTCGAGCATGACCTGCTGGCCGTCACGCACGTCGATCCCGGCGCGCTCCAGCGCCCGGAGCATCGGCACTTCGGCGAGGTCCACGCCGACAGGTGCGTCGCCCACGCCGGCGTCGTCGAGGAGTGCCTTGATCTCCGTCGCGGCGGCGTCCATCAGCCCCGCGTCGGGAGCGACCGAGCCGCGCAGGCCGAGCATGCCGGCGCGAGAGTTCTCCGGCGCCAGCCACGGCGCGTACAGCCGGTGGTGCTTGGCCGCGGAGCCGAAGTCCCAGATCATCGGCTCGCCACCCCTGGTAAGGAGTGAATAGCGGCAGACCTTGTCCCGCACCCACTCGCCGATCTGGGTCGAGGTGATGTAGCGGACGTTGTTCACGTCGAAGCAGAGCAGCGCGCCGAGCTCCGAGGCCTCGAGCGCCGCCCGCGACCTCGCGAGCCGGTATTCGCGCAGCCGGTCGAAGTCGACTCGTTGCTCGAAGTCGACGCCCATACGGCCGGGCGCCGGGAGTCGCTCGGGCATCGCCTCGGCCATCACGGGACCTCCCTCATAGTCCAACTCCCCTCATAGTCCAACTCCTCATAGTCCAACTCCGTCGCGCCGCCCCCGTCCACCACTCGCCGCCGCGCCGCCGCGCACTCCGGCAATGAGCTCGAGGGCGTTCCCACCGAGGATGCGGGCTTCCTCGTCGAGGTCCAGACCGAGCGCGCGCACGTCGGCCACCGGCTCCGCCCGTCCCATGTCGAAGGGGCGGTCCGATCCGAGCAGGACGTTCCCGGCGCCCACAGCGCGCACGAGCGCGAGCAGCGCGCTGGCGTCGTGGGTCACGCTGTCGAAGCGGAGCCGTCGGAACGAGTCGAGCGGCGACGACACGAGGTGCGCGCGCGCCTCGGGGCGCACCCGCCAGGCCTGGTCGAGCCTGCCGGCCACCGCCGGCAGGACCCCACCGCCATGGGCGAGCACGATCGCGAGATGCCTGTGGCGCTCGAGGACGCCGGACATGAGCAGGTGCGCCGCGGCGATGGCGGTCTCGGTCGGGTTCGCCACCGAGTTCCACAGGTAGTACTCGTCGAAGACGTCCATCCCGAGCCCGCGCGTGCTCGGGTGGACGAACACAATGGCGCGCAGCTCCTCTGCGGCCTCCCAGAACGGCTCGAGGGAGGCGTCGCCGAGCCAGCGGCCGTCGACCGACGGTGTGATTTCGACGCCGACGAGCCCGGAGGCGACGGCCTCGGCGAGCACCTCGGCGGCCCGGAGGCCGTCTTGCAACGGCACGGCACCGAGACCGTCGACCCGCCCGGGATCTCGCGCCACGGCAGCCGCCATGCCGGCGTTGTGCGCCCGGCAGAGCTCGGTCGCGGCGCCGAGGTCCATGGAGTGGGGAAGCGTCGCCACCCACGGCGATGCGACGATCCGCTCGACGCCTCGTTCCCTCGACTCCGATAGCACGACATCGATCCGAGAGAGCTCGTCGACGATCGAGTCGATGCCGCGTCCGCCGAGCTGTACGCCGACCTGGTGGCCGTCCTTCAGGTGCACGTGCGGGCGGAAGCGCCCGTACGCGCCGGCGCCCGCGAGCATCTCCGGCACGGTGACGTGAGCGTGGACGTCCACCACCGTGGCGACGCTGGAGGTCCCCTCGACGCTCGCCGTCACGAGCCGGTGGCCACGGGCGCCACCGCTCCGCCGAGGTAGAGGGCGCCGATCTCGGGGTGCTCGAGCACCTCGCGGCCCGAGCCGGTGAGCCGCACGCGACCGTTCTCGAGCACGACACCGTGGGTGGCGAGACGCAGGCCGGCGCGGGCGTTCTGCTCGACGAGCAGGATGGTCCGGCCGTCGGCATGCATCAGCCGCACGGTCTCGAACATCGAGTGCAGCGTCTTCGGGTCGAGGCCCATCGAGGGCTCATCGAGGACGACGAGCGCCGGGTCGAGCATCAGGCAGCGCGCGAACTCGACAAGCCGCTGCTGGCCACCCGAGAGGCTCCCCGCCTTGTCGCCGGCCCGCTCGGACACGATGGGGAACAGCGACGCGATGCGCTCCAGGCGTTCGGCGACGACTTTTCGGTCGCGGACGAGGAACGCGCCCATCTCCACGTTCTCCCTGACAGACATCTCGCGAAAGAGGCTGTGATTCTGCGGAACCTGGACGATGCCCCGCTGCAAGATCGCCTTCGGGCTCTTCCCGCCGAGCTCCTCGCCGCGAAACGTGATCGTCCCGAGCCGCGGGCACAGGAGGCCGCTCACGGCCGCTAACAACGTGGACTTGCCGGCACCGTTCGGCCCGACGATGCAGGTGATCCCGCCCTCGGCGACATCGAAGGTCACGCCTTTCAAGACGTCGCCACCGCCATAGCCGGCGACGACGCCGTCGAGACTGAGCAGCACCGGGCCGGCACCGGGCACGGGGCCGCCGGGCGCCGATGGCTCAGCCGACAGCGACGTCATCACGGTCCTCCTCCTCGCCACCGCCAAGGTAAGCGTCCAGCACGCGCGGATCGGCACGCACCACGTCGGGGGTCCCGCTCACGATGGCCGAGCCCTGGTGCATCACGGTGACCTGATGGCACAGGCCCATGACGAACTCCATGTTGTGCTCGACGACGAGGAAGGTCTTGCCCTCGCGGTTGAGCGCGACGATGCGCTCGCGGATCTCGTTGATCAAGGTCGGGTTGACCCCACCCGCGGGCTCGTCAAGCAGGATTACCGCGGGATCGGCGACGAGCACGTAGGCCAGCTCGAGGAGCTTGCGCTGACCGTAGGAGAGCGTGCCGGCCTTCGTGGCCGAAAGACGGGCGAGCCCGACGAAGTCGAGCAGCTCCATCGCTCGGCGTTGCTCGGCTGGCGACGCTGCGGCCCGCATGATGCTGCGCAGCCAGCCCTCGTTGCGTTGGGTGGCGACGAGCATGTTCTCGAGCACCGTCAGGCGGGCGAAGATGCGCGTCAGCTGGAAGGTCCTGCCGAGCCCCAGGGCGAATACCTCGTCGGGGCGGGCGCCCGTGATCGACTTCTCGTCGAAGGTGACCGACCCGGCGTCGGGCCGCACGTAGCCGGTGACGACGTTGAACAGCGTCGTCTTGCCCGAGCCGTTCGGTCCGATGAGCCCCGCTATAGAGCCACGCTGCACCGAGAGGGAGCAGAGCGAGAGGGCGCGCAGGCCGCCGAAGGACTTGGAGACGCCTTCCACCTCGAGGAGCGCGCTCATCGAGCCGCTCCGCTGAAGGGAGCGACCTCGACGGGCGGCGACACCGGGGCAGCCGATGGGCTCTCCTCCCGCCCGAGGCGCTCGGCGCGCCGCATCGCGAGGCGGTCCCCGATCGTCGGGATGATGCCGCGCGGCATCGTGAGGATGACGATGAGGAACAGCGCTCCGTAGATGATGAGGTAGAGCGAGCCGACCGAGTACTGGAGCGTCAGGTACTGCTGGAGCGGCTCGAGGATGAGCGCACCGAGCAGCGGTCCCGAGATCGTTCCGAGGCCGCCGAAGAATGCCATGAGGGCGATAGTCACGTCGAACAGCGGATCGAAGGCGAACTGCGGGTAGATCTGCCCGATGAAGAAGGCGTACAGCGCGCCCACCATGCCGACGGTGACGCCCGACAGGACGAACCCGAGCAGCTTGACGCGCTGCACCTTCACGCCCAGTCCCCGCGCTCGGTCCTCGTCGTCGCGGATGGCGAGCAGCTGCAGGCCGAAACGCGACCGGCGGATGCCCCACGAGACGAGCACGGCGATGAGCAGGATCACGAGGGCCGCGTAGTAGAAGCGGTCGTTGAAGGAGGCGGCAGTCCACAACGGTGTGGCCACCTGCACCCCGGAGGATCCCTGGGTGAAGCCGAGGTTGAACGCCAGCAACTGCACGATGAAGAAGACGGCGATCGTGATCACCACGAAGGTGTGACGCCTCGTCCGCAACGCGATCAGGCCGAACGGCACAGCGATGACCGCCGCCGCCACCCCGGCGAGCGGGACGAGCGCGAACATCTCGTAGCCGCCCTGCAGGTTGAGGTGGAGCGAGACGAGCGCCATCGTGTACGCGCCGACGCCGAAGAAGACGGCATGACCTAGCGGGATGTAACCGGAGTAGCCCGCGAACCCGTTCCAGGCGGTCGCTGCCGTCATGTAGATCAGGGTGAAAACGGCGATCGTGGTGACCGTCGGGTTCGAGAACAGGATCGGGAACACGAGCAGGAGGGCCCCGAACACGAGCCAGGCGGCGGCGATGGCCGACCGCCTCCCGGTCGAGACGCCGGTGTCGCTCACGTACGCCTCCGTCGAGCTCTTCGCCCCGGCGCTCATTGGGCCCTCGCGACCTGCCGGCCGAACAGCCCGGCAGGCCGGACAGAGAGCACGACGACGAGGGCGGCGAAGAAGACGGCCGTCGCCCAGACCGGGGACCAGACGACTGCCACGACGTCTTCGAGCACGAGCATGAACACCGCGGCGCCGAGGGCCCCGCCCATACTCCCGAGACCTCCGAGGATCACGATCGCGAGGAGGCGCGAGATGAGGTCGTAGCTCGTCGACGCATTGAAGGCGTTCGTCGCGCCGAACACCATGCCTCCCGCCGCCGTGACCGCGACGCCGAGGCCGAAGCAGATCGTCGAGACGCGGCGGACGTCGATCCCGACGAGCCGTGCTGCCGTCCGGTCCTGCAACGAGGCCCGGACGCTCGCCCCGAAGCGCGTCCGATAGAGGAGCGCGTAGATGGCGATGAGCAGCACGGCCGCCATGGCGAAGCCGAACAAGTAGATGTATGGCAGGTAGAAGCCGAACAGGTGCACCGATCGATTGACGTACCAGGCGTGGATCTGCACGTAGTTGACGCTGAAGCTGACGTTCAGCACCCCCTCGATGATGATCGAGACCGCGTAGGTCACGAGGATCGACATCGCCGTGCGGTCACCCTCTTTCAGCCTGCGGATGAAGCCCCACTCGACGCCAATCCCGATGAGGAAGAGCGCGGGGATGGTGATGAACAGGCCCAGGAAGGGGTCGATCCCGGCGTGCACCGAGAGCGCGTAGCTCAGGTAGGCACCGAGGATCACGAAGATCCCCTGGGCGATGTTGATGATGTCCATCACCCCGAAGATCAGCGTCAGCCCTGCCGCCATGAGCGCGTACACGCCCCCGGTGAGCACCCCGTCGATCACTGCCTGGATGATCGATGAACCCATCGGATCAGCTGCCCCAGACCGGCTTCGGGTACTCCATCTTCACCGACGAGGGGTCGGTAGTCGGTAGCACCTGCACGAAGTTCCCGCCCTGCCACTGGAAGGCGAACGCCGCGGCGGCCCCGTTCTCGCCGACCTTGTCGAACCTCACCGGTCCCTGGACGCTCTGCAAGGTGACGCCGCTGTGGAGGTACTTGATGATCTTCGCGTTGTCCGTGCCGCCGGTGGCCTTCACTGCCTGCGCGACGACCTGGCCCACCGAATAGGCCTCGGCGACGTCGGAGTTGACGCCCGAGGGCGTGCCGCCGTACTTCTTGATGTACTCGGCGACCATCTTCTTGCTCGCGGCGTTGTTGTAGCCGGGGTACCAGCCGTTCGGCACCATCACACCGTTGGTGTTCGACTTCCCGACGGCGCTCACGAACGTCGCGCCCTGGTCAGGACCGCCGGTCGCGATGAACGCCTTCGGGTTGTAGTGCTGCTGGGCGAAGGCCTGGATGAACGCGGTCACCGTCGGAACGTCGACCGAGCCGAGCATCACGAGCTGAGCCTTGGTAGCAGCCACGGCGTCGGCGATCGGCGTGTAGTCGGTCACCTCGGCCGGGAACACCTTCGAGTACACCGTCTTCACGCCCGCCTTGGCGAGAATCCTCTCGGCCGGCGGGAGCTGTGGCTCAGTGAAGGGGTCGTTGGACGTCGGGTACGCAGCGGTCTTCGGTCGCTGGCTCGGCGGCAGCGCCGCGATCCACTTCGCGAACTGGACGAGGTTGTCGGTGACGGGAAGGCTCACGTCGAACACGTTGTTCAGCCCGTTCGCGAACACCGAGGGCGCCCCGCCCGCTCCCTCGACGAACGCGTAGCCGAAGCGGTACGCGATCTTCGATGCAGGCACGGTGAGCAGCGTCGAGAACGGCCCGAACAACAGGTTGACGTGCTTGCTCGAGATGAGGTCCTGATAGTTCGTCGCCACCTGGGTCGGGTTCGAGGCGTCGGACTTGATGTCCAGCTTCACCTGGTGACCGAGCAGGCCGCCGGCCTTGTTGATGTCGGTCTGCCAGAGCTCGTAACCGCGCTGGAACGCCTGGCCGTCGGCCGAGAAGTCACCCGACAGCGACAGCGAGACGCCGATCGTGATCGGCGTGGCGGAGGCGTGACGGGTCGACGCGCCCGCACTGCCTGCGATCGCGGTGCCGGCGAGTGCGCCGGCGGCGAGCAACGAGCCGACGCCGAGACGCCTGGCTCTTTTTCGTGAGATCCCCCCGTGCATCGTGTCGCATCTCCTTGTGTCCGTGCCCGAAGGCATGTTTCCCGGTGTGGCTGCTGCCACTTCGCCGACCCGCTCCCCCCTGGAAAGTGCGCCGGAGACTCTAGACAGGCTCAGATGCCGGCTGGCTCCAGTCCGTCGGGCACCTGTGCATCCTCACTCTTGAGATCCAGCGCTGCCGCGCGTGCTGCGACCGTCATCAGTGCCGCGAAGTCGACGTCGCCGACACCCTCGCCGATACCCGCCTGGATGATCTGGTGCACCACCGCGGAGACCGGCATCGGCGCCTCGAGCTGGCGTGCCGCCGCCAATCCGAGGTCGAAGTCCTTGCGTAGGAGCTTCGTGGTGAACGTCGGGGCGAAGTCCAAGTTGACCAGCGAGGGAGACTTGTACCGGGTGAACAGCGATCCCATCACCGAGTCGTTGAGGAAGGCGAGAAAGTCCTGGCGTCGCACGCCCCCCTTCTCGGCGAGGATCACGATCTCGATGAGCGACTCTATGACCACGCCGAGGAACAGGTTGTGGCACAGCTTCACCAGGCGTGCCACCTCACCCTCGCCGACGTAGGTCACCCCGGCACCGAGCATCGCTAGGTACGGCGCCGCCTCGTCGAACGCGTCGCGCGGCCCGGACGCCGCCACGGTCAGCCGACCGGCCTTCACGACCTTCGGATTGCCGCTGACGGGCGCGGCGATCAGTACCGCCCCGCGCTCGGCAGCCCGGGCCCTCGCCTCGGCGGACGCTTCGGTCGAGACCGTGGAGCAGTCGACGATGATCGAGGGCACGGCCTCTCCGCACAGCAACCCACCCTCGCCGACGAGGACCTCGAGAAGGTCCTCCGACGATCCGACGGTGAGGAAGACGATCTGTCGCGTCGCGAGGTCGCCGAGCGTCTCGACCGGCTTGGCTCCTTCTGCGACGAGCGGGTCGAGCTTCGAGCGTGTGCGGTTGTAGACCGCCAGATCGCAGCCTTGCCGCAAGAGCCGCTGGGCCATCGCGGTCCCCATGCGGCCGGTGCCGACCCAGCCAATCGTGTGCTCGACCCCCGCCACGGCACCTCCCCTTGATCACAATCGATTGCAGTCACTGTCGCGCCCTTGCTCCGTGCTGTCAAGCATTGTGCCAGCGGCCGAGCCGACGGTGGTCTCCCCGACCTCACCCTCGTCCCGACGCGCAATCTGAGAGAGAGAAACCTTTGATTGCTTCCAACATCCGCATAGATCGGCGGCGGGCCGCCGCGTGCATGCGCGGCGGCGCACCCTCTATCGCCGCGCGCCACGCCTGGTGCGACGAAAGGCCGGGCCGACGCGGCGGGAGCCGTATTCGTTGCGATCGCTACGAACGTGTGCAACCATTGCCCGGTTGGGGGGCCGGCTCGTCAGTCGGGCCCGCCGTCGAGCCAGGAGGAGCGGCCGGCGTACGGCTGGCCGTGGTGCGCCGCACGACGAGGGGGAGGCCAACATGAAGGACGCGCAGCTCATGACGGCGATCGATCACTGGGCGCCCCGCTTCAGCGCCAATGGGGTGGACGCGAGCGACTTCACGGAAGTGGCCGCTTCGATCGACCGCTGGTCGCAGTGGTGCGACGCCTGGAGCGCCATCGGCGCACGCCACGAGGCCCTCGGCCGGACGGCGCTCGAGGAGGGACGCAACCGCTCGGCTGGCGAGCATCTCGCCCAGGCCGCCACCACCTACCATTTCGCGAAGTTCCTCTTCGTCCAGTATCCGGACGAGGCGCGGGTGGCCCATGGTCACGCAGTTCGCTGTCTCAGCGACTCCTTGGCACTGCTCGACCCACCGGGCGAGCGACACGTCGTCCCCTTCGACGGCACGCAGCTCTACGGCGTGCTCCGCCGCCCAGCCGGCGAGCCCGCCCCCGTGGTCGTGCTCATCCCGGGTCTGGACTCGACGAAGGAGGAGTTTCGGCTGGTGGAGCGCTCGTTCCTCGACCGGGGGCTCGCGACGTTCGCGCTCGACGGACCCGGGCAGGGCGAGGCCGAATACGACCTTGCGATCCGACCTGACTGGGAGGTTCCCGGCAGCGCCGTGATCGACTACCTGACCGGTTGCGAAGGCGTCGACGCCGAAAGGATCGGGATCTGGGGAGTCAGCCTCGGCGGCTACTACTCGGCACGAGCGGCGTCCGGCGACGATCGCGTGCGCGCCTGCGTCGCACTGGCCGGTCCCTTCTCGTTCGGCGAGTCGTGGGACAAGGTGCCCAGCCTGACGCGGGACGCCTTCACCGTGCGCTCCCATTCCGGCTCCGAGGACGAGGCGCGAAAGAAGGCGGCCGAGCTCGACCTCACCGGCCGCGCCGAGCAGATCCGCTGTCCGCTGCTCGTCGTCTTCGGCAAGCGCGACCGGCTGTTCCCCTGGTCGGGCGCAGCTCGCCTCGTCGAAGAGGCTTCAGGACCCGCCGAGCTGCTCCTGCTCGAAGAGGGCAACCACGGCTGCGCGAACGCGATCTACCGCCACCGGCCCTTCACCGCCGACTGGATGGCCAGCCAGCTGAGCCGCTGAGCTCTGAGGGCTCATCGGCTCGGGATCACGACGTCGAGCGTGGACTCGAGGTGGAGGCGCGCACCACGAGCTCGGGGGGGAGGAAGAGGATCTTCACCGGCGCCCCCGGATCCGCGATCCGTTCGAGCAGCAGGTCGGCGGCCGCCGCCCCGACCTCGTAGTGCGGCAGGCGCACGGTCGTGAGCGGCGGCGCGATGCGGTCCATGAACGGCATGTCGTTGAAGCCGACCAATGACACGTCCTCCGGGCAGGACAGGCCCGCAGCCGCGAGCGCGCGCA
The DNA here is from genome assembly GCA_025464005.1 of Acidimicrobiaceae bacterium. Classification (GTDB taxonomy): domain Bacteria; phylum Actinomycetota; class Acidimicrobiia; order Acidimicrobiales; family Bog-793; genus RYN-46. The sequence continues at coordinate 3,154 of JAODBO010000106.1, read as the reverse complement.
GCGCACCGAGAGCGATCATGTCGTTGCCAGCGACGATCGCGGTGAGCGCCGGGCCGGACGCGAGCAGCTCCTCGGTGCGGCGGAAGCCTTCCGCCTCGGAGAAGGAGTCGGCGAACGTGACGAGGCGCTGGTCGGGCTCGATTCCGCAGGCCTCGAGGCCGCCGATGAAGCCGCGATAGCGGCCGTGTCCGGTGGAGAGCTGCTGAGGTCCGGCGACGTGGCCGATCCGACGATGACCGAGCGACACGAGGTGGGCGACCGCCTGGCGCGCGCCGAGCGGGTCGTCGACCGAGACAGAGGGCAGCAGATGGTCGTCCACGACCCGGTTGACGAGCACGATGGGGACCCCCGTCCGGGCGGACTCCACGAGGAGAGGATGGCGCCGTCGCGCCGTGGCGACGATGAGCCCGTCGATGTGACGGTCGCGCATGCCCTCGATGACCCGGCGCTCGCGGTCGTCGTCGTTGTCGGTGTTGCCCAGCAGCGCGACGTAGCCCCGCGGCGTCAGCCGGTCCTCGATGCCTCTCACGATGGGCGGGAAGAGGGGGTTGGTCAGGTCGGGGACGATGACGCCCACCGTCGAGGACCGCCGCGTCTTCAGACTCCGTGCCACGTGGTCCGGCCGGTAGTCGAGCGAGCGAGCCGCCTCCTCGACCCGGACAGCGGTCTCCTCCCGCACGAGCGATCGCGTCTGCTCGTTGAGGGCGCGGGACGCCGTGGCGGGGTGCACTCCGGCGAGGCGAGCGACGTCCCGCAGTGTCACCTTCGCGTCCACAGTCGCCTTAGACGGCTATGCCAACCGAGGTCATCCGCAAGATGGTAGTAGCGGCGGGCGCCGACGCCGACGTTCTCATGCAATTGCAGCGGCGGTTGCAGCGAAGGTTGCAGTGGTGGTTGCAGTGCCCGAGTCATGTAGCGGTCGGCAGACCGATCACCTCCCATCCGACGTCGGGAAACCCTGCGGCCTCGGCGACCGCCGCGGAGGCGAAGTTGTCGACTCGATGGAGATACGTGGCTACCGACCCTTCGGCGGCGACACGCCGGGCGGCCTGCGCGACGAGGCGGCGGGCGAGACCGCGGCCTCGGTGCTCGGGCTCTGTCGCCACCGCCAGCTCTTGACAGTGCTCGTCGTGTCGCTTGCGGCCCACTCCTGCGGCGTACGCGCCGGCCTCGTCGAAGGCGACAAGCACAGCTCCGTTGAACGGGCGCAACCAGTCCGGGATCCTCGGGTCGTCCGGATCCACCCACTCCCCGGCGTCGGGCAGGTCCGACAGCCGCTGGCACCAGCGGAACACGCCGCGACCGAGCGGCCCCGGCGCTCCGGCGACCAGCTGTGCGGCGTGCGCGACGAAGCCGTGGGGTCCCTCCTCCTCGAACAGGGCGCGTGCCTTCTCGAACAGGGCGGGCGGCACCGACACGACCGTTCCCTCAGGAGTCGCCAAGCCGGCGATCGGCCTCACGACGCCGTCCCAGCCAGGTGTCGCGCGAGCCGGCGACGTGACGACGGCGAACGGCGAGATCGGGGGCCAGCTGCCGAGCCAGGACGAGAGGTGCGCCGTGAGACGGTCGGCGAGGTCGCTGGCTCCACCTTGGTGCACGAGCTCGTCCGCCACCCTTTCCCCGAGCGGGCCCAAGCCCGGGCGCCACCGCGGTCACTTTACTGCCGCCACCGGAAGGTTCCCCGGCGAGGCGGCTGGTGTCGAGCTCGATCTCGCCGTAGCGTTGTACTCGTGATCGAGCCGTGACTGACGCCGCGCTCGCCGCCGATCCGGTGCGGCCGCCGCGATCGGCGGCGGATCTGATGATGTGCCGTCTACTGCGTGTCCCGGAGCATCCCGGTACCGTGAGCGAGAGCCAGGCCCAACGGCTCTTCAGCGGCTCGATCCTGCTCTCGGCGCTTCGTTGCCTGCTCAGCTACGTCGTACTGCCCGTGCTTACGCCGCTGATCGGCGCGGCGACGAGCGTGAGCGCCGCCGTCGGGCTGCCGATCGGGCTCGTCGCCCTGTACTTCGACGCCCGCGGGATCCGACGCTTCTGGCTGGCCGACCACCGTCAGCGGTGGATGATCACCGGCATCTACGCCGTCGTCATGGCGCTCGTGATCGCCCTCGTCGTGGGCGACATCGTGCACCTCACTCGCTGAGCGCCAAGCGCTTGCCGGGACGACCGGCACGGCAACTACGCACGATTCGCGCGCCGGGGAGCTTTCCGCACCGCCCTGAGCTGGCCGTCATGCGCCCGACGACCGAGTGAGTGCAAACTGTCGGTCGTGTCTTGGGCGTCGCAGGAAGGATTCGACCTCCGTTTCGACTGGGGAACACCGGGGGTGGAGCGCCTGGCGCCGTACTGCCGGACGTTCGTGGTCGTCGACGTGCTCCGGTTCTCGACCGCTGTCGAGACCGGGCTGTCCCACGGACTGGTCGTCGAGCCCGAGCACTGGCCCATGCCGAGGCGCACCGGCGCGGGGCGCCACGAGTACGTCGCCGACGGCTCGGCACCCGGCGGCCCTTCCCTCTCCCCTGCGTCGCTGCTCCTGCTCCCGCCGGGAGCCCGGGTGGTGCTCCCGTCGCTCAACGGCGCCAACTGCGCGTTGGCGGCAGCCGACACCGGGGCGACGGTCGTGGCGGGCTGCCTGCGCAACGCGAGCGCCGTGGCCAAGTTCGTCGCCGAGAGCACATCGCCCGTGGGCGTCATCGCAGCCGGCGATCTCGCCTCGGACGGCACCATGCGTCCTGCTGTCGAGGACATCCTCGGAGCGGCCGCGATCCTCCGGCTCCTGCCGGGGCTGCGCTCGCCCGAGGCCGCGATCGCCGAGGCCGCCTTCACCGCGGATCCCCTCGAGCTCGTGCGGGCCTCGGCTTCGGCCCGCCAGCTCGCCTCCGTCGGTCACGACGAGGACGCCGACTGGGCCGCGCAGCTCGACGTGAGCACGTGCGTGCCCGTCCTCGACCGCGACGTGTTCGTCGACGCCGCCAGCTGAGCGCGACGCCCGCGGGAGGCCGCGGCCCCGGACGGCCGCCCCCCTGAGACCTCAGATTTTCAGCGGCCTGATCGGCGCAGCGAAGAGCGACGGGTCGTTGCGCCAGTCGACTCCTGGAACGTCGACGTAGAGCTCGATCTCGTTTCCGTCCGGATCGGCGATGTACAGGCTGTG
>JAODBO010000173.1 GCA_025464005.1 Acidimicrobiaceae bacterium | reverse complement strand
CTCGTCCGGCTCGCGGCCTCGCTCCTCGAGGCGGGCGACGTGCTCGTGCTGCCCCGGCCAGTCCTTCGCGTGGTGTTCCCGCAGCGCCCCGCCGAGCGGCCGCGATCGCCGGCCCATCAGGACCATCTCGGGATGCAAGGGACCGTCGATGCCCTCACCTTCTGGTTTCCCCTCGTGCACTGCACGAGAGAGATGGGAACGGTCGCCGTGGCGGTGGGCTCGCAGCGCGCCGGTGTCCGACCGTACGTCGCGAGACCCGGGGCACGAGTCTTCTCCTGCGACGACCGCGACCTCGGCGAGAGCTGGGTGACCACGGACTTCGCGCCCGGGGATCTGTGCGTGTTCCGCAGCCTCACGGTGCACAAGGCGCTCCCGAACAGCTCCGCGCACGTGCGACTTTCGATCGACGCCCGCTACCAGCGCGCATCGGAGCCCGTAGGTGAGCTGTCCGTCCGTGAGGACGACGACCTGTCGTGGGAGACGGTCTACCGGGGCTGGGGGCCGGATGCGCCTCGCTATGGCTGGAGGCGCCCCGGGGTGCGCGTCGTCCCGTACGACCCGACGTACCACACGACGCATGAACCGCTGGTCCCAGCGGAGCTCTGAGGAGAACTCAGCGCAGCTCTGAGGAGAACTCCTCGGAGGTGAAGGGGCCGACGACGGCGAGGACCTTCGGGGAGCCGAGCACCCGCTCGGCGGCCTCGGCGACCTCGGCGAGAGTGACCGCCTCGATCTTCGCGGTCACCTCCTCGACCGTGAGCACCTCGCCGTGGAGCAGGAGGCTCGCACCGATGCGCGACATTCGGGCGCCCGAGTCCTCGAGGCTGAGGATCGTGTCGGCCCGTAGGTGGCTCTTGGCGAGCTCGAGCTCCTGCTTCGTCACGCCGTTCGCGGCGAGGTCCTCCAGCTCGGCGAGGACGAGCCGCAGCACTTCCTTCGCGCGCTCCGGAGCGGTGCCGACCGACACCGCCATGGCGCCGGCGTCCGCGTAGGCGATGCGGTCCGAGACCACGGAGTACGCGAGACCCCGCTCCTCGCGGATCTTCTGGAACAGCCGGGAGGAGATCCCCCCGCCGAGGGAGTGATTGAGCAGTGACAGCGCGAACCGCTCCGGCGACCGGCGCTCGGGGCCGCGCATGCCCACGACGAGGTGCGCCTGCTCGGTGTCGCGCGACAGCACGTCGAGCGCTCGCACCTCGTCGCCGGGAGGGGTGCGGACCGGCGGTGCGCCGGCGCCCGATCCTGCGAAGCGACTGTCGATGCCCTCGGCCACCTTGTCGTGGTCGACGTCGCCCGCGACCGCCACGACGATGTTGCCGGGGCGGTAGTGCTCGTCGAAGAACGAGCGGATCTCGGGAACGCTGACGTTCGAGATGACCTCGGGAAGCCCGAGCACCTCGCGCCCGAGCGGGTGGCCCGGGAACAGCGCCTCGGCGAAGCGCTCCTGCACCACGTCGGCGGGCTCGTCGAGGTGCATCAGCACCTCCTCGAGGATGACCTGCCGCTCGGCGTCGACCTCTTCGGGTCGAAGTGCCGGATTCCAAACGATGTCCGACAAGATGTCGAGACCGAGGTCGAGGTCCTCGGCGAGGGTGCGCACGTAGAAGGTCGTGTACTCCTTCGTCGTGAACGCGTTCATGTCCCCGCCGACAGCGTCGATGTCCTCCGCGATCGAGCGCGCCGATCGCGTCGGCGTGCCCTTGAACAGCAGGTGCTCGAGGAAGTGCGAGATGCCGACCTGGGGCCCGGACTCGTCGCGCGAGCCCGTGCCGACCCAGAACCCCGTGCACACCGAGCGCACGCCGGGCATCGACTCGGTGACGAGTCGGATGCCGCAGCCGAGCTGCGAGATCCTTATCATCGGGGCCTCCCCGCCGCTAGTGGCGGGGCGGCCCCGGGAACCGCACGCCGGGTCAGTGTCGGGGTCCTCCGCGTCGGCGCGGCCCGCGCTCTGCCCGGGGGGCGGCCGACGAGGCGGCGTCCGACGGGCCGAGGTTGCCGAAGTCACGCTCGATCTCGGCAGCGAACTCGTCTTCGAACGACGCTCGCCGTGGCGCGCCAGCCGCCGGCTCGGCCGGACGCTCGCTCGCCGCTCGTGGCGGTGCCGAGGACGCGCTCGCCCCCGACGAGCCGGAGGACGACGGCTTGGACCCGCCGACGCGCTCGCCGTCCTCGCCGATCAGCGAGAGGGAGATCTTGCCCTGTGGGTCGATGTCGTCGACGATGACCTTCACGTCCTGGCCGAGCTCGACCACGTCCTCGACGCGCTCGACGCGCTTGCCGGCGCCGAGTCGCGAGATGTGGAGCAGGCCGTCGCGGCCGGGAAGGATGTTGACGAACGCACCGAACTTCGTGATGTTGACGACCTTGCCGTCGTAGATCTTCTCGACCTCTGCGGTCGGCGGGTCCAAGATCAGCTCGACGCGGCGACGTGCCTCGTCGACGGCGCCCGACAGCTTCGCACCGATCGTGACGCGGCCCACCGAGCCGTCGTCGTCGACCGCGATGTCGGCGCCGGTCTCCTGCTGGAGGGCGTTGATCACCTTGCCCTTCGGCCCGATGACCTCGCCGATCTTGTCCATCGGGATCTCGAAGCTGACGATCTTCGGGGCGTTGGCCTTCACGCTCTCGGCCGGCTCGGCGATCGCCTTGGCGATGACGTCGAGGATGATGAGGCGTGCGTCCCGGGCCTGGCGCAGCGCCTGGGCGAGCACGTCGGCCGGGAGGCCGTCGATCTTCGTGTCGAGCTGGAGCGCCGTCACGAAGTCACGGGTACCGGCGACCTTGAAGTCCATGTCGCCGAAGGCGTCCTCGGCGCCGAGGATGTCGGTGAGCGTCGTGTACTTGCCCTCCGCATAGACGAGGCCCATGGCGATGCCGCCGACGGGTGCCTTGATCGGCACGCCGGCGTCCATGAGCGAGAGCGTCGAGCCGCAGACCGACGCCATCGACGTCGAGCCGTTGGAGGAGAGCACCTCGGAGACGAGCCGCAGTGTGTAGGGGAACTCGTCCTCGTGAGGGATCACGGGCAGGAGCGCTCGCTCGGCGAGCATGCCGTGGCCGATCTCACGGCGCTTCGGTCCCCGCATGAAGCCGGTCTCGCCGGTCGAGTAGGGCGGGAAGTTGTAGTGGTGGATGTACCGCTTCGACTCGTCGATGCCGATCGTGTCGAGGAGCTGGTTCATCCGGGGCATGCCAAGGGTCGTGAAGTTGAGCACCTGGGTGTCGCCCCGCTGGAAGAGCCCCGAGCCGTGCGCGGTCGGGATGATCGCCACCTCGGCAGAGAGGGGGCGGATGTCGGTGGTGCCGCGCCCGTCGATCCGGATGCCTTCCTCGACGATCCGCTTGCGCACGATCTTCTTCGTGAACGAGCGGATGGCCGCCTTCACCTCTCGCTCGCGCCCGACGAACTCATCGGCCAGGCTGAGAAGGATCTGGTCGGTGGCGGCGTCGAGGGCCGCGGCGCGCTCGGCCTTGCTCGTGATCGAGTTGGCCGTCGTGATCGCGTCGGCACCGACGGCCACGACCCGGTCGTAGACGTCGCTCTCGTAGTCGACGAAGATCTCGTACGGGATCGTCGGCTTGCGGCCGCCTGCGGCCTTCACGAGTGCGCGCTGCAGCTCGATCGACTCGCGGATCCACTGCTTCGAGGCCTCGATGCCGCCGGAGATGACCTCCTCGGTCACCTTCGGCGCACCCTGCTCGTAATAGTCCCAGGCGTGCTCCGTGCCGCCGGCCTCGACCATCATGATCGCGATCTCCGCGTCGGGCTCCTCGGAGAGGGCCCGCCCGGCGACGACGAGCTCGAACGTCGAGGCGTCGCCCTCCTGGTAGGTGGCGTGCGGGATCCACTGGCCGTCGGTCGAGTAGGCGACCCGGACCGCGCCGATCGGTCCTTCGAAGGGGATGCCCGAGAGCATCAACGCCGCGGAGGCGCCGTTGATCGCGACGATGTCGTGGGGGTTCTCCTGGTCGGCTCCGAACACGGTGCCCACGACGTGGACCTCGTTCCGGAAGCCCTCGGGGAACGACGGCCGCAGGGGCCGGTCGATCAGCCGGTCGATCAGGATCGCCTGGTCGCTGGCGCGGCCCTCCCGGCGGAAGAACGAGCCCGGGACCTTGCCCGCGGCGTACATCCGCTCCTCGACGTCGACGGTCAAGGGGAAGAAGTCCTGCCCCTCACGAACGCGCCGGGCCGCCGTGGCGGTGACGAGGACGATCGTGTCGCCGATCCTTGCTACTACTGCCCCGTCGGCCTGGCCGGCGAGCTTGCCCGTCTCGAACGAGAGGGTGCGGTCGGTCCCACTTATTGGGGCCGACACGGTGATGGCGTCCGCCATATTGCTCCTAGGTGCTCATGGCACCCGTGCTGGCCAGTTCCCAGTGGTCGAGCACCCGAGCTGGCCGAGGACCCGGCGACTGGCAGCTGGCGCCTACGGGCACCGCTTGGCTGTCGATGGGCTGCGCCTCCCGAGCTCCGGGTGTCCCGGCGCCGCCCTATGTACGACCGGGCGACGTCTCGCGCTGCCCGGCACTCCCGTGCCCGCCACGAGCCCAGGGGCTGGCGGCGGACCGTGTCCCCCGCTAGCGGCGGATGCCGAGCCTCGCTATGAGGCCGCGGTAGCGCTCGACGTCGTTGCCTCGCACATAGTCGAGCAGCCGACGGCGGTGGCCGATGAGCTTCATCAGCCCGCGGCGGGTGTGGTGATCGCCCTTGTGGGAGCGGAGGTGCTCGGTAAGGTGGTTGATCCGCTCCGTGAGGATTGCGATCTGGACCTCTGGTGACCCGGTGTCGGTCTCGTGGAGGCGGTACTGGGCGATCGTCGCCGTCTTATCGGGCATGCGCGATGCAGACCTTCGCTGATCTCGTGCACCGGACGGACGAGCAAAAGCCCTTCCACCCGGAGGACGGGGGGTCCGACCGGGCGGATGCCGCAGTCGGGTCGGCCTGGACCGACCCCATCATGTTAGCAGGCCGGACCAGCGGGGCCGCCCCCGCCGGAGTGCGATCGTGACCTCGGCGGGCGGCCCGGTCCTCGCACGCTCGGCGCATCACGAGCTCATGCGCCGAGCGGGTCGAGGTCGATCCGCGGGCCGGAGCCGATGAGACCGGTGGCCTGCAGCGCGTCCGCGAGGGTAGTGGCATCGCTTCCTCGCACGAGGTAGCGGTCCTCGCCGGTCGCCGCGACCTCGATGCCGCCCGGGAGCGCGCCCACGAGCTCTGCGGCGCCGCTGCCGCTCACGAC
>JAODBO010000079.1 GCA_025464005.1 Acidimicrobiaceae bacterium | reverse complement strand
ATCGTCACCGTCGCCGGCTGGCCGACGGCGAGCTTGGTCGCGTCCGCCTCGGCGAAGGGTGCCACGACCTCGAGGCCCTTCAGGTTTTCGATCGTGATGAACCCGGAGGATGTCGATGAGGTGCTCGCCGACGAAGCTGCGCTCGAGCCGCTGCCGCTCACCGTGCTGCCGACCGTGCCGTTGATCGCCGTCACCGTGCCGCTGATCGGTGCCGTGAGCGTCGTCTCGGCCACGAGCTTCGCGTCGGTGCTCACCGTCTCCTGGTCGGCGGTGACCTGTGACGCGTCCTGGGAGATGGTGGACGTATTCGGGGCGTAGCCCGCCTTGGTCGAGGCGATGCTCGCCTGCTGTTGTTCGATGGTCAGCCCCTGGCGCGCGACCGTCTGGGCATCGGAGGTGATGGTCGCCCGGTCCGAGGTGCACGATCTCGCGGCCGTGGTGAACGCCTCCGTGATGCCACGGGCGCTTCCGAGCGCGCTGGTGGCCACGAGCCGGAAGACGTAGGTGGTGCCGGGCTTCAGACCGGTAACGATGGTGCTGGCCGACACCGGCGTGGTGGCCGAGCCCGCATCGGTCGACGGCGTCGCCTCGCCGAAGGACGCCTTCCTCCCGTACTGAAAGTAGTAAGTGGTGTCGACGCCGCCCGGGTTCACCGTGCCCGCGAGCGTCACCGTCGTCGCCGTCGGCGCGCTGCTCGAGCCCGTCGTCGCCGTCGGCGGCGAGCTCGTGGTGAAGGACTGCTGCGAGCCGTAGGTCGTGCCGAGTGAGTTCGTCGCCACGATCCGGTAGTCGTAAGTCGTCCCGGCAGCGAGGCCGCTGACGGTGCTGCTCGCCGGGACGGTGCTCGATCCCGACCCCGCGTCGGTCGATGACGTGGACGATCCGTACAAGGTGGTCGTCCCGTATTGGAAGTAGTAGCTCGTGTCCTCACCGCCGGGAGCGACCGTCGCGTTCAAGGTGACCCCGCTCGTCGTGATCCCAGTCGCCGTCTGGCTCGTCGCCGTCGGAGCAGTGGTCGCCGGAGCGGCACTCGACGCGGCAGCGGTGCCGCTCGTCGCGAGCCGGGACGACACGCCGCCCGTCGCGCCACCAGCGCCCGAGCTGGTGGCGCTCGACGTGGCAGTAGCCGCGGCGCCACTGCTCGACGTGCCGGCGTTCGACGTGCCGGTGCTCGCCGCGCCGCTGCTCGACGCGCCGGTGCCGGCAGAGCTCGAGGAGCCCGAGCTCGCCGCGGGACAGCCGAGTAATTGGTCGACCTTCAGCTGGTTGTCGGCAGCGGTGAGCGACGCCTTGTCCGAGGTGAGCTGCTGCTCGTCGGACGTCAGCGTCAGCTCGGCCGAGCTGAGGCTGGCAGCGTCCTGGGCCAGCTGGGACGCGGTCCCGCCCTGCTGGGCATTCGCGAGCGCGTCCCTAGCAACGGCGAGCGTTGCGTTAGCCGACGCGAGATTTTGCTCGGCCTGAGTCGGATCGAGCGTGGCGAGCACCTGGCCCGCCTTTACGACGTCGCCGACGGCGACGTCGGCCGAGCTGAGCGTGCCGCTCGACGCGAAGTTCACCGATGCCGAGGCCTCCGGGCTTATGTTGCCGGAGGTCGCCACGCTGCTCTGGACGGTGCCGCGAGCCACGGTGACCTCGCGGGCCACTCCGTTGGTCGCCGCCGAGCTCTTGTGGAAGATCGATTCGAGCCCGAGACCGAGCACCGCGGCGAGCGCGACGACGAGCGCGCCGTAGAAGGCCACGGTCCGCCGCGGGAGCCTGCCAAGCCTCATCGACTTCCTCACTTCGAGCTGTCCGCCTTCGTCAGGATCTCGGTCGTGGTGCAGGTCGTCCGACCGCCGCCCGCAGGGGAGCGGTCAGCCGGCCGTCGTGGTGGTGGTGCTCGACGCCCCTCCGGGTCGCGAGCCGGTGCCGAAACCCTTCGGCAGCAGCGAGGCGCATGCGGCGAACGCAGCCTTCTCGCTCGGCGTGGTCGTGGTGGTCACCGACGTGCTCCCAGTTGCCGCTCCTCTCGGGCGGGTCGTCGAGAGCGTGACGCCATGGATCTTCAGGCAGTTGCGGTAGGTGGCGAACGCCGTGTTGTTCGCGAGCCCGCCGCCCCCGCCGAAGCCCCCGCCGGCTGGCCGCAGCTTTGCGCAGGCCTTCTGGGCCGCCGCGAACTTGGGCGACGAGGCGAACCCGCGCCCGCCCGTCGGAGCGCTGCCCGAGGTGGTACCCGACGGTCGTCGGCCCGACCCGAAGTTCGGCAAGGTCGCGCCGTGGCTCTTCAGGCACGACGTGTACGCGGCGATGGTGGGCGTACCGCTGGCGGACGGGGTCCCGCTCTTTCCGGTGGTGGTGCTCGAATGCGCTGTCGTCGTCGTGGTAGTCGACGAGGAGCTGACGGCCGCCGGCGCGCCTCCCCCACACGCCGCGAACGTCACGGCCACCGCGGCGATCGCCGCTCCCGCGCCGATGCGGGTGCGCGATCGCGTGCACCGTGCTTGACGATTGTCAGATACCGCTAGGTCCAGGTCCACGGCGGTAGACGCTGGCACCCACACCTTGGGCCGACCGTAAGAAACACTGTGCAACTACTGAGAGGACTGAGGCCGGGGCGCTCGGCTAGCGGCCGGCGCCGTGCAATCGAGGTCGTCCCGATCGACTCGTGTGCTCAGCCCTTGCGACTTGTGCCGACGAGGCGCCAGGTGGCGGGGAGCAGCCCGGCAGCTATCGCCATCTTCACCGCGTCGCCGGCGAGAAACGGGGTGAGGCCGAGCGCGATCGCCTTGCCGAGGTTGACGTGGATAGCGACCGCGAGCCAGGGCACCGCGATGACATAGAGCACGATCTCGCCGATGACCATCGTCGGCACGGACCGGAGCACCGTGCGGTCGTTGCCGCGCTCCGCGAGCCAGCCACAGACCGCGGCAGCAGCGATGAAGCCGACGAGATAGCCGCCGCTCGCCACCGGCCATCCCGAGGTGTGGCCGGCGAACCACGGGATCCCGGCGAGCCCGACGAGGAGGTAGAAGGTCATCGAGATCGCCGCCCGGCGCCAGCCGAGAGCGCACCCTGCGAGCACGACGCCGAGCGTCTGGCCGGTGATAGGGACCGGGGTGAAGGGCAGGTGGATGACGAGCTGTGACAACGCTCCGACGAATGCCGCCGCCCCGAGCACGAGAGCGATGTCCCGGACGAGCGCGCCCGGGACGGTGTCGGCGAGGACGGTCGGGCGACGGACAGCTACGGTGCCGGCAGGGCTCGAGAGTTCCATGGGCGCCTACGGTACCGGGCGCCGGTGCGTCGCGCCGAGTCGAGGATTCGCCACCCTTCACCAGCCGGCCGCCGACCTCCCCGCCTCGGCCAGATCGAGGCCCGGAGCGAGCCACGGCGCATGGTCGCCGGCTGGTCTCCCCGCTGCAATGTCCTCCGGCAGCACCCAGCAGGTCGCGGCCACCTCGGACGGCGCCGGCACGGGCTCACGATCGGTGCGACCCAGGAGCACGTGGTCGAGCTCGTGCTCGACGAGACCGCTCGTGGGGCACACCGCCCGATAGACGAACGTGCCGACCGCCGTGAGACGGCAGTCGATCCCGAGCTCCTCGCGCAGCCTGCGCTCCGCCGAGGCGACCACGGGCTCGCCCGGCTCGGGATGGCTGCAGCAGGCGTTCGCCCAGTAGAGCGGGAAGTGGTACTTCTGAGCGGCCCGACGCTGCAGCAGGAGGCGGCCGTCGGAGCGGTAGAGAAAGACCGAGAACGCGAGGTGGAGGCTCCCGGGTGCTTCGTGCGCGGCCAGCTTGTCCGCCTCGGCGAGCACGGTGCCACCAGCGTCGACGAGCATCACCCTGCGCCGCTCGTTGGTCTGCTCGATCATCGCTTCCCGTCCCGCCGATCTCCGGCGACCGGAGCTGCACTCGACTGCTGCAAGAATGTTAAGCGGTCCACACAGTGCCCATGGCGCTCTGACGCGACCTTCCCGACCCAGCTCGACTAGGAGGAACAGCATGGAGTATCGACGACTCGGACGGTCCGGCCTGAAGGTGAGCGTGCTGTCGTTCGGCTCGTGGGTGACCTTCGGCCCCCAGCTCGCGGGAGATCTCGCCGAGCGCTGCCTCGGCGCGGCCTACGACGCCGGGGTGAACTTCTTCGACAACGCCGAGGCCTACGCGGGTGGCGAGTCGGAGCGGATCATGGGCGAGGCGATCGCCAAGCTCAGGTGGCCCCGTCACAGCTACATCCTGTCCACCAAGGTGTTCTGGGGCCTCCACGACGACGTCAACATGAAGAACACCCTCAATCGCAAGTACCTCTTCCAGGCGATCGACGGCTCGCTCGAGAGGCTCGGCCACGACTTCGTCGACCTGCTCTTCTGCCACCGGGCCGACCGCGAGACGCCGATCGAGGAGACGGTGTTCGCCATGCACGAGATCGTGGCCTCCGGCAAGGCCCTCTACTGGGGCACCTCGGAGTGGACCGCCGACGAGATCCGGGCCGCCTGGGAGATCGCGGAGCGCCACCACCTGCACAAGCCCGTAATGGAGCAGCCGGAGTACAACCTGGTCCACCGGGAGAAGGTCGAGGTCGAGTTCGCCCGCCTCTACGAGGACATCGGCCTCGGGCTCACGACCTGGAGCCCACTCGCGTCCGGGATGCTCACCGGCAAGTACCTCGACGGCATCCCCGAGGGCTCCCGTGGCACCCTTCCCGGCTACGAGTGGCTCCAAAGCCGGCTCACCGACGTCGAGACGAACGCGAAGGTCCGCTCGCTCAAGGCGGTCGCCGACGACCTCGGCTGCACCCTCGCGCAGCTCGCGATCGCCTGGTGCGCCGTCAACCCGCACGTCTCGACGGTCATCACCGGTGCCAGCCGCGTCGAGCAGGTGCACGAGAACCTCGCTGCGCTCGACGTGCTCGCGCGCCTCGATGCCGAGGCGCTCGCGCGCATCGACGCCGCGCTCGCCTGAGCCCACCGCGACAGCCGGGCGGCGCTCGCCCGGCTGTCGCGTGGCATACGCATATCGCTTGGCGTAGTCGAAGGACTACCCAGCGTGCCGAAATCGCCCGATCGCGCTATTCTTGATGGTCAGTGGTGTCATCTCACGCCCTCACAAGCAGTCTGGTGCGCGAGCTCACCCGGAGCGACGAGAGACCGAGCGACATGAGCGAGGCCGACAGAGCAGCCCCGGCGGGAGTCGGGATGAGCGAGGTGGAGCCCGCGCTGGCGCGTGAGCTCGCCAGGCACATGTCCGAGGAGATAGTCGCGGTGGACCGCGGGGGTCGGATCACGGCTCTCCTCGGCGGCCCGGCCGGCTCCATCGGCCAGTCCGGCCTCGGCACGAGCATCTTCGACCACTGTCATCCTGATGACCTGCCCGAGATGGTGCGCTTCGCCCTCGACGGCCTGGGGTCCGCGCCGGGCTGGGAAGGCGTTGCCTGTGTCCGGCTCCGCGTCCGCACGGGCGACTGGCGCTACCACGAGATCCACGTGATGAACAAGCTCGACGACCCGGTCGTCGGCGGGTTCGTGCTGCGACTTCGCGAGATCGACGTCGCTCGCCCCGACCTCGCCGCACCTGGCGCCGCGCTTCTCGAGCACGAGCTCGAGACCCTGGCGAGCGCCGTGCCGCTCCCGATCCTGTTCCTCGACCGCCTGGCGCGCGCCTACTTCGTCAACGACGCGGCTCGCGACCTCTGCTCCCACCTCCTCGCGCCGCTCGGCGCGGAGGGGCTGGCCGGGATCGCCGACATCCGGGACCGCGCACTTCTCGAGGACACCCTGGCCTCGCTCGTCGCCGACGGCGGCGAGCGCACGGTGACCTTCCGGCTCCTGCCCGTGCACCCCGCGGCCGAGGAACGGGTCGTCGAAGCCACGTTCAGCGCCCAAGGGGGCACGAGCGTGCACAGCATCGTGGTGACCCTCGTCGACATCAGCGCGCATCACGCCCGTGAGTCCGAGCTCCGTCGGATGGCGAGCCGCGACCCGCTCACCGGCCTGTTGAATCGTGCCGAGATCGAGGACGCCCTCGCTCAGCGCCTGAGAAGCGCTCCCGAGCGCGTTGCCCTGCTCTACTGCGATCTCGATGGCTTCAAGTCGGTCAACGACAACCACGGCCACGACGTCGGTGACGAGCTGCTCGTCGAGATCGCCCGGATCCTCGAGACCAAGACGCGCCCCACCGACCTCGTCGGTCGCCTCGGCGGCGACGAGTTCGCGGTGCTCCTCGACAGCCCGGACCCCTCGGAGGCCCACAGCCTGGCCTGTCGCATAGCGGTCGCCATCGCCGAGCTGAGCTCGTATCGACGCCTCCCGGTGAGCGCGAGCGTCGGCGCCGCCACGGCGAGGCGCGGGGACACGAC
>JAODBO010000065.1 GCA_025464005.1 Acidimicrobiaceae bacterium | reverse complement strand
ATCTCGGAGATGCCTTCCGGTGTGGGTGGACTGTGGCGTAGGAACCAACAGTTTCCCCTACCAGGAGGGCATTTTCGCGGATACGCGCAGGTCAGCTCACGTGGACTCGTGAATGATCGGAGCTAGTTACTATCGCGTAGAGCGCTTTTGTTAAGCGACATGGCGGCTTGGTCCTTTATATGGGAAGACGAAATGAATCCAGAGCAAGACCACGAGTCGGGTACAAAGCAGCGACGTTTATCTGGTTTCGCGCTTCTAGCGGTGTTGCGATCGGTCGCGAGGAACGAGACGAAGAGGTCATCGAGGTCTACGCCCACGGTCGTTCGCACCAATCCT
The DNA here is from genome assembly GCA_025464005.1 of Acidimicrobiaceae bacterium. Taxonomy (GTDB): domain Bacteria; phylum Actinomycetota; class Acidimicrobiia; order Acidimicrobiales; family Bog-793; genus RYN-46. The sequence goes on along the minus strand of JAODBO010000065.1, from coordinate 4,927 downwards.
CATGCGGAAGACTTGGTCGAGACCGCCCTTGCGCTAGTCAACGATGAGTGGAGCGATGAGCAGACGATAAATCAGCTCAGATTGAAAGCGGCGGGAAAAACGAGGGATTTACGCATCGCTGAACGCCTTCTAAGACAAGGAGGCGACGCGTTTGAGGTATGGAGAGCGAATCGGGCTTGGCGTCTTCTAAATGCTGCGGCCGGAGTACATCTGAGTCCGCTCACCGAAGAAGAGTCAGCTCAGATGTCGATAGTCAGCAACTTTTGCGAGTTGACCGAACAAGAACAGTTCCAGTATCTCTCGGCGAGTCTGCCGGAACTTCGCGAGATGGAAACCGAGATATCGGCTCAGGCGAGTAAACAAGCTGATCTTGCAGATATCGTCATCAAGCTCAACAAGCTCGTCGGACCAGCTTCTTTACACGAAGATTTCGTGCTTCGTTCTAACGTTGGCCTAGCCTCAGCACAGCGCTATTTGGTTCGGTTGGCTGGCTTTCTTGACGAGAGTGAATCTTGACGCAAGGGTAAGGACCTCGAGGGCATCATCCGCGACCTTGTCACCAGGAACCCAGCCCCTATCGCGTCCAGCTCTGCGTCACTCGTGCTCTGTCGAAATGGCGAACGGAGCTCCTCGGGTCTCTGGGGCAGACCGCCTAGGTGAGCGCTGAAGTACGAACTCTTCTCAGCTGACCTGCCACGGCGACGCGCTTCTCCGAAGATTCGTCGTTCGAGGTGTCGCGATCACCGAGAATCCCCACCTCGGGTTGCCGACAACGTCGAAGGCGGCCTCGTGAGCTCCGATTCTGGCTGCTGGGCCTCTCAGGCCCCTGCGAGGCTCCATCCACCGGGGCCGAAGGTCAATCCGAGCGTCGCGAGACGCGCCCAGTTGATCGCGCCGGCTCTGGTGTCGAGATCGGTGGCGATGCGCCGCAGCCCTCGGGTCCGTCCCCGTCGCCCGCCCCAACCTCTTCGGACGAGGTGTGCGATCTTGCGCTCGACGAGTGGTCGGTTCGCACGATAGGTGGCGATCCATCCGGGGTCGGCCTGCTCGGCTCGGGCGTGTTGGAGGATCGCCTCGCGCTCGTTGATCGTGATCGATCGGCCGGCGTTCGATTTCGTGCAGGCACTTCGCAGTGGACAGGTCCCACAGTGCGGAGCGAAGCGCGCTGTGCCGCTCCCGTCTCCTCGTCGGGTGATCGTGGCGAGCTGTCCCGCCGGGCAGGTGACGGTGCGCGCCTCGAGGTCGATCACGAAGCGGTCCTTGGTGAAGCCTCCGGTCGCGTTGCGGATCGGCGGGCACTTGGCCATGAGGGTGAAGCCCGCTTCACCGAGGGCGCTTCGCGTCTTGGCGTCGGCATAGGCGGAGTCGCCGAGGATGATCGGCTTGTCCTCTTCGGGCTCGTTCTCGAGCAGCTCCGGAACGGCCTTGGCGTCGTGGGTGTTCGCGGGGGTGGCGACGATCTCCGCGATGAGCTCGGAGTCCGGGTCGATCGAGAGGTGAGCTTTCAATGCCGAGCTCCCCGTAATGCCGCATCCGCCATCGCACGCGCCCTGATGGCCAGTTCACGCCGCTGAGCGGCGGTCACGGTCGCGATTCAACGCGGCATTACTGACGTCGTGCAAGCTCCTCCCACTTTCAGACGAAGGGGAGGCAATGACATGACGAATGCACACGTGGTGCAGGTGGACGGGCTCTTGGCACCGTTCGCCAGGGACCTGGAGGTGGCAATCGCTGCCGATGGCTACTCGCGCCAGCGGGCACGGCTGCTGCTCGGCCTCATGGCCGAGGTGAGCCACTGGTTGCAAGCCACCGGCCTGCAGGTCGGCGACCTTGCGCCAGCGGTGATCGACAGGTTCTTCGCGGGGCGTGCGCCCGGCCGCTCGCGCTGCAGAACGTCACGCTCGTGGAAACCCGTCATGGTCCACCTACGGGATCTCGGAGCGGTGCCTCCGCCTGCGAAGCCGGCCTATGGTCGCACGGACGCTGAAGCCGAGCTCCTCGAGTGCTTTCGGCGTTGGTGCGTCGCCCAGCGAGGACTGACCTCGACCACGTCGGACGCCTACGCCCGATACGTCGCGACCTTCCTTGCGCGCTGGCGGCCCGACGCGCAGTTCGTCATCGCCGACCTCGACGGCGCCGGGATCCTCATCACCATCCGAGCAGCCGCCGAGATGATGCCGAGCCCCTCGCTGCGCTGCATGGTGACCGCGCTCCGGTCGTTCCTGCGGTTTCTCCACGCCACGGGACGAACCGGAACCTCGCTCGTGTCCGCCGTCCCCGCGCTCAAGGCGTGGCCCCGCACGACCTTGCCGTCGGTGCTTCCTGCCGGCGAGGCCAGACTGCTCGTGGCAGCGTGCGATCCCAGCACTGTGAGGGGGCGCCGAGATGTCGCTGTCCTGCTGCTGCTGCTGCGCCTCGGCCTGCGTGCCGGCGAGGTCGCTCGCCTCGAGCTCGACGACATCGACTGGCGAGTCGGGGAGGTGGCGATCAGGGGAAAGGGCGGCCGTCACGACCGACTGCCCCTGCCGATTGAGGTCGGCGAGGCGATCGTGGCCTACCTGCGTGAGGGGCGCCCACGGACTGCTCGTCGTTCGCTGTTCTTGACCGTCACTGCGCCGATCACCGCGCTGTCCTCCGACGGCATCGCGGATCTTGTCAAACGGGTCTGTGCCCGAGCGGGCGTGGTGAGCGTCGGTCCGCACGCGCTGCGACGGAGCCTCGCCACCGAGACGCTGCGCGCGGGAGCCCCAATGGCAGAGGTCGCTCAGCTGCTGCGACACGCCGACCAGGCGACCACCTCGATCTACGCCGCTGCCGATGCCGCCGCGGTGGCCGCACTGGCACGACCGTGGCCGGAGGTGCGGCGATGAGCCGCCCGTTGGCCGACATCGCCGAGGAGTACCTCGCCGTCCGCCGATCGTTCGGCTACCGCCTCTCTGGCCATGACCGACCGCTGGCTGACTTCGTCGCCCACCTCGAGCGGACGGGGCTCGACACGGTGACCGTCTCTGCTGCGCTCAGCTGGGCGACCAGGGCGGGGACTACACCGCTGCGCCACGCCCAGCTCCTCGGCATCGCCCGAGGGTTCGCCACCTACCTCCGTGCCCTCGACCCCCGTTGTGAGGTGCCGCCCCGGGGCCTGCTGCCCGAGGGTCGCCGACGCGTCCCACCGCACATCTACACGGCGGAGGAGATCGACCTCCTCATCGGTGAGAGCCGTCGGCTGCGACCTGAGCGACGCGCCGCGACGATCGAGACCGCCCTTGGCCTGCTCGTCGTGACCGGGATGCGGTCCGGCGAGGTGGTGCGCCTCGACCGCGGCCACGTCGATCTTCGTTCCGGACGGCTGCGCGTCGTGGCCACGAAGTTCGACCGCTCGCGCGAGCTCGCGCTACACCCGAGCGCCGTCGAGGCGTTGCAGGGCTACGCAGGCAAGCGGGACCGCGACTGGCCGCGACCGGACACTGTCGGCTTCTTCGTGTCCGGCGCCGGACGGCGGCTCAGCCAGGCCAGCCTCGAGTACAGCTTCGCCGAGCTCGTCCGCCGAACCGGGCTCGAGCCTGCCCCGGGGTCAAGGGCGCGCCGCCCGAGGCTTCACGACGTCCGCCACAGTTTCGCCGTCGCGACCGTGCTCGGCTGGCATGAAAACGGCCAGGACGTCCAGGCACTGCTACCGGCGCTGTCGGCCCAGCTCGGCCACGTCGATCCCGCGTCGACGTACTGGTATTTGACGGCCGTCCCAGAGCTGCTGGCGCTCGCCAGCACCCGTGTCGAGACGAGACGGGAGCGCGCACGATGACGGCCCTCGCTCCGACGCTGCAGGCGTTCTTCGTCAGCCGGCTCGGACGTCAGCGCGACGCGAGCCCGCACACCGTCGACTCCTATCGCCATGCCTTCCGGCTCTTCCTCATCTACGCCGAGGGACGGACCGGCACGCGCCCCTGCGAGATCGACCTCGGAGATCTCGACGCGGTGCTCGTGAGCGGCTTCCTCGACCACCTCGAGGAAGCCCGAGGATGCAGCGTCGCCTCCCGCAACACCCGCCTCGCGGCGATCCACTCCTTCTTCGCCTTCGCTTCCTACCGGCATCCCGAGCACGCCGAGACGATCCAGCAGGTGATGGCGATCCCCCGCAAGAAGACTGACCGGATCCCCCGGGCCTTCCTCACCGACGTCGAGATGGAGGCCCTCATGGCCGCGCCCGACCGCTCCACTTGGAGCGGTCGGCGCGACCACGCCCTGCTCGTCATCGCGCTACGGACCGGGCTGCGGCTCTCGGAGCTCACCGGGCTTCGCTGCCGGGACGTGGAGCTCGGCACGGCTGCGCACGTGAAATGCCTCGGCAAAGGCCGCAAGCGGCGAGACACCCCGCTCGACCGGCGGACGGTCGCGCTCTTGCGCTCCTGGCTCGGCGAACGCCGAGGTGAGCCCGACGATGCGCTCTTCCCGTCGCGGCGCGGCGGTCGGCTCAGCCCTGATGCCGTGCAACGCCTCGTGGCAAAGCACGTCACCACCGCTAGAGCGGCTTGCCCCAGTCTTGCGAACAAGCGGGTCAGCACCCACAACCTTCGCCACAGTTGTGCGATGGACCTTCTTCGAAATGGCCTGGACGTGGCAACCTTGGCGCTCTGGTTGGGCCACGAGAAACTGGAGTCCGTCAATGCCTACATCCAGGCCGACCCGACCTTGAAGGAGCGGGCGCTCGAACGTCTCACGCCGCTGAATTCCGCCGGTCCCGGACGCTACAAGCCACCAGACGAGCTACTCGCCTTCCTCGAGGGCCTCTGAGTAATGCCGCGTTGAATCGCGACCGTGACCGCCGCTCAGCGGCGTGAACTGGCCATCAGGGCGCGTGCGATGGCGGATGCGGCATTACGGGGAGCTCGGCATTGAAAGCTTAATGCCGATATCGGCATTAAGCTTTGTA
>JAODBO010000054.1 GCA_025464005.1 Acidimicrobiaceae bacterium | reverse complement strand
GGAGCTGCAATGACCTCGACTCTCCGCGCCGCCGTTGTCGCAGCGGCCGACTGGTGCGTTCCCAACAAGGGACTGTTCGACTACCTGGAGAGTCGTCCGTTCCCGCTCTTTCGCCCATCGCTGGCGCGCCGGATCGCCAACGACTGCTCCGCGACGAGCGTCCTTTGTTGCTGGCTCGCGAAGGCCCCTGAGCCGTTCCCAGGTGCCTACACGGGAACCGGCAACACCGAGTCGTTCCTGACCCTCCCGCACGTCCCCGCGCCAGCCGCCGGGGATTTCGTGGTCTACGGCGAGGGGCTGTCCCTCTCGGTGCAGCACATGGCCGTCGTCGTCGAAGTGGGGCCGGATCCGCTGACGATGTCACACGGCGGCCAGAGCGAGCCAGCCTTCGTCCGGGTTTCGCAGGGCTGCCCACCCGCCGCGCAGGGCCGCGTGATCTTCGTCCGCTACCTACCGCTCGATCCACCCGTACCCAAGCCATCGGAGGACACCGTGGGAAGACGACTCGTGCAGGACCCGACCAGCCACGGATGGTGGCTCGTCGATGAGGACCGCAAGGTGGGGATACCCAACCCGACCGACCTCGCGACCCTGAAGGCCGAAGGCATCCCCGAAACAACGATGAGCGCGGCCGAGCTCGCCGGACTGACCACCGTGCAGTGGGGATCTCTGTAGCCGATGCTGCTGTCCAGCGTCTCGGCTGCCGATATCGGCGGGTTTGCCGCTCTCGGCGGATTCCTCATCGTTCTCGGCGGGGTCATCGAGCGTCAGGTGACGAGCGGGATAAGGCGTCGTCGTCGCTCCAAGCTCGGCGTCCACAAGACAGAGGCCGCGGTGTGGGGGTCGAAGGCGACGGAGTTCGATCCCGAGCAGCCGGGTCTCATCCAGATCGTCGCCGATCTCGCCGCTCGCGTGGACCGCGAATCGAAGGAGGCGGACAGATTGCGCAAGGAAAACCAGCGTCTCTACGAGGAACACCTGAGAGAACTGGACGACCGGTTCGTCGGCCACCTCGTCAATCTCCACCACGCGGACGCGCCGAAATGACCATCGCTCTCCCCGATGCAGACGAGGGCGAAGGCCATGACCGGTTGTTTGGTCGCATGATTGCGGTCGGCGTCGTGGTGGCACTCGCGTTCTTTGCCGGACTCGGCTATTTCGCCGTCACCCAACGAGAGAGCCTTTCAGGGATCAAGGCGGCGCAGAACTCGAACCACCAGGAACTTGGCGCTATCGAGTCGCTAACGAGCGAGATAGCGACGGTTGCCGTTGACACTCAGACCCTGCTCACGAACGGCAAGACATCGAGCGCTCAGAGCGCCGCTGCGGCAAAGAAATCCTCCGCTGCCGCCGAGAAGATCATCGCCCATGTCGAGAACCAGCTCAGCACGATCATCACGAGCTCGGGTGCCAATCGGCAGCTGATCTGCTCAATAGCCCACGACGTACAGACGCTCGCGCCGAACGTCGCCGTCGACCCGACCGTCTCCCGGTATTGCACCTTATGAGCCTCTGGCACTGGCTGCTCAACGTCACCGGTTCCAACACCGCAGGCACGCGGTGGAATCTCGCATGGTCAGGCTTCCTGAGCGCGGGCGTCATCTCCACCGGCTTGATCGCGAGCACTCTGCACCGAGCGCGGGCGGCCAACTGCAATGCCAAGGGTTGTTGGCGGATCGGCACGCACGACTACGTGGATAAAGACGCCGTCAAGCACCGGTACTGCCGGCACTGCCATCCGATCCTCAAGGGCAGGCACCACACCCGCGAGCAGATCCAGGCGAACCACAAGGAGGCACCAGTGGACGTTGAGATCGAAGTCGAAGAGGAGAACCCCTTCGCCCATGGGTCCGAGGAGCGTCTGCTCTTCGAGATCCACCGAGAGCTGAAGCGCATCGGCGCGGTGGTCAGGAAGATCGCCGATGTCATCGCGCCGACGCCGTCCGGGGTGACGATCACGCTCATCCCCGACGTGCCAACCCATAAACCCTGATCAGGAGAAGAACCCATGGCAGACACCGCATTCACCCTGTTGGACGACCAGCTCGTCACGTTCTCGGTCTCTGAGACCGACGACGCCGGCAACCCGGTCACGGACTTGCTCAGCGCGCCTGTGTGGGCCGAGACGAGCGGCGGGGCGATCCTCGCGATCGCACCATCGGAGGACGGCTCGAGCGCGGTCGTAACCGCAGTCGGCCCGCTCGGCGACGCGACCGTGACCTACACGGCCACGCTGGCCAGTGGGACGCCGGTCACCGGCTCCGTCGCTATCACCGTCGCCGCCTCCGCGGCTGCGGGCGTGACGCTCGTCCCGGACGCGCCGTCGCACAAGTGATCCACCGGACCTTCGGGTCCGCGCATTCCCCCCAGCGACGCCGCCTCTCGCTCACCCAGGCGAGGGGCGGCGTCGCGTCCCCCTCTCGAAAGGAACACCTTGACCCGTACCCTCAAGATCCCCGGCCTCAGTACGGCCATGAACACGGTCGTGCTCCACGTCTTGATCGTCTTCGGGACCGCGTTCGGCGCCCAGCTGGTAGCTGGCGCCGCGCACGTCGTCTCGATCTCGACGCTGCTCGCGCTGATCACCGCAGCGGCGGCCGCTGGTCTGACGGCGATCGTCCACTTCGGACTCGGACTCATTCCGGCGCCAGTAGCTACGCCCGTCAAGGGCGTCTCCCTAGGAGTCGCCGGGGTCAGCCTCAAGGTGCAGACGAGGCTCTATCAGTTCCTCGTCAGCGTCGCCGTGACGTTCTTCTCGATCCTCGGTGCCACGCTCGTGAGCGGGGCAGTGCACGTCACCTCACTACCCTCGATCGTCGACCTCGTCACCGCTGCCATCGCTGCTGCTGTCGCCGGCATCGTCCAGTTCGTCGTCGGCCTCATCCCCGCGCCCGCTCCCGTACCTGTTGCGCCGGTCACCGTTCCGGGGAGCTTGACGCCGACGCACCCCGGTCTGTCCAAGTGAAGCGTCGTATCGCCGGCAAGTTCGGCCGCAAGCCCGGCGTGTCGGACGCTGGCTCGCAGTTCCCGCTCCGGTCGTATCTTGTTGACCCTCTGCCCCTCCACCCGGACCCGGACGACTTCACCAGCGCCGTCGCCCAGTGGGGGATGCTCGGCAACGACACCTACGGCGCCTGCGGACCGTGCGGAGATGTCCACCTGAATATGGCGAACGCCTGGACGGCTGCCGAACAGACGCCCGGAGACATCGCCGACCCGCGTTGGCCGACGACAGCGCAGGTCGAAGCGGCCTACTTCGCCTTCGGGATCTCAATGGGCGAGCCGGGACCCCAGCCGGACAGTGGCGTCGACCTCGGCCAGTGGCTGCTGTGGCGCATGAAGAACTCGATCGGGCCGATACCGCCGATCGGCGGCTTCGCTCAGGTCGACAACGGTGGGGACGAGTACGCGGCGGCGCTCCACGCCTTCGGAGGTCTGTTCACCGGCCAGATGATCTCCCCGGAGGCTCAGCAGGAATACGAGGCCGGTCAGCCGTTCACCTCGACCGCTACCGATTGGGTCGGTGGTCACTGCACGGCCCACCTCGCGCGCAATGCCACGTGGGGACGACTGATCACCTGGGGGAGCGACCAGCTGTTCTCATGGCCGTGGTGGCAGGCCGCTCGCGAAGAGGCCTACGTCATCTTCACGCCCGAGCAGATGGCGGCTCCCGGCGGCGTCTTCAACGGCGTCAACGTCGCTCAGCTGAAGGCCGACATCTCGGCCCTGAACGGGACGCTCTGAAAGGATCGCCATGACAGCTCAGCAGCAGGTGCAGGCCGACGTCACAGCCCTGGCGTCGGCAGCGACGCTCGCGACCGAGATCCACAACGTCGCCGGGCTTCCCGCGGCGGCGAGACGACTCGCACAGCAGCAGGAGGCTGCCCTAGTCGCTGCTGCGACGGCAGCGAGGACGTGGCTCGGGGCGAACCCGACACCGGTCACGCCGCCGTTGACGCCGGTTCCTAGCGTCCCCGCCGGCACGGCTGTTCCGAGCAAGATCATCTTCGAGGACGAGTTCACTGGCCCGACGCTCGACCTCGCGACCTGGTCGCCGGACTGGTGGGGCAACGACCACGTGCAAAACGGCACGGTCATGGACGCGGCGAACGTGTCCATCGTCGACGGGATGCTCAACCTCAGGCTCACGGCGGCCTCGGGAGCGATCGTCTCCTCGGATCCCGTTGACGGTTCGGGTCACGCTGGGTTCCAGTTCACCTACGGCTTCGCCGAAGCGCGCCTGTTCCTGCCCGCGTCCGGGGCTGAAATCGCCAACTGGCCCGCATGGTGGATCGTCGGGAAAACCTGGCCCACCGATGGTGAGATCGACATCATGGAAGGGCTCGGCGGGGGAGCGGCGTGGCACTTCCACTACCAGTCGCCCGACGTCGGCGCGAGCGGTGAGACGGTCCCCGGTGACTTCACGGGCTGGCACACCTACGGTGCTCACTGGCAGCCGGGCAAGATCGACTACTTCTACGACGGCAAGCTCGTCGGGACGTGGACGACCGGGGTCACGGTTCAGCCCATGTACCTCGTCGTCGAGAACTCGAAGGGCAACCCGGTCGTCGAGCCGGCCACGGTCCTCGTCGATTACGTGCGGGTCTGGCAGTGACACTCGACTACGACCTCGGTCTGAACGATCACTCATTCGAGTGGACCAACGCGTCGAGCTGGCCGGTGCTGCTCGACGCGATGGCGGCGATGGGCTGCAAGTGGGTCCGGATGGACCTCGCGCTCGTGCAGGTGTCCGGCACGAACTATCCCTACGTCGTCGGTGGAGCAGGGACAGCGGCGCGCGTAGCGGCGTTCGCTGCTGCTGCGAAGACGGCCGGGCTGAACGTCCTGTTCGCGCTCATCTACCCGAGCCTCGCGACCAGTCAGGCTGACACGTTGGCGAGCGAACTGGCTGCGCTCGTCTCAGCTCCCGGCTGCCAGGGTCTCGCGTGGGAGATCGGCAACGAGCCAGAGTACGGGGGGATCGACCCGGTCGTCTACGCCGAGGTCGTGAACGTGGTCTACCCCGCGATGAAGGCGGCCGACCCGACCTGTCGCGTCGGGGTCGGGGTCGTCGCCAACGTCAACATGGGCGGCAAGGGCCAGAGCTGGCTCGCCAAAGCGTTCGCGGCCGGGTTCGTCGGTGACTTCCTGAGCTACCACTCCTACGACGGCTGGTCCGGCGTGGCGAGTCCGGACGTTCCGCCTGCGCAGTGGTGGGGCGGAAACGGTGTGCTCGCAATCTGCCAGCAGTTCGAGAACTGGGCGATCGGCCAGGGTTGGCACGGGGACTTCTGGATCACCGAGACGGGCATCCAGAGCACCGACCCGAGCGGAGGGATGACGCTCGCTCTCCAGGCGCAGTGGATGGGCGAGCTGCTCCCGCTCTACGAGCAGCTGTCACCGGTCCCGAAGGTCGTGTGCGTCTACGAGCTGTCCGACGAGGGTCAGGGCTCGGACATCGACTGGGGGATGATGACCGGCGAGGGGATCGGTCCGAAGCCGGTCTACGCCGTCGTACAGGCCCTCGCCGCGCCGGCACCGCCGCCGGTTCCCACGCCGCCTCCACCGCCTCCCGCGCCGGAGACGGCCGACCAGTACGCCGCGGCACACGGCATGGTCGTCATCGACGTGGCCGAGGCTCGTCAGGCGATCCACGTCGGGATCAGCTACTACACGTGGTCGAACGGGGCGATGCACGGCTCGCGCTTGCCCAGCATCCCGACCGGGATCACCCTGTACGCCTTCGCCGCTCCGCTCGACGCGCACCACATCCACCACGCCGGGCCGTAGCCTGGTCATTCGGTACCACCCCGACGAGCCCCGCGTCTCAGCCTTCGGGCTGGGCGCGGGGCTTTTCGTCGTCCAGGGCCATCCGCGGTGGTTCAACCCGTGCAAGGATTGCCCGATGTGGCTCGGGAGGTTGCCGTGAGCGATCCGCATATGGCAGACCTCGAGTTTCGAGCGACGCACAATGTCGCAGACACCGTGCTCCACGGAGGCCCACTCGACGGAACGATCTCTCGCAGCATGGGCGATCGCCCGCACCGGGGCTTCATCTACGCCCCACACGCTGGCGAGCATGTGGTCCACGTCTACTCGCTCGAGGGCGAGTTCGTCGGCACCTATGGCAAGGGCGACACGATGCCCGACTACGACGAATGGACGGCTAGACGCCGACTTCGGTCATGAAGCGTCCAGGGCCATCCGCGCCGAGCAGATCACCGCGATGGTGGGCTGCAACGGCTCGCCACGCCCGTCGATCACCCGGCACAGCTCGCCGGCCGGTGCTCCGCAGCGCGGGCACGCGTGGGCGTCGACGATGGCTCGTCGATCGGGACCGTGGGAAGGGAAGTAGAGCGGTTCGTCGGTCATGGCTCTGCCGGCCCTCGCAGCGTGGCGGCGATCGCCTGGGCGGCCGCACGGCCCTGGGCCTCGAGGAGGTGGGAGTAGCGATCGAGCGTCAGCCTCGAGGTCGCGTGCCGCATGTGACCCTGCACTGTCTTGATGTCGACGCCTGCCCCGATTGCCTGGGTGGCTCCGTAGTGCCGCAGGTCGTAGAAGCGCACGCCCTCGAGATTCAGCGCCTCGCGCAGCTTGTCGAAGCGGTGGGCGAACCAGTCGGGTGCGACGGGCTCTGAGTGATCGAGGGCGTTCGACCAGAGCCAACGGTCCGGGGTCAGTTTGACGCCGAGCTTCTCGCAGCGGTCGGTGATCCGATCGAGCTGCTCGCGGAGGGCCTCGGCCGTTGATACGTCGAGCGCCACCGGCGCCTTGCGGGCCTTCGTCTTGGTCGCCTTGACATGCTTCACCCCTCGGACCCGCGAGATGCTCTGGCGCACGCTCAATTGCAGCCGTTCGAATCCCACGTCGCACACCTGCAACCCCGCCAGTTCGCCGGGGCCGAGCTGCGTCGTCGCGGCAACATACAGGGCAACGGCGAAGTCCGGATTCGCCGGGCGCTTCCCGACGCCTTTCTCGGCACTGTCGATCAGGAGCCGGACCGTCTCGGGAGCAGGCGACTCGCTCTCCGGCTCCGGCTCCGAGGGTCCTTCCATCCGATCGGTGGGCGAGCGGTCGATCAGGTCCCACGTCTCGGCGAGCTTGAGGCTGAGCCGCAGGAAGCGGTAGTAGTGGACGGCGCTCGAGGCGCCCATCTCGCGAGTCACGCGATCGATCAGATCGTCGATCCACTTCGGGGTGATCTTCGCGATCTCGACGGATCCGTACTTCTCGGTCAGCCAGACGGCGTAGCGCGCATAGTCGTCGACCGTCCGAGGCGCCCGGCCACGCGTCCGTTTGTGCTCGACGACCTTGTCGAGGAGCGCAGCGAGGGTGCAGTGTTCGCGCTTCAGCTTGCCGGCGTCGACCTCGGTGACGAGCTTGGCGACGAGGCGCCACGCCTTCTCTTCGGTGCCGTGGAAGGCGCGCTCGACGACCTTGTATCGGTCGTCCACCCCCTTGCCGGCCGACACGCGGACACGCCAGTCGGCGCACTTGGCCCGCTCTTCCTCGTGCTCGCCGTCGTCGAGATAGGCGGGAATCGGCTTGACGCTCCCCGGTCCTTTTTTGGGGCGTCTTTGGGTCGTGCTCACGCTGTCGAAGCGTACTACCGTGTTGAACTGGTGCGCTCGGAGGAACTCGAATCCCCAACCTTCTGATCCGTAGTCAGATGCTCTGTCCAATTGAGCTACGAGCGCAGGACGCCTATTCGCCGGCCGCCGGGCACGCGATGCGTTAGACCCGGCCGCCGGAGAAACGACGACGAGTTATCGTAGCGGGCGCCGCCCCACCCGGGCGCCGGAACCCGCTCTGGTACCGTGACCTGCGTGTGGACCGCAGGCGTGGAGGGAGGGCCGGCTCCGGCCCCACGCGCCGCGGAGCTGGCCACTGCAGCGGTCCGGCTCGCCGCAGCGCACTATCGGGCGTTGCTGTCGGCGGTGGCGATCGTGCTCGTGCCCTCGGTCCTCGTCGGCGCGGCGGCGCTCGGCTACTGGCGCTCCGTGTCGGACGCTCACGGGGCGACGAGCGGTCTCGCCAGGCTCGCCGAGGTGGTCGGGATCCTCGCCGTCGTCCTCGGCAACTTCTTCGCGCAGGCAGCGGGTGTGCACGCTGCCACGAGCGCGGCGGTCGGCGCCAAGCCCGACTGGCGTGCATCGTGCCGCGCTGCAGTCTCCCGCCGGGGAGCGGTGGTGGGATCGGGTCTCGCAGTCGCCGCGCTCGCCGGCCTCGGCCTGGCGCTCTTCGTCATCCCGGGAATCGTGCTCTGGCTCACTTTGTACGTCACGATGCCGGTCGTCGTCATGGAGGGGGCAGGGGTGCGCTCCGCGCTGCGCCGTTCTGCCTCGCTCGTCGCCGGGCGGCGCCTGACCATTCTCGGTGCGTTCCTCCTCGTCGAGGTGGTCGTGCTCGCGTGCTCGCTCCCCCTAGGAGCGGTCGCAGGAGCGCTCTTCTCGCACTCGCATAGCGCGGCGGTCGTGGCGGAGCAGGTGGCGGCCTACGCAGTCGAGGTCTTGCTCACACCTCTCCAGGTGGCCCTGGTCCTGATTATCTACCTGGACCTGCGCGCTCGCCACGACGGCGCCCGGCCGGACGAGATCGCCAGGGCCGCGGGCATATTCGTGCCTCTCGCGCCGGCGATGCCCGCAGGCTGGTCTGCCGGCGCCGCGCCATCGCCCTGGAGCTCGGACACCGCCACGCTGCACGATCGCGTGCCGCCCGACCATTCGCGCGAGCCCGAGGTCGGAGGGGAGCAGCCGACGCACGGTCCGGGCTCCCCGGGCTGGCCGGCCGTCTCCCCGAAGCCGTCGCCCGACGGTCCGAGGCGCCAGCAACCGGCCTCGAGCTGGCCCGGGGTCTCTCCCAAGCCCCCGCCGCCGTCGGGCCGCGCCGCCCCGCGCCCGGTCCCCGACATGCCGGAGAGGTCGGACGTCTCGCAAGAGCCAGAGCGTCCGCCTCCCTCGAGCGAAAGCGCCTCCTGACGAGCGAGACGGGACGCCTGAGGCGTCCCGTCTGGTGAGCGGAGAGGGAGGGATTCGAACCCTCGGTGAACTTGACGCCCACAACGCATTAGCAGTGCGCCCGATTCGGCCGCTCTCGCACCTCTCCCCGCACGGAACTCTAGGCGATCGTGTCTCGCCTTGGCGCGCCCGGACTGACAGAGGCCTCATACTGTTGACATGGCGAATCGTGGCGCTCCGCTCAGCTGGCTGTGCGACATGGACGGTGTCCTCGTCCACGAGGGAACCGCCGTCCGGGGAGCCGACGAGTTCGTCCGAGCGCTCACCAAGACCGATCGCAGCTTCCTCGTCCTCACGAACAACTCGATGTATACGCCTCGGGACCTGGCGGCGCGACTAGCGGACGCGGGTCTCGACATCCCCGTCGGCGCACTGTGGACCTCGGCGCTCGCGACGGGCCAGTTCCTCGACAGCCAGCGCCCCGGGGGGACGGCCTTCGTGGTCGGCGAGGCCGGTCTGACGACTGCGCTCCACGACATCGGCTACACGCTGACCGACCGTGATCCTGACTACGTCGTGCTCGGTGAGACACGGACGTACAGCTTCGAGGCGATAACGAAGGCGATCCGGCTTGTATCGGCGGGAGCACGTTTCATTGCCACGAACCCCGATGCGGTCGGTCCCTCCGCCGAGGGCGCGCTCCCCGCCACGGGTTCGGTCGCCGCACTCATCAGGCACGCCACCGGTATCGACCCGTACTTCGTCGGCAAGCCCAACCCACTGATGGTTCGAGAAGGCCTGAACGTTCTCGGTGCGCACTCGGAGACGACCGTCATGGTGGGTGATCGCATGGACACCGACGTGGTCGCGGGCATCGAAGCGGGGTTGGAGACCATCCTCGTGCTCTCCGGCGTCACCCAGCCTCAAGACGTTGAACGCTTCCCGTACCGGCCAACACGGGTGGTGGCGTCAGTCGCCGACCTCGTCGGGGAGATCGAGCAGCTCCTGCCGCGTTGACCTCGACCGGTACTCCTGGTAGACCCTGCCGATCGCACTCTCATCAGTCCGAGACCCCCGCGGCCTAGGCCGGTTCACTCGGCGCGCACTGCTCGATGCGGTCCCACATGTCGTCGCAGCAGCTGGCGCGGGCAGTGAACCCGAGGAGGGCCCGAGCCGATGAGATTGCCCCCCACCTACGTACGAGCGCGAGCGGCCGCGGGATGGATGGCGGTCGTGGTCGCCGGAGCGGCTGCGCTCCCGGCGCTCGCCGGAGCCCCCGCGACAGCAGCCGCGACGGTGGTGTCTCTTCGGCCCTCGTCGACGGCACTCGTGCGCGTCGGCAACGCGCCCGCCATCCCCAAGGGAGCTCGTTCCACGGGCGCCCTTCCTTCGGTGCGCTCCATCCAGCTCGGTCTCTCGCTGAGGCCGAGAGATCCCGTAGCGCTCGCGGCGTATGCCTCGGCGGTATCGACTCCCGGCTCGACCGACTTCCACCGCTACCTCACACCGGCCACCTTCGCGGCGCGCTTTGGTCCGACGACGACCGAGGTCACCGCCGTGGAGCGGGCCATGCGCTCGGCCGGGCTCGCGGTCGGCAAGCTCTCGGCCAACCGGCTGCTGCTCGAGGTCCACGGCAGCGTCTCGCGGATCGAGTCGGCGTTCCACACGAGCATCGAGGGGTACGCGCTCGGTCAGGGCCACGTCGGATGGGCGACCGTCGGGCCCCCCCGGCTGCCTGGCGCCACTGCGGCAGCCGTCCAGTCGGTGCTCGGCCTCGACGACCTCGCCGTACCTCGGTCTCAGCTGCGCCGCGCCCCGGCGGCAAAATCCGTTCCCCTGGCGAGCACTCGGTCGCCGAAGGTGTCGACAGCAACGACCGGCGCTCCGCGCCCGTGCGTCACGGCGTCACGGGACGCGCTGGCTGGCGGGGGCTGGACGGACTCGCAGATAGCGGCCGCGTACGGGTTGAGCGGACTGTACCTGCGCGGCGACCTCGGTGCCGGGCAGACGATCGCCCTGTTCGAGCTGGAGCCGTTCGCCCCATCGGACCTCGCGAACTTCGACCGCTGCTACTTCGGATCTAGCCACACGAGCCAGGTCCAGACGGTCCCGCTCGACAACTTCAACCTCGTCGGCTCGGGCAGTGGTGAGTCGATCCTCGACATCGAGGATCTCTCGGCGCTTGCACCTGCCGCGAAGATCCTCGTATACGAGGCTCCCAACACGACGTTCGGCGGCATCGACGAGTACAACGCGATCGTCAGCCAGGACCGGGCGAACATCGTCTCGACGAGCTGGGGCGAGTGCGAGGCCGCCTTGCAGACCGGTGCGCCCGGCGCCCAGCAGCTCGAGAACTACATCTTCGAGGAGGCCGCAGCACAGGGCCAGACGGTGATCTCGGCCGCGGGCGACACCGGGTCGGACGACTGCGCGGGGACACCTTTCGGCAACACGACCGCGGTCCAGCCGTATCTGTCCGTCGACGACCCCGCGAGCCAGCCGTACGTGCTCGGCGTCGGCGGCACCTCGCTGCTGTCTGACGCCAACCCGCCGAGCCAGAGCGTCTGGAACCACGGCAGCGACTGGGGCGGCGGTGGGGGAGGCGTCTCCTCGACATGGCCCATGCCGGCGTGGCAGGCCCAGTCGGGCGTGGCGGGCGTTGCCCCCAACGGCAACCGTGAGGTCCCCGACGTCAGCGCTTCCGCGGACGAGTGGCGTGGCATCACCGTGTACAGCAAGGCTTTCGTGTCAGGTCCGACCGGGCCGACGAGTCCGTCTGCCGGCGCGGTCCCCGCCGGCTGGACGACCATCGGCGGCACGTCGTCGGCGGCACCGACCTGGGCGGCGGTCTTGGCCGACATAGCGGCCTCCGGCGGCTCCTGCGCGAACTTGCCCACGACGGCGGGCGGTAGCGACCTCGGCTTCGTGTCGCCCGAGCTGTATGCAGTCGCATCGAACGCTTCGAGCTACGCGCAGTCCTTCTCCGATGTGACCAGCGGGAACAACGACGTCTTCGGGCTCGGGCTCGGTTACTCCGCAAGCGCCGGCTTCAGTCCGGCGTCAGGTCTCGGGACGCCGATCGTCACGAACGCGAAGGGCACGGGCGGTCTCGCCGCTTCGCTCTGCGCCGAGGCCAGCTCCGCCGGCGTCGGACGCCCCCTCGTCGGCGGCGTCACGCCGGCTTCGGGACCGACGACCGGAGGCAACACGGTCACGATCACCGGGAGCGGCTTCCCCGCCAGCAACACCGGGAACGTCCACGTGAGCTTCGGCGCAGCGGTCGCCACGGTGCAGAGCGTCACGAGCACGGCGATCACCGTCACCGTGCCGCAATCGGTCCTGCCCAACGGCGCGGCGACGGTCGCCTCGGCGGGCAAGGTCGACGTAACCGTGACATTGGGCACGGGCTCCGGCTCGATATCCAGCCCCGCCGGCTCGGCGTCGGCCTACGAGTACGTGAAC
>JAODBO010000039.1 GCA_025464005.1 Acidimicrobiaceae bacterium | reverse complement strand
GTGGACGACGTCCCACTCGCACCCGTGCTCGTAACCGCCGGAGGCGAGGGATCGAGCGTGAAGCTCGAGGGCACGAGCAGGAGAGGATTCGCGGAGCGGACGTCGGCCTCGAGGATGCGAAGCACCGAGTGGACCCGCTCCTGGCTTACCGACAACGTACGGGAGTCAGCGGCGGACGAGGAGAAGACCCGGTAAACCGTGAGGACCAACGTCGTGACGAGGAGGAGGAGCGCCATCGTGACGACGAGCTCCACGAGTGTCATCCCGGCGTCGTCGCGCAAGCGACGTCGGCAGTCGCGCGAGGCGATGCCGGCCGAGGAGCGCCTCACGAGTAGCTCAAGGTGTAGTAGGCGGAGCTACCTCCCGCGGAGCTCACGCTGATCTGGACCTCGGCTGTCGTCGCCGGTGCGACTGGGGCAGGCAGCGAAGTCGTGAGCGTGCAGGTGGTCGTGCCCGACGTCGGGGCCGGGCAGGTCACGCCCGATTGCGCGGCGGACGGCAACAGCGTCACCGTCGGCGGCGTCGAGCCGATGTTCGCAATGTTGATGGACAGTGTCGAGCCGGAGTAGCTCGCGCCGGTGATCGATGGCGCGTACGAGAACTGGTCGGGGATGAGCTGCGGCGACGACACTTCGGCGTTCCCCGGGCCCGTCGGGGTTTCGATCGTGACGAAGACCGATCCGCTAGCCGTCGACGTGCTGGGATCGACTGCGGTGCACGACGTACTCGACGAACAGGTCACACCCGTCGCGGCGGTCGAGCCGAAGTAGGCGAGCGTCGGGCCTTTCAAGGAGGAGAGACCGCTGCCGGCGATCGTGACCAGGGTCCTTCCGCCCGGAAGACCCTGAGTCGGCGACAGTAAATTGACGAGCGGCCCAGTCGGCGCCTGCGCCGCGTCGGAGGTCGCCGACTGCGAGAACTCGGCTCCGTCCTCCGAGTACGACGTGACGTAGAACACGTACTCCTGGCCCTGCAAAAGGGACGAAGGCGTGGTATAGGTGTACGTCGTCGAGCCGTCGGCGTTCAGGGAGCCCCCGGAAGGTTCGACGAGGCCGCTGCTCGCCTGTTGCTGCGCATTGATCGTGGGATTCCCACCGGACCAGCCCACGTCGTAGCAGCCCGGCACCGTGCCACCGGGCGGGACCGTCCACGAGACGCTCACCGCGCCGGTCACGGCGGCGGCCACCGGCACGACATTGGTCGGCGCAGACGGTGGCGGCGAGTTGCTCGAAGGGCCGCTGTAGGCAGCCAGGCTTCCCGGATAAACGATCGTGTCCGCATTCAGCGGAGCCGGATGGAACCGCCCGTTGAACCACGTGATCGTGACGAAGACGTGCTTGTAGGCATCGACAAGCGACGTAGTTGCCGGGACGCCGTGCTGGGGACAAGCCGACACCGAGGTGGAGGCCTCGACGATGTGCGTCGTCACCGTGTACGAGACGCCTCCTGCGTGCACGCCCGACATCACCGGAGCGAAAGGCACGCGGTTCGTGCCGAACTTCAAGGTGGCGGGTGGACTGGACGGGGTCGTGACGAGCGTCTCGTCGGCGATGTCGCCATCCACGTTGCTCGTGAAGGAGCCGTCGGAACCGTCGCCATCGGCGTCCCAGTAAAAGGTGGGCAATGCACCCACGGCGGCTGCATACTTGGGGTGGGCGGCGATCGTCGTCGCCAACGTTCCGCTCGAGCCGCCGGTGAAGCCGACCTGGGAGTAGGGGATGCTCTCCAGTCGTGACAAGACGCTCGACGCGAGAGCGGACGCGTCCTGGCGGTTCCCGTTGTCGTTGGCAGTGTTGAGCGTCGTGTAGATGACGTTTCCGAAGGGGATCACGACGACCGCTAGGAGGAACATGGAGACGAGGACCTCCACGAGCCCGATCCCCTCGTCACCTCGCGCTCGACAAGGACGCCTCCACGTCGGCGGGAGCATCGACCACCGTCTCAGCTGGTCGTCGCGGGCACCGCGGCCGTCGAGCCGTGGGCCGGCGCTACATAGGTCGTGTACGCGGTTGCCGAGATCGTCGCGCTGTACGTGCTGTTCCCGGTCGCCAGCACACTCGTGATGCCCGTAAGGTTGAGACTCTGGATCGTCAGCAGTCGCGGGAGCTTGTAGAGACCGGCGACGAACGAGAGCACCGCGTCGTGACCGCCCGACACGGTCATCGACACCGGAATCGTGGAGTAGCTCCCGGACGCCGCGCTCAACACGTCGTCGGTGATGCTCGAGAGCGAGACCCGATCGCGCACCGACAGGTGGTAGACCTGCTCGACGATTCCCGGAGAGTCGGGCTGTGCGGGGATCGCGGCGCCAAAGCGCTGGAGGAAGGGGCTCGCCGCCTGCACCCGCTTCGCGTCGGCGCGCAGCTTCGCGAGCTGCGATGCGAGTGACGCTACCGTCGCCCGTTGACCCACCTGGCGAGCTCGGACGCTGGCGAGCTTGGTTGCCTCGGGCGACATCCAGCCGAACCACCACCCGAGTGCCAGCACTGTGACCAAGGCCAGTGAGACCCAGACGCGCGGGCGATTCAACAGGTCGCGATTGATCGTCTTCATGGTGCGCTCACCTCGAACTCCCCCAACCGTTGGGTGTACGTGGCACCGGTGATACCTAGCTGCGCGCTGAAGGAGATGCCCGCTCCGCTGCTCGTCGCGGCTCCGCCTGGGACGGATGCGCCATTGGTCACGCCGGAGTACTGGTCGATGACGAAGCGACCAGAGCCGAGCATTGCGTCGAACCACTGCTTGAACGAAGGAAAGCCCGGAGCAGAGAGTGAAAGGCTCACCGTCCCGAGCGTGGACGTCGGTGAGGGTAACGACGGCGAAGCTTGCGCGGCGGCCGATGTAGCTGCGGTCGTCGTCGCTGCCGCCGCCGGCACGCTGACCGTTCCCGAGAACCCTGTCGCTCCGACCTTCGGCGGCGTGTATTTCACGAGAGCTGCGAGCACCCCGGGCCAATCGACCTCGTGGCTGACGAGGGGCTGGCCGAGCGTTTGGTCGGCGGAGATTGCGGCGTTCTGCCGGGCGACGGTGTCGAAGTGCGGGATCTGGCCTTGTAGCACCGCTATCTCGCCGTCGAGCGAACCGACCCCGATCTCGGCTTGGTGAACTTGGACGTAGCGAATCGCTCCCCCAACGACGAGCCCAAGGACGGTCACGACCGCGGCAGCGACCACCCAGCGCTCCACGCGGCGTTGCCGGCGCGCCACCACCGTCTCCGGTGGGACGAGATCGAGGACCTTTCGGCCGGCGGGCTCCGGGAGGGTCAGGCCCACGACGACGGCGCCGGTCGCGCGGAGCAGATCGCGATCCACCTCGATACGGTCGGTGTCGATCCGCTCGAGCCAGTCGCCCGCAACGACCGCTGCGCGCATCTGCTGTTGCAGTCGCTCGAGGAACCCGCTCAGCTGAGCGCCCCCACCGGTGAGCACGACACGGCGAACCTCGCTCCGCCCGTCGCGAGACGAGAAGTACTCGACAGAGCTTCGGATATCCGCGAGGAGGGCCGTCGAGCCGTCTCGAGCGGCCGCGATCGCCTCCGGTGGCACGAGGTTCGAGGCGCTAGCCGGGTCACCTAGGCGGCGCTTCAGGCTCTCGGCGTCGGGGAACGGCAGGTCGAGGGCGGCGGCGATCGCCCGGGTCACGGTGTTTCCGCCCCCCGCGATCGTGCGCACGAAGGATGGTTCGCCTCGCTCGTGGACGACGACCGTGGTGAGCTCGGCACCGACCGCGACGACCGCCTCGGGACCCGCCTCCTCGCCTTCCAGGTTGGCGAATGCCCGGACGAGTGGGGACGCCGCGAGATCTACGCCCTCGACCACGATGCCCGCCTCGATCACGACGTCGACCACCGGCTCTACGAGATCCCGATGCGCGGCGGCTATAAGGACGCGCACCCGCGCCGCAGATCCGCCTGCGCCGCTGCCCTCGACAGGTCCTATGGCGCGCGCGGAGATCAGCGTCCGATCGACAGGGAACGGCACGACGTCGAGAGCCTGGAGCCGGACGGCGGCGTCCAGCTCGGCGTCGGGAACGGGCGGCATCTCTATCTCGCGGATGATGGCGCGTAGACCGGCGACGCTCACCCTCGCCCTGAGCACGCCCGTGGTGAGGCTCGCCTTGAACTTTCCTTCCGCGATGCACGATGTGATGGCACCGCGCACTGCGTCACGGTCGACGACGACCCCGTCGACCACCGCGCCATAGGGCAGCTTCACCTCGGCGAAGTGGAGGAGCCGGGGCCGGCCCTTGCCCACCGACATCGCCGCCATCCGGACCGAAGCCGAGCTGACCTCGATCCCTATCTTGTGCGTCACCGGTACTCTCCCCAGTCGCCCATTGCTCCCGTCGCTTTCCCGTGCGCCATCATGAAGTTGCCGGCGAGAGCAGCTTCACGTAGTTGAACATCGGCAAGTACAAGCTGACAACGATCGCGCCGACACAGACCCCCATGAACACGATGAGCACGGGCTCGAGCAACGCCGTCATGCTGTTGACGGTCGCGTCGATCTCGTTGTCATAGAACGTCGCGACCCGACCGAGCATGTCGCCGACCGTGCCGGACTCCTCGCCCGTCTCGATCATCTGGTTCACCATGCTTGGGATCACCGGGTACTCCGAGAGCGTCGAGGCGAGCGATCGCCCTTCGCGGACGCCGACCTGAGCGTTCCTCGCGGCTCGCGCGACGACGCGATTACCCACATTGTCGGCCGTTATCTCGAGAGCCTCGATGATGCCGATACCCGACAGGAGCAGTGTCGAGAGGGTGGCGGTGAAGCGTGAAAGCGCGATCTTGAGGGCAAGCGGGCCGAAGACGGGTACCCGGAGCTTGAGGCTGTCCCAGAGATCCCGGCCCCTGTCGCTTTTCTTCCAGCGGAGGAAGCCGGCGACGAGAAGGACGACCACTGCGATCACTGCCAGCGCCCAGATGCTCGCGATCGTGTTGGAGATCTTGATGACGATCTGAGTGGGAAGCGGGAGCTTGCCGTTCAAGGAGCTGTAGAGGTGCTTGAACGTCGGCACGACGAAGATCATCATCGCCGTCACGATGATGATGACGAGCACAACGACGACAATCGGGTAGGTGAAGGCGGAGCGCACCTTGGAGCGCAGCTCGACCTGCTTCTCGATCTGGGTCGCCAGCTTGAGAAGCACGGTGTCGAGCTGCCCGCTCGCCTCACCGGCCTTGACCATCGAGACGTAGATCGGGCTGAACACCTTCGGGTGCTTCTCCAGGGAGGACGAGAACGACGAGCCACGTTCGACGTCGGCGCGCACGTCGAGAACCGCGGTGCGGAGCGGCTTCGACTCGAGCTGGTCCGCGAGCACGCTGAGCGCGCGCACGAGCGTGAGGCCGGCCGAGACCATCGTCGCGAGCTGCCTGCTCATGATGGCGACTTCTTTGAGCTTCACCCGGTCGGTGATGCCCGGAATCCCGATGTCTCCGCGCAGACCGAACGACGAGGTCTGCTTGATCTCCACCGGGAGGTAGCCCATCTCCCGGAGCCGCGTCGCGACGACGGGGACGCTCTCGGCGTCGAGCTTGCCCTTGACGAGCTTGCCGGCCCGGTCGCGGACCTTGTAATCGTAGGTAGTGGTCATGTCGTTCGCCGCCCGGGGGAGCGTCAGCCTCTCAGGTAGTCCCGGAGCTGCTTCGGGTCGCGCGAGCGATCGAAGGCCATGCTCTCGGTGATCTTGTGCTCGCTAACGGCACGGGCGAGGGACTGGTCCATGGTCTGCATGCCGTCGGCACCCCCCGTCTGCATGAGGGAGTACACCTGGTGGGTCTTTCCAGTCCTGATCAGGTTGCGGATCCCGGGCGTGCAGACCATGACCTCCGCGACCGGCACCCGCCCCACACCCGACGCGGAGAGGATGAGCTGCTGGGTGACGACCGCCTCGAGCGCACCGGCAAGCTGGATGCGCACTTGGTCCTGCTGGTTTGGCGGGAAGACGTCGATCATCCGATCGATCGTCTGGGGGGCGTCCTGGGTGTGCAGGGTTGCAAAGACGAGGTGGCCGGTCTCTGCCGCGGTGAGCGCCGTCGAGATCGTCTCGAGGTCCCGGAGCTCGCCCACGAGGATCACGTCGGGGTCCTGACGCAGCACGTGGCGCAGGCACTCCCCGAAGGACTCGGTGTCCTCTCCGACCTCGCGCTGATTGACGATCGACTGTCCGTGGCTGTGCAGGAACTCGATCGGGTCCTCGACGGTCATGATGTGCAGTGGCTTCGAGTGGTTGATGACGTCGACTATCGAGGCGAGCGTGGTCGACTTGCCCGAGCCCGTCGGCCCGGTCACGAGGACCAGACCACGCCGGAGGTCGGCGAAGGACGCGACGACCTTCGGCATCCCGAGCGTGTCGAGCGGGGGGACCGAAGAGGGGATCATCCGGAGCACTGCGCCGATCGAGCCGCGCTGCTGGAACACGCTGACTCGGAAGCGCCCGACGCCGGGGATCGTGTGCGAGGTGTCGAGCTCTTTCGTGGCCTCGAACCTTTCGCGCTGGACCTGCGGCAGGATGTCGAAGACCATCCGGCGGATCTGGTTGTTGTCGAGACAGGGCATCGCCTCGATGCGACGGATCGAGCCGTCGATCCGGATCGCGGGCGGAAACCCGTCGGCGAGGTGCAGGTCGGACGCGTCGTTGTCGACGGCGTGGGTGAGCAAGCTGTCGAGATCCAGCCTCACCGGGGTGCGGCCGACCTCGTGGCGCTCGTCGGGCCCGGTGGCGACGACGGGCGGCGCGCTCTTCGGCGTCCAGACGAGATCGTCCTCACCGCCGATCGCGACCTGCACGGGCTCGAACGCGTGCGCGAGGAGCTCGCGCCCCTCGATCCGAGCGGGCTCGTCGAGGCGCTCGACCGACGGCTCCGCCGATCGCGGCGAATAATCGGGCCGGGCTACGGCGCCACCAGCCAAAAGCCGGTCCACTGCAGCCGGGTCGATGAGGACGCACTCGGCCAGCTCGCGACCCAGCGCTCCGGCGAGCGACCTGAGCTCGGCCACCCCGAGGGGCTCGGCACATGCGAGCAACAGCCGACCATCGTCGATGCGGTAGCCGATCGACCGGAACCTCCGTCCGACCTCGAGCGGCACGGTGGCTAACGCGTCATCGGTCGGGGGTCGAGCGACCACGTCGACCGCTCGTACTCCCGAGATGGCAGACAGACACGAGAGCCCGGCTGCGATGTCGACAAGTCCCGAGTCGGCGAGGATGCTCAGGATCGGCCTGCCCTCGGCAGCGGCGCGCGCAAGGGCGCCGTCCGCGGCGGCCTCATCGAGCCGGCCGCTCGTGACGAGAGCGTCGACGACGCTCTGGGACCACGCCGATACGAGATGCGTTCCAACGGTCATACGATCACCCTCAGGATCTCCTCGAGGCTCGTAAGCCCCATCGCTGCCTTACGAAGCCCGTCGCGGTGCAGAGTCCTCATACCCTCGAACACCGCGAGCCGCTTGATCTCCTCTGTCGGTGCTCGAGCGAGGATCGCCCGCTCCAGTTCTTCGGTAACGGTCATGACCTCTTGGATCGCCAGGCGTCCGTGATAGCCCGTATTGCTGCAGGCCTGGCAGCCGGTGGCGCGCCGAAAGCGCAACTCGCCCGAGGGCGGCGTGTTCTCCGGCACCCAGCGCGCCGCGATCAGCTCCTCCGGTGTCGGCTGGTAGTCCTCGGCGCAGTTCTGGCAGAGCAGGCGCGCCAAGCGCTGCGCGAGGACGCAGTCCAGTGCCGAGCAGACGAGGAACGGCTCCACTCCCATCTCGATCAGGCGGAGCGGCGAGCTGGCGGCGTCGTTCGTGTGCAGGCAGGTGAGGACGAGATGGCCCGTGAGCGCCGCCTCGACAGCGATCGTCGCGGTCTCACGGTCTCGAATCTCACCGACGAGCACGACGTCAGGATCGGACCGGAGAATCGAGCGGAGCGCGTTCGCGAAATTGAGGCCGGCCCTCGGATTGACCTGCACCTGGTTGACCCCCCGGAGCTGGTACTCCACAGGATCCTCGACGGTGATGAGGTTGCGCTCGGGCAGGTTGAGCTTGTTGAGCGTCGCATAGAGGGTCGTCGACTTGCCTGAGCCGGTGGGACCGGTCACGAGGATCGTGCCGGACGCCTTGCGGTAGGACTCCTCGTAACGTGCGAGGACCTCCGGCATGAAACCGAGGCGTGCCAGATCGAGCGGTGCGGTGGACTTGTCGAGCACCCGTAGGACGACCTTCTCGCCATGCACGGTCGGAAGCGTCGCGACTCGCAGGTCGATCTCGCGGTTGCTTGCAGTAAGGGAGAGCCGACCGTCCTGCGGGACGCGGTGCTCCGCGATGTCGAGGTCCGCCATGATCTTGAGACGCGACACCACGCCGCCTTGGATCGCCTTGGGTGCGCTCGTGACGTGATGGAGCACGCCGTCGATGCGAAAGCGCACCTGCAGGTCGTCGGAGGTCGGCTCGATGTGGATGTCGGACGCCCGCTCGTCGAGCGCTTGGCGCATGATCAAGTTGACGAACTTCACGATCGGGGCGTCTTCGACCACCACGTGCAGGTCGTTGATCTCACCGAGCTGGGTCGCCTCGGATGCCGCGGCGGACAGCGCTGCATTTCGAGCCGCAACGTCCGTCTCGTCGCTGCGGCGGTAGATCCGCAGCAGGTAGTCCGTGACCTGCTGGGGCGCACAGATCACCGCCTCGACCTCACGGCCGAGGAGCGAGCGCACGTCGTCGAGCGCGAACACATCCGACGGGTTCGCCATGGCGATCACCGGCCGCTCGCCACGGAACCCGATCCCGAGAATGTGGTACCGGCGCGCGAGCGACTCGGGGAGGAGCTCGGCCGCCGCTTGATCGATCGTCCAGTTGTTCAGGTCGACGAACTCGAGACCTTCCACCTGAGCTACGGCGCGCTGGAGCTCGCCCTCGCTCACGAGCCCGAGCTCAGCGAGGACCTCCCGCAGCGGCCGCCCCGACGCGACCTGCTGTCGCAGGACGACCTCCATGTCCCTCGGGCTGACCTTTCCGGTATCGACGAGGATGCGGGCGAGAGACCCCAGCTCGCCGAATGGCTCCGGGCCCGAGTCGAGACCGGCGTCAAGGCCGGTCGGGGCGGGATCCTCCTCGAGATCGACGCCGAGATTGTCCTCGATGCCGATCAGCGGCTCGGCGTCGAGAGCGGACCCCGAAATGACGCGGAGCTGGGGAACCTCTTCGCCCGCCGGATCCGGGGTCGCGTCGTCGGCGATTTCGGCCACGGTGGACTCGGTCACGACCGGCGAGATATCGAGTGCAGGCGAAGACTGTCCCGTGAGTGCGGGCGAGGGATCGGCGCCCCCGACGACGGACAGGTGGGCGCTCGGCGCGGGGGGAATCGGGCTCGTCCAACCCGAGAGGTCTCCGCTGCGAGCAGGTATGAGCTCCGCGGGCCCGACTGTGACCGGATCGTGACGCGCTGCCGGCTTGACGTAGATCCGGTCGATCCACTGCTCGATCTGCAGGTCGCTCGCGACGACAATGTGCACATCTCGACCGGCTTCGAGATATATGTCATCGAGCGTGAAGAGGTCCTCGGGGTGGGCGACCGCGACGATCGGGAGGCCATAGCGCCAGCCGATGCCGACCGCGCGGTCGCGGCGCGCGCGAGGCTCGGGCAACACGTGTGCCGACGCGGGATCGATCTCGAACGAGTCGAGGTCGACGAAGTCAAAGCCGGCGTCGATCGCGGCCGACCTCGCCCTCGTGAGATCCGCCGCCAGCGCCCTGGGATCGAGCAGCTCGGGGGCGCTCACGCGATCATCACGGCGCTGCCCACCTCTCCGGGGTGCGACCACGTTTCGTAGAACATCAGACTCCCGCCGCGCGGCATCGCATCACACCCAGCCACCGTTCAACTGACTGCACCCCTGGTCACCTATATCGCGCAGTACTCGTGCCGGTCCTGAGCCCGGACGCGGCGCGTAGTGCTCTCGCCGCGGCATCCTCGGCGCCTGCTTGAGAACAAGGGACACTGTGCGCCTCCTAGTCACCTTGACGGCACTTGAGAGCTGCAGGTTGAACGTCACGTCTCGCCGATCAGGGCCACTCGTCCGGAGATGACCGGAGGGGCCGACGCGGTCGCGTTCCTGGTGGGCCTCGCCGCCGGTCCTTCCTCACGATCTGACCTGGTGTCTGCCTGTCGGGGCCTCGGTCGTCACGCCGCGCTCGCCCTGCCCGGTGTGCGAGACACCCATTCGGCCTGTCGACAACGCGCCCGTCGCCTCATTCGAGCTGCGACGCGGCAAATGTCGATCGTGTGGACAGGAATCTCGATCCGCTATCCCGCGACCGAGCTCGTCACCGTCGCTCTGTGCGGCGCGGTAGCGACGCGCGTGCCAACTCTCTGGGCAGCGCCCGCGTACTTTGTGCTCGCCGCCGGCGACGTCGCGCTGACGGTGATCGATCTCGGGCCTGGCGGTTACTGACTCCTCACATCGCCGCGACCGCCATGATCGCGGGTGAGGTACGACCTCTCCGCCCTGGTCCGTCTGGTGGTCAGCGGCACCATTGTGTTCGCGCTTTTCGGCGTGATCCTCGTCGGAGCCCCTGGAGGTTTGGGCTTCGGCGACGTCTGGCTCGCGACCCTCTGCGGAGCGTTCTTCGGCCGGTTCGGCTATCGCATCGTCGGGGGGATTCCTTCAAGGCTTCGTCGCGGCAGGTCTGATCGCACTCTGGCCGTTCGCCATGGGCCGGGCGGGGCGCACGATGGCCGTACCCGTTCGGGCCGTTCCTCGCGGTGCGGGCGATCGTCGGCGTGCTCGCCGGGTCGGTTGTCGCGCACGCCTGGCTTGGCTGAACATCGTTCGCACGGGGCCGCCAGATGTCCCGCCAGAACGAGCACGGGATCAGCCGAGCACCGACTGCGCCATCCCTTGTCTCTGGAGCATGATCCGCAGGTCGTGGGAGTTGGGCGCCGAGGAGATCGCCGTCTCGGCGTCGATGAGGCCCTCCTTGAGGAGCTCGATGAGGGACTGGGCGAACGTCTGCATGCCGTAGTAGTCGCCCTCGGCGATGATGTCGGCGATGTTGCTCGTGTGGACCGGCTCGACGATGCACTGCTGTATGCGCCCGTTCACGACCATGATCTCGAGCGCCGGCACCCGTTCCTTGCCGTCGATCGTGGGGATGAGACGCTGGCAGATCGTTCCCCGGAGCGCGGACGCGAGCGAGAGGCGCGCCTGACGCTGCTGGCTCGGGGGGAAGAAGTCGATGATCCGGTTGATCGTCTCGACGGAGTCCCCGGTGTGCAACGTCGAGAGCACGAGGTGCCCGGTCTCGGCGGCCGTCAGCGCCGTCTCGACGGTCTCCGGATCGCGCATCTCGCCGACGAGGATGACGTCGGGGTCCTCGCGCAGGGCGGACCGGAGCGCAACGATGAAGCTCTCGGTGTCGAAACCGATCTCGCGTTGGCTTATGGAAGCGAGGTTGTCCCTGTGCAGGACCTCTATCGGGTCCTCGATCGTCACAACGTGGCACTCTCGCGTGTTGTTGAGGTGGTCGATCATCGCCGCGAGCGTGGTCGTCTTGCCACAGCCCGTCGGACCGGTGACGAGCACGATGCCGCGCGGCTCCTCGGCGAGGCGTCGCACCGCGTCGGGAAGGCCGAGCTCGGCCAACGACTGCGTACCGGGTCGAACGTGCCTGAACACCATCGACACCGTGCCGCGCTGGCGGAAAGCGTTGACCCGGAAGCGACCCAGCTGTGGGACCGAGTACGCGAAGTCGGCCTCGAACGTCGACTCGAACCGGCTCCAGATCCGGTCGTGCATGATCTCCCGGGCGAGGCTCGCCATGTCCTCGCCGTCGATGGCCGCCTCTTCAGGGATGCGGCTCAGGGTGCCGTTGAGCCGTGCTCGAGGAGGTGAACCTGCCTTCACGTGCAGGTCCGAGCCTCCCATCTCGACGAGCCGGCCCAGCATCCGGTTCAGGTCCAGCTGATCCATCGATCGCCTCCTTAGGCGGTGCTAACGGACCGTGGCGCGAGGTGTTTGAGCTGCGCCGGCTCGGCCGAGCCGGCGTGCTCAGGCGGTCGGTCGCTTCGTCCCGAGAGCGCTGAGCTGGAGCAAGCCGTGCTCGCACACCGGCGTCGGGGGCGAGATCGGGGCGGCAAGCCTCGCGCCAGCCGGCGCCACCGTGACGTCGACCCGGTAGGCGGTCGGCTCGCACTGACCGTTCGTGGGCTCACCCGTACCGGGCACGTCGGGAGAGAAGCGGGCGCTCGCCCACGCCGAAGACCCGTGATGGAGCACGACACGCATCGCCGTGAGCGACCCTGGCGATGCGGCGGTCACTCGGGTCGGCAGCGGCGCGCCCGAGCGGGAGAGAAGTCTCAGCTGGGCGAGGCCGGACACGACGCAGTGCCCAAGCCCTTGGTCGCGCAGCCGCAGAGCGTAGGTCACGTTCCCCGCCCCTTGACTGCTCACCACCACGGAGAACGTCCCCGAGAGGTGCCGACACGGTCCCGGGCCGGGGGAGGCAAACGCTGGGCCGCCGACGAGCAGCGGAACCGCAGCAGAACTTGCGACGATCACCGCTGCTGCGAGGAGTCGGCGGCCGCGGTACATGAGGGCAGTGTAGATATGGCCGGGTTCAGGGCGCTCGCGGCGATCGGCGACAGATGCTCACCTTCGGCGGGAGCGGGCCACGTCAGAGGAGTCGGCCAACGACTGGACCATATAGATCTCGTCCCGATCGTCGTTCTCCGCGACCCGCATGACCGACGGCACACGGCCGACCTCGCGGTAGCCGAGCCTCTCGTACATGCCCGCGACTCCGGTGCCGTCCCGAACCGTCAATACCAGGAACTCGAGCCCGAGTTCGTCCCGCGCGAATCGGCGGGCCTCTTCCATCAGGGCCGTGGCGTAGCCGTTGCCCTGATGTGCCGGGTGGACCTGCAATCGCTTCAGCGTCCGCCAATGGCCCGCATAGGAGCGGGCGTCTCGCTCCAGCACGAGCCAGCCGATCGGTTCCTCTGCGAGGAACGCGACGAGAAGGTCGTCGAGACCGTCCGCGACGCGGTCGAAGGTCTTGTCGGCGAGCTCGGCGATGTCCTGCGAAGTCACCGGTGGAAGAAATCCGAGCGCTCCGCCGGCATTCGTAGCCGCGACCCAGATACTGGCGAGCTGCTCGCGAAGTCGCGCATCGACGGTGCTGCTCCAGATGAGATTCACTGTCGAGTTGTCCACGGCGCATCGTGCCACAGAGCTCCCGAGCCACGTGGCGCGGCGCCCATGTGTGGGTGCGAGGACGGTGCGGGTCGGATTCGCCTCCGACGTCGCGCGCGGTTCCGGCTGCATCGCTCGGCGTACACGTCCCCTCAGCCGCGTCGTCGCGGGACGCTCAGCACGCGAGGGCGGGGGTGCGGGTCGCGAGCGGCCATCCCTCGCGGCCCCTCGAGTGGCGTCGGTCGCCGCGCTCGACCCGCGGATGCGACGCGTCGGCGCGCTGGCGCGAGTGCGACCTCGTGTAGGTTCTGGATTCATGGCGCGCCCGGCAGCCCGGCCAGCTAACGAGGTCGCCGGCTCGTACACCCTCGAGCGGATCCGCACGGTCATCGGCTCGCTGTCGGCGAGCGAGCTGCGTGTCGCGCGGCTCATCCTCGACCGGCCCTATGAGTTCATCGAGTGGTCGGCGGCCCAGCTCGCCGAGCAGTCGGGCACCTCCGGCGCCACCGCGGTAAGGACGTGCCGCCGGCTCGGGTTCAGCGGATTGCGCGACCTGCGCCTCACCCTCGCTCGTGACCTCGGCTGGCCGACGCTCGGCACCCGCCCAGGAGCCTCGACGCGTCACGGGCCCGTCATCCACGAGCTGTTCGAGGACGCCGGACGATCCATCAGTGGCATGGTCACCAAGGAGACGGCGGACGCGTTCAAGCGAGCGGTGGACTACCTGTCGGGCGCTCGGCAGATCCTCGTCGTCGCCGCCGGTCCGACGCAGGTCTTTGCACAGGACTTCGCGATAAATGCCCGCGTCATCGGCAAGCCGGTTGACTTCTGGCCCGACGCGATCATGCAGACGGTTCTCGCGAGCCAGCTGAACCGCAAGGACGTCTGCCTCGCCGTCAGCAGCTCCGGGGTGAACTCACTCACTATCGATGCGGCGAGCACGGCGCGCTCGGCAGGGGCGAGGGTCGTCGCGGTCACCGGCTTCCAGCGCTCCCACCTCGCTGACATCGCGACGGTGACCTTGGTCGCGAATACCTTCGACTATTCGACGAAGAGCCAAGCGGCGATCAATTCCGCCGGCCTCCTCCTCATGCTTCGTGGCCTGCTCATAGCGATGACCGACAAGGACGCCGCGGCGGGAGAGCCGCGCGGCCATGCCGTGCTGGACGCCAAGCAGACAATGGGGCGCTACGTCTACCGCCGGCCTTCGGCCGGGACGAACGGCTCGAGCTCCTGACGCTCCGGTCCACCGTGCGGCAGACCGGAGCGTCAGACGTGTCGGGGGCATGCGCCATCTGGCCTATCGCGACGCTGTCGCCGCTTCGATCTCAGCCATCGTCTGGACGAACTCCGCCATCGCGAATGGCTCCTGCTCGCACAGCGTCGGAATCGAGCGGAAATACACCTCGACCTCGTCGCCCTCGATCCGGTACTCGACGACGCCGAGCTGGCTGAGGCCGAAGCTGAAGTCCTTCGACCGAACGACGAATGCCGAGGACGGCGCCCACACCGTGACCACGTCGCCCTCGAAGGCGCTCCTGAAGCAGTGCAGATGCCCGCTGCCGACGACGCGCAGCCGCGAGTCGGAGAAGACCGCGAGCAACCGCTCACGGTCGGACTCCTCGATCGCCAGCGCGTGCTCGGTGTAGCCAGGGATGGGCGACCAGAGCGGCTTGTGCAGAAAGAGCATCACCGATCGATCGCGCGAGGCCGCCGCCGCTCCTTCGAGCCACTCCCACTGCTCGCGCTCCTCGTCGAGGCCGGAGGAGAGGATCTCGCTGTTCATGCCGACGATCGCCCAGCCTTCCGTGTCGAGCTCGAGGAACCGGCCCGGACCGAAGGCGTCGGTGAAGCCCCTCAGACGCTCGCTCGTCACCGCGAGCCCCATCCACGGGTGGTCACCGGGCTCACCGAGGTCATGGTTGCCCGGCAGGACCCGCACAGGCGCATCGAACCGCTCGTGCAGCCGGCGTGCCGCCTCACGGTCCTCGGCCGAGTCCGGGCTGAGCAGCGCCACGTCGCCGGAGTTCACGACGAGGTCAGGGCGCAGCTCGGTGTTGACGAAGTCGACGAGGATCGAGAAGTTCTCGCTCGTGACCCCGCCGAGGTGGGACAGGTGGGTGTCGGATATCTGAACGATGCGCATGGGCTCTCCTTGGCAGGTCAGTCGGCTGGGGTGTTGGGATGCACGGGAACACTCGGCCCGGACCGGACCGGACCGGGCCGGACGCGCGGCGCGGTCAACGGAGCCCGGAGCGCACGAAGGCGCTGACAACGCGACGCTGGAGGACCGCGTAGATCGCGAATATCGGGAGCGTCGCCAGACCCGACGCCGCCATCAGCGCGCCGTAGTTCACCGTGGCGGCACTGAGGAATCCTTGAATGCCGAGCTGGATCACCGAGTCCGGGGCCCGGTAGACGAGCAAGGGCCAGAAGTACTCGTTCCACGAGCCGACGAAGAGCAAGATCCCGAGGGCCGCGAGCGCCGGTCCGAGGTTCGGAACGACGACCGTCCAGAGCGTCGCCCACACCGACTGCCCTTCGACCCGGGCCGCTTCGAGCAGCTCGACGGGAAAGCCGTTGAGATGCTGGCGCAGCAAGAGCACAGCGAAGGCCGAGCTGAGCTGGGGGACGATGATCCCGGCGAGCGAGTTGAGCAGCCCGAGCCTCGAGACGAGCACGTAGTTCGGCAGCATCGTGACCTGGAACGGCACGAGCCAGCTCCCGATGAAGACGAGGAACAGCAGGTTGCGCCCTTTGAAGCGGAACCGCGCGAATGCGTACGCGGCGAGCAGGCTCGTGAGGAGCTGACCGAGCGACACCGCGACGGCCACGACCACCGTGTGCTCGAGGAGCACGCCCACCGGGATCGCGGCGAACGCGGTGGAGTAGTTCGCGGTGCTCAGCGAGCCCGCGACGAGGCCCGAGGAGAACAGGTCGCCCGGTGGCCGGAACGAGGTCAGGTACATCCAGACGATGGGGAAGACGGTGAACAGCGCGAGCAACACGAGCACGACGTGGCCGCCGATCGCGGATCGCCTGCTCCCGCGGTGCCAGGTCCGTGAGTCGATCTCGGCGCTCCTCGCCTCACCGGGCCGCCGGCGGCGCAGGTCGAGGGCGTCCTCGGGCGCTTCGTACGGCGTGGCGATCGGGCCGTGCGTCTCGGCATAGGGAAGGGTGACGAGGCTCATCGCGGACCTCAGTTGTCGTAGAAGCTGAAACGGTCGAGCAGCCTGACGCAGGCGAGCGCCACGATCCCGAACACGAGGAAGAAGCACACAGCGGCGGCCGAGGCGAGCCCGATGTTGAAGCTCGTGAATCCGTACTGGTACAAGAAGTAGTAGATGTCGGTCGTCGCCCCCTCCGGGCCGCCCTGGGTGAGCACGTTGAGGATCGGAAAGACGGTCTGCGAGGAGAGCAGCAGCGCCATGATGAACATGAAGAGCAGTGTCGGCGAGAGCAGCGGGAGCGTTACTCGCCTGAACACTTGCCTACGATTCGCTCCGTCGATCGCCGCGGCTTCGTAGTACTCCCCGCCTATCGCGGCGAGACCGGCCGTGACGATGAGCACCGACACACCGAGGATCTTCCAGCCGCTGATCGCCACGACCGCGTACTTCGCCGTGTTCGGCTGCTGCAACCAGTTCGTCTGGGCGAGCCCGAACCACCCGAGCACGGTGTCGACGAACCCGCCCGCGGGAGCGAGCAGGAACTCCCAGACCGTCGCCGTCACGACAGGCGACACGAGGACCGGCAGGAAGATCAGCGCTCGGTACACCGTCCGGGACTTCGGCGAGATGTGCTGGGTCAGCGCGCCGATGAGCAGCGGGAGCAGCACACCGAACAGGACCAGCCCTGCCATGAAGATCCCCGTCGTCCCGACGGCCTGCCACAGCGCCGGCAGGTGGAACAGTTGGGAGTAGTTGTGCCAGCCGACGCCGACCTTCGGCGTCGTCGGCAACAGGTTCCAGTTGTAGAAGGAGTAGTCGAAGGTCTCGACGAGCGGACGGTAGACCCACACGAGGAGCCCCGCGAGCGCCGGCGCGAGGTAGAGATAGGGTTCGGCCCGTGCGAGCACGCGAGCCCGCAACGCGGGACCCGGCGAGCTCGCCACGCGAGGTGGCTCGAGCACGACCGTGGGGAGCTCGACGAGCACGGTCGGCTACCCGCCGTCGGTCGAGGCGAACGCCGACTCGACCTCGTCAGCAGATGCCCCTTCCGCTATGAACCGGCGGATCGTGGCGAAGTCCACCTCGTAGACAGCGCGCTCGGCGACGATCACCGGGATGTGCGTCGCGACTGCCATGCCGCGGACGACGTCGATGCGGGTGAACGCGCTACCGGGGATCCCGCGCATCGCCCGCGTCGCTGTGGCCAACACGTCCATCTGGTAAGCGCTCGCCGTCGCCACCCATACGGGCACGCCCCCGAGGACGCCTGCGGAGGCGTGGTGGGTGTGACCGGCGAGCAGCATCCGCACATCCGTGCCCTCGATCACCCGGGCAAGACGCTCCGGCTCGCGGAGCGTCAGCTGGTTGAGGAACTCGCTCGGCCCGGGGATCGGCGGGTGGTGGATCGCCACGATCGTGCCGAGAGGCGCTGGCGTTGCAAGCTGATCCTGGAGAAATGCCAGCTGCGCGTCGTCGAGCTCGCCGTGGTGCGATCCCGGGACGGTCGAGTCGAGACCGATCACGCGCAGTCCGTCGCACCAGAGGACCTGGTCGATCACGTCCTCGTTGGCCGCCCACCCGAGCAGGTGCTCCCTGAACGGCGTGCGTGTGTCGTGGTTGCCCGGGATGTACATGACGGGCACGCCCATGCGCTGCGCGTACGGCTCGACCGTCGAGCGGAACCGCTCGTAGGCCTCGGCCTCGCCCTTGTCCGCGAGGTCACCGGTGAACAGCAGGAGGTCGGGCGGGGCGCCGCCAAGCTCCACGGCCGACAAGATCCACTTCAGGTTGGCAAGAGAGTCCACGAAGTCGTGCAGCATCCCCTCCGCGGTGACATGGACGTCGGAGATCTGGATGATTACCTTGTCGGTGTTCGCGGGGAGGTCAGTCACGGGCGGTTACTCCTTCGGTGTCATGAGCGGGATCGGTCGGGCTCGCCGCGTCCTCGAGCAGGAGCGCTCGCAGCGCTTCGAGCTCGGAAGCGTCGAGACCGTGCTCGAGCAGGTAGCGCTCCACGTCCCCGTGGCTCGCGCGAATGTCCTCGAGCACGCCGAGGATCAGCTCCGGCTCGCAGGAGAGCATCGCGGTGACCCGCTTCTCGTCGAAGCCCGCCGCCACCGTCTGGGCAACCACGCCCTCGCGAAAGTCGTCGCCGAGGAAGAGGCTCGTCGCGGCGAAGTCCGCTGCAATGACCTCGTCCGGCACGCCGAGCGCGGCAAGCACCAGCGCGACAACGATCCCGGTGCGATCCTTGCCCGCCGTGCAGTGGACGATCGCCGGCAACGCGCCGGGCTTGGTCAGCTCCCGTATCACCATGACGAGCACGGGACCTCGCTCCCGGACGAGCTGGAAGTAGGTGTCGCGCAGCGTGGTGAGCTTCGCCCGCTCGATCGTGGAGCCGGCCACCCCGGCCGCCCCTGGCGCGCCATAGCTGAACAACGGCAGCGAGACGAGCTGGACCTCGTCGTGCAGCCGGTCCGGCGACGCTACGCACTCCTCGAGCTCACGCAGGTCGAGCGAGGTCCGCAAGCCGTAGCCGGCGAGCAGCTCCCGCCCCTCGTCGTCGACCTTGTGGAGCGCGTCGCCGCGCAGCAGGGTCTTCCACCGTACCGAACGACCGTCCGCCGTCGGGTAGCCACCGATGTCGCGGACGTTGTAGGTGCCCGCGAGCGGGAGCCGGCGTGCGAGCAGCTCGTGCTCCTCGATGAGCACGCTCACTTGAGCAGTCCGGTCGCCTGCGACTGCGCTTGGGCCATCACCTGGCTGGGATTGGCTCCCTGGAAGGCCACACTCGCTGCGGCGTTGGTCAGGATCGTGCTGATCGCAGCGAAGTTCGGCCCCGGGTACGCGAGCCATGGCGTGATGTGCTCGAGCTGGGCGAGGTTCGCCTGAAGGTAGTGGTTGCTGGCAGCCCAGGTCCCGAGGTAGCTCGGGGCGGTGGCAAGCGACGGGCGCAGCGGCGGATACCCGATGTTCTCTGTGATCGCCGTCATCACGGCTGGGCTCGTGAGGTACTGCATGAGCTCCCAGTCGGCCTCGCGCTTCAGCTTGTCCTTGGACAGCATGAACAGCGCCGAGCCCGAGTTGGTGGGCACCGCCGCCGTGGAGCCGAAACCGGGCAGCTTCGACACGTAGATCGAGAAGCGACCGCCAGCTGCCCCGACGAGCGTGCTCTGGAGCGCCGTCGTGTTGAGGACCATGGCGAGCTTGCCGGCAGCGAATGCCTGCACATACTGGGCGGACGAGAGGTTCACCATGACCCCGGAGTTGGCGAGGTCCTGCATGGTCTTCAGGGCGAACACGTCGCGTGGCGCGTCGAAGGTGAGCGCCGTCTGACCGGAGTTCATCACCGAGCCACCGGCCGAGTCGAGGATCGCCTGCAGGCACCAGTCGGTACCGGACGCCGCGGCGCCGATGCAGCCGTTCGCAAGGCCCGATGCACCGGTCTTCGCCTTGATCTGCAGGGCGTCGGCTTTGACCTGAGTCCAGTTGGTCGGCGGGTTGGCGGGGTTTAGTCCCGCCTGCTTGAACAGGCTCGCGTTGTAGAAGAGCACCGGCGTGGACAGCGTCCATGGGATCCCGTAGACGCTGCCGTTCACTTCACCGAGCTTGGCGACGGCCGGCGCGTACCGGTACTTCCCGCCGAACTCCGCGGCGACGCCCGGTTCGCCGACGACCTTGTCGAGATTGAGCGCCCCGAGCGCGGAAGTGTCGAACTTCAGGTCGTTGAACGCGTCCTGGACCACGTCGGGCGTCTGGCCGGCGGCCTCGTCCTGCTGGATGAAGCCAGCCTCGTTCGTGGTCGATCCGGTGAGCGCCTGCACGGTGACGTGGATGTTCGGATGGGCGGACTCGAAGCTCGAGATGAACCCGTTAAGCGTCGCGGTCGCGCTCGCGCCGAGCTCGGGGAGATACGAGAGCAACGTGATCGAGACCTGCTTGCTCGACGGCACCGTCGGGTAGGGCTTCGCGGGCGATGCGGCGCTGCTCGGCGCAGCCCCGAGACTCGAGGCGGCGAACCCGGCAGATGCCAGTGCCGCCGCACCGGCTAGGAGGAAGCGCTTGGACATGGTTCTCCTTTTGATCGACAACGATTGGTGAGTGGTCCTGGGACGTGGTGGATTGGTGGGCGACGTCGGTGGGCAACGCGCCTCAGGTGGTGGAGCTGGACCCGACTGCCGCGCGGAAGGTCCTCCCACGATCGCCCGCTCCGTCGTCCACCCAGAGGAGCCGCCGCGTCGAAGTCGGGTCGAACAGGTAGACCCGGGAGAGCGCCGCCGTCAGCGTGACGTCGTCACCCGGCTCGACGCGCAACGGCCGCGGGCCGCGCACGGCGATCTGTGCGTTACCCACCGCGCAGAATGCGACCTCCTCGCTGCCGAGGTTCTCGACGGCGAGGACAGTTCCCCGAAAGTTCGGTCCGGTGTGCTCCTCTCGGGCGAAGCGCAGGTGCTCCGGCCGTACGCCGAGCACCACGTCTCGCTCCTCCAGATCGCCGTCCGCGAGCTCGACGTCGACTCCCTCGGCGATCACGTGCACCTTGTCACCGATCCCGAGCGCGGTCGCCGGCAGGAGGTTCATCGGGGGTGCACCGATAAAGCCTGCGACGAACGTGGTCGCCGGCTCGTCGTACACCTCGGCGGGCGTGCCGATCTGCTCGAGCCGTCCATGGTCCAAGATCGCGATGCGGGTTGCCATCGTCATCGCCTCGACCTGGTCGTGCGTGACGTAGACGAAGGTGGTCCCGAGCCGCCGGTGGAGTTCGGCGAGCTCGAGGCGCGTCGCCGTGCGCAGCTGCGCGTCGAGGTTGGAAAGCGGCTCGTCCATGAGGAACGCCTTCGGGTCACGCACCATCGCGCGACCGAGCGCGACGCGCTGGCGCTGCCCGCCGGATAGCTCCTTCGGGCGCCGCCCGAGCAGCGAGGTCAGCTTCAGCTGGTCGGCGACAGCGCCGACCTTTTCCGCGATCTCGGCCTTTGTGCGGTGGCGCACGCGCAAGCCGAACCCAAGGTTCCGTTCCACGGTCAGGTGCGGGTAGAGCGCGTAGCTCTGGAACACCATGGCGATATCGCGGTCGCCGGGCGGCAACGAGGTGACGTCCCGTTCGTCGACGATCACCCGCCCACCGCTCGGCGGCAGCAGCCCGGCAATGATCCGCAGCAACGTGCTCTTGCCACAGCCACTCGGGCCGAGTAGGACGAGGAACTCGCCGTCGGGTATCTCGATGCTGACGTCGTCGAGCGCTACCGTCGAGCCGAACTCGCGCCGGATCCGATGGAGTGTCATCGCGCTCATCGAGTTGTGAACTTCCGTTTCATTGCCACGGCACGAACGTACACAGCCGAGGTGAACGAGCGGGGACCGGCGGATTGCACGAAGACAACGGTGGATGAAACTCGCGCCGCGTGGCGCGTCCCTGAACGACGACAGGGAGTCGCCGGCGCGTTGGCGCGATACGCGCCACCCCGGCGTTGCTCGGCCTATCAGCCGGTCCGGGCGAAAGCTACGTGCCGCCGCGGGCAGCTCAGTCGATCTGGACCGCGACCGGGACGCCGAGGTGACGGGCGAGTTTGGGACGCCGTCGCCCTTCGGCGACATCTTCGGAGAGTCCGAATTCGAAAACGGATCGCGAGCGAGTGGCGGTGCGTTTCGCTGTTCGAACCATGACGAGTTTCATGAGAGCTGAGGACACCTACAGTCGTCGCTCTCCACACGCGGGCCACGTCCACGTCGACCGTGGGCGAACTCCACGAGCCTGATCAGCGGGAATCCACCTCGTCCTCCAAAGCGCCCACCTCGCCGTCAGCTATCGACGCGAGCGGGACACCGTCGGGGTTCCAGCGCCCAGCCCTGTCCTTCCGGAACGGGTACCAGCGACCGTCCCGCCCGAGACGAAGCTGACGCTCTCCGAGTGTCACGCGGTTGCGTCGAGCGGCGGCGCCGGGACCGAGCCGAGTGCGCCCGGCGGCGAGGGTGGCCGGGTCGGGATCCCACGCCTCGTCGAGAACCGCCAGCCCCTCCGGGCCACCGTCGCGGAAGGCGAGTGCCCGGCGTAGGAGCTCGCGCCCGGGCACTCCGGCGCGGTGGGCGAGCTCGGTCAGCGCGGAGGTGTCGGCGCCGCCCTCGCCGCGGGCTAGCAGCGCAGCCGCGCGCCGGGCCAGGTCCTGTTCCACTGTAAGCTCGAGACCGCTCAAGACCGCGCCCTGGAGCAGGCCGAGGGCGCGCGCGGCGGCATCGGAGGCCAGCGCGCGCAACGCCCGGAGGTCAACTCCGGCGTCCGGCGGCGGGTCGGCGGCGAGCACGGCCGGCCGGCCGGCGCGGCGTGGTGGCGGTGGAGCGGTGGGCAGTGGTCCTTGGGCGCGAGACCACGCTTCCCGAGCGGGGACGCCCTCGTCAGACTCGGGTTCGATCACAAGTGCCGGAGCCGAGGTAGGCGCCGATGCGTAGGAGTGGCGTCGGGAGCGCAGGCCCGCGAGAACTTCCTCCCGCCCTCGCCCGCGTAGCAGGAGCACGCCGAAGGGATCGGCATCGAGGTTGTCGGCGACGAGATAACAGACCGCCGCGGCGTGCTTGCACGGATCGGCCCAGTCCGGACAAGAGCAGCGCGCCTGCAACTCGCCGGGACCGGGCAGCAGGTCGAGGCCGACGGACCGGACGTCGTCGGCGACGCCGGAAGGCAGCTCCCCGTCGAGGAGGGCCG
Organism: Acidimicrobiaceae bacterium; assembly: GCA_025464005.1. Classification (GTDB taxonomy): domain Bacteria; phylum Actinomycetota; class Acidimicrobiia; order Acidimicrobiales; family Bog-793; genus RYN-46. Next base: position 12,074 of record JAODBO010000039.1, on the reverse strand, counting down.
CGGTGTGGCCGATCTCGGCCGCGAGCGCGTCGAGCAGCCGGTCCCACTCGTCCTCGCCGAACTCTCGGACCCGGACCCGGACCTTGTACGGGGACCGGCGCGATCCCTGCACGTCGGCGAGAACCTCGCCCGGTGCGAGGGTGAGCGCCCCGACCGCGCCGGTGCGGGCGTAAGTCCGCCCACGGGGAAGCCGGTTGGGATCGAGCTGGGCGCGCTGCTCGAGGGCTTCGACCCACGCGGCACCCCACCAGGACGCGCCGAAGGGACGTCGCCCCGCCGCCCGCGGCGCGCCCGGGCCGGGCCGTCGCGGCTTGCGCTCGTACCAGTCGTCGGACGAGCCCGCCGGGCTCATGCCCCGCTCCCCAAGCTCACCAGGTCAGCGAGCTCCTCATTGGTGAGGCGTCCGATCCAGCTCTCACCGGCGCCGACGACCGCCTCGGCGAGCGACCGCTTCCGCTCGATCAGCGCGGCGATGCGGTCCTCGAGCGTGCCCTCGGCGATGAGCCGGTGCACCTGGACCGGCCGGTCCTGTCCGATCCGGTGCGCCCGGTCGGTGGCCTGGTCCTCGACCGCAGGGTTCCACCAACGGTCGTAGTGCACGACGTGCGTGGCCCGCGTCAGGTTCAGCCCGACACCACCCGCCTTGAGCGACAGCAGCAGCACGGGCGCCGCGCCGGCCTGGAAGGCCTCGACCATCTCCGTGCGGCGCTTCGCGCCGACCTTGCCGTGCAGGAACAGCGTCCCGACGCCGAGGTGCTCGAGACGCGCCTCCACGAGCGAGAGGCACTCGACGAACTGGCTGAACACGAGGACCGACTCGCCTTCGGCGACGATGACATCGATCAGCTCCTCGAGCGCTGCCAGCTTTCCGGAGCGTCCGGCGAGCGGGCCTGCCTGGTGCAGGTACTGGGCCGGGTGGTTGCAGATCTGCTTCAGCACGGTGAGCAGCCGGAGCACGAGACCCTGACGGGCGATGCCGTCCTTGTTTCGGATCGCGTCGAGCGCCTCGCGCACCTCGGCCTCGTACAGCGTGGTCTGCTCGCTGGTAAGCGGTACTGGCACGTCGGTGACGGTACGTGGCGGCAGGTCGGGTGCGACGCCAGGGTCGGTCTTCTTCCGGCGGAGGACGAACGGGCGGATCATCCGGGCGAGCCGTTCGGTCGCGAGCGGGTCGCGATCGCGTTCGATCGGCGTGGCGACGGTCCGCACGAAGCGGTCGAACGGGCCGAGCAGACCGGGAGTCGTCCAGTCGATGATCGACCACAGCTCACTTAGCCGGTTCTCCACTGGAGTGCCGGTAAGCGCTAGACGAGCGGGGCCGCCTGAGCCGGCGATCGTGCGCAGCGCCCTGGCCGTCGCACTCTCCGGGTTCTTCGCGTGCTGGGCCTCGTCGGCGACCACGAGGCTGAAGCCGGCCGAAGCAAGCGCCTCGGCGTCCCTGCGGGCGACGCCGTAGCTCGTGACGACGAGCTCGCCAGGAGGGAGGTCGGCGAGGCTGCGAGCTGAGCCGTGGTGGCGGCGCACCGAGGTCCCGGGCGCGAAGCGCCGCACCTCGCGCTCCCAGTTGCCGAGCAGCGACGTCGGGCAGACCACGAGCGTCGGTCCCCGGCCCGCCGCGGCGCGGTGGAGGTGGAGGGCGATCACCTGGAGCGTCTTGCCGAGGCCCATGTCGTCGGCGAGGCAGCCGCCGATCCCGGCGTCGGTCATGGCGTGCAGCCAGGTGACGCCACGGGACTGGTACGGGCGGAGCTGGACGTCTCCGGCAAGGCCGGGAGGGATGCCGAGCTCGCTCTCCGAAGCGCCGGTCATCGCGGTGAGGCGGCCCGCCAGCTCCGCCAGCGGCCCTTCCCCGACCACCGCGACCGGCTCGCTGTCGAGGTCGATCGTGCCCGCGAGCAGCGCGCCGAGGGCCTCGGCCGCTGTCAGTCGCCGGTTGCGACGTGCCCTCAGGCGCTCGAGGAGCGCGGGGTCGGCCGCGACCCAGCGGCCGCGCAGGCGGACGAGCCCCCGCTTCGCCTCGGCCAGCTGGTCGATCTCCTCCTCGGAGAGCAGCTCGCCGTGGAGTGTCGCCTGCCAGCGGAACTCGACGAGGGTGTCCAGGCCGAAACCGGCCTCCACGACGACACCGGGAGCAGCCACGATGGCAGCACGCAGCTCGATACCGTCGGCAAGGATCTCCGCCGGCCAGAGCACCTCGACCCCTGTCCCCTGCAAGAACGTGGCGCTGTCGGAGAGCAGCTCGGCGAGAAGGTTCTCGTCGAGGTCGAGGCCGGTGGGAGCCCGCTCGTGGAGCAGCCGGTCGAGGGGTGCCCAGGCGCGCGCAGCCCGGCGCAGCGCGCGCAGAAGGTCGGTCTCGACATCGTCGCCGAACCGGGCGACGACGGCCGCCGGGGAGTGGTAAAGGTCGACGGCGTCGACGACCAGGCTCGACTCGGCGCGGCTCGTGAGCTGGAGCACAGCACGTGCCATCGGAGCGGAGGGATCGCCCCGCTCGTCGTCGCTCGCCGCCGCGCCCGCGTCGTTTTCGTCGTCTTGTTCGAGCGCTGCCACCGAGGGCACCCGACCCAGGTGGTCGAGCTCGATTCGAAGTGCCACGTCGGCGCCCCGCTCGCCGACGAAGCCGCCGGCCGCATCGACCAACCAAGGACGAAGGGGCGCGGCGTGGACCGGCGCGAAACTTGCGAAGGGCGCCCGGGGGCTAGTGGAATCGGCGCCGGCTTGCTCGTCCTGTGCAATGTCGTGCCCCGCCCCCCTTGTCGCGAGGCCGGTGAGGAGCGTCGCGGCGGCGGTGCGTGGGAGCGTGTCGGCCAGGGCGTCCCAGAGTGCCTGGATCAAGCTCCCAGGCGAGCGGAGGCGCATCGGCGACGATCGGCCGAGAGGAACCGCGTACGCTTCCGGCGGGAAGGCCGCGGCGAGCTCGGCGAGTAGGCGACGGTCGGCGGGGTCGAGCGGGCCAGCGCGCCAGGTGTCCCAGCCCGAGGGGGTGATCGAGGGGTAGAGCCGACCTCGAGCGATCAGCCCGAGGCCCATGGTGAGCGCCTCCAACCAGGCCTGCGCACCTGGCACGTCGACTTCGAGGTCGCGCAGGAACGCGATCGCGTCGGCGACGGGGACGCGGCTCGCGGCGACGGTGATGCGACGCACGCCCCTTCCGGATGCGTTCGGAAGAGCGACCTCGATCTCGTCGGGGAGCGCAGCGGTCTCTGCGGTTGTAGCTCTCGACCGCTCGTAGACGACGATTGCCCCGAGGCGCGGTGGGTCGCCGGGGAGAAACGTGAGGGCATGACTTGTGGCGCGCACGTCCTTCGGGCCAAGCGGAGTCCCGACGGAACCGGGTGAGATGGTCGCCGAGAGCATGCTCATCAAGGTATCGAACGGGAGCACCACGATGGGTGCGTGAACGGCCGCGGTGACCGCTCGCGCGCCGTCGCCGAGGGCCTCGCCGAGCTCGCCAGAGTGGGCGCTTCGCCTGACGACGCGCGACATCTCGGCTCCGTGATCGCCACCGAGTTGTCGCGCACGCGCCTCGGAGGGAACGGCACAAGAGCGGCGGACGACACCTCGAACCCGGGCGTCACACCCCAAGTGTGAGAATGCGTGAGGTCCAAACGTGAAGACCTCTGAGTGGAGCCAAGGGGATTCGAACCCCTGACCTCCTGGATGCAAACCAGGCGCTCTGCCAGCTGAGCTATGGCCCCTCGCCTCTCGAGCCGTCCCGTCCCGCGGCTATGCCGGATGGTCGACCGAGAGGGCCATAGTATGCGGGCGGCCGGGACGTTGGCGTCGCGCCACGGGTCCGCCCCTCGATCAGTGCGTACCGACCGCCGCGCGCAGCGACTGGCGCAGGGACTTCGTGGTCGCTAGCACGGCGGTCGGCTCGTAGCCGCAGTGCGCCATGCAGTTGTCGCACCTCGGGTCGTTGCCGCGGCCGTACTTGCTCCAGTCCGTCGTCTCGAGCAGCTCCTTGTAGGTCTCCGTATAGCCGTCGCTCATGAGGTAGCACGGACGCTGCCAGCCGAAGACCGAGTAGCTCGGGATGCCCCACGGCGTGCACTGGTAGTCCTCCTTGCCCTCGAGGAAGTCGAGGAACAGGGGGGTGTGATTCAGGCGCCAGCGCTTGCGGTGGCCCTCGCCGAATGCCTTCGAGAACATCTCCTGGGCCTGCGTGACACCGAGGTAGTGGTCCTGGTCGGGTGCCTTCTCGTAGGCGTAGGCGGGCGAGATCATCATCGCGTCGACTTTCAGGTCGTCGTTCAGGAAGTCGAGCACCTCGCGGACCGTCTTCGGCGAGTCGGTCGAGAAGAACGTCGAGTTCGTGGTGACCCGGAAACCCCGTCGCTTGGCTTCGCGGATCGCCTCGACCGCCTCGCGGAACACCCCTTCGCGGTCGACAGCCTTGTCGTGGCGCTCCTCGAGGCCGTCGAGGTGGACGACCCACGAGAAGTACGGCGACGGCTTGAACTTGTCCATCTTGCGTCGCAAAAGCACCGCATTGGTGCAGAGATACACGAAGCGCTTGCGGGCCATGAGGCCCTGGACGATCTCCTCGATCTGAGGATGTAGCAATGGCTCGCCACCAGCGAGGGAAACCATGGGCGCCCCACACTCCTCGACCGCGGCGAAGGCATCCTCGGGAGATACGCGCTTGCGCAGGATCTCGGTCGGGTACTGAATCTTCCCGCACCCCGGGCAGGCCAGGTTGCAAACGAAAAGCGGCTCGAGCTCGACGATGAGGGGGTACTTCTTGACGCCCTTGAACTTTTGCGTCATGAGGTACTTCGACATCGCAAGGTTCTGCCTAAAGGGAATACCCATTACAGATCACCGACCTCCAGGAGGGGACTGCCATTGACGCTAACGGGCGACCAGTGCCTTAAGGCGCGGGCCGATCTGACAAGAGAGCGGTACGCACGTGTCGCAGCGCCCGGTGTAGCGAGAGACCACAGATCACGACCGGGCACGTCGACGACGACTCGGACCACGACAAATGGGCGGCGCCGTGCAAGTGGCGCGCACCAGTACGACTCCATGTCGACGGCGACAGCTCCGCCGGCCGTCGCCGCGCGCCGAGCCACGTCACCGCTGACGACAGCAGGCGACGAGACCACCGGCGCGTGGTGGACCGCGAGCCCCGCCCGCTCGAGTATCTCGGCGACCTCCTCACCCGCGTCGAGATGCACCGGCTCGGAAGAAGTCGTCGAGTGGAGCGAGCTCGCGACCACGACCTCGCCCGGCTCGAGGCCGACGACGAGCGCGCCGGCGACACCGAGCAGCACGACCGCACGGCCCGGCGCGAGCGAGTGCTCGAGACGCGCCCGCGCCGCGGTCGCGCGCCCCGGCCCCATGCCGATGCGCTCGACGGGGGCGCTGCCCGCTCCTCGCCTGATGGCGAACGCCTCGATCCTGAGCGGAGCGAGAAAAACCGGAGCCGCGCGGCGATGAGCTGCCGAGGCTGCGGCCGTCACGATCCCGCCTCGAAGGGTCGGGCGAAACGGCGCCGACGAACGCCGCGCACCCGGCCGGACATCGTGCGCCGGCCTGCGCGCGACGTCGGGTGCTCGTCGGCTCTCGTCAGGTCGTCTCCGTCAGATTCGCTCGCAGCTGTCATGTCGAGCCGTGCCGAGGGGACCTGGCCCCCGTGCGCCGACTCACGCTTCGAAAGCGTCGAGGAGACCTCGGGCGCCGCACCGCCGGGACGAACCGCGCGCAGCCAGCGACCGAGGGCCGTCACGGGGAAGCAGAGACGGTAGAGGTGGTAGTTGATGTAGAAGTCACCGGGAAATCCCGTGCCGGTATACCAGGGCTCGTCCCAGTTGCCGTCCGGCCGCTGGGTCGCGCCGAGGAACTCGACGCCTCGACGCGCCGCCGCGCTCGTCGCCTCGCCGGCGGAGACGAGAGCGAGCAGCGCCCACGCCGTCTGCGAGGCGGTCGAGATCCCCTCGCCGCGCAGCGTCGGGTCGTCGTAGGAGCGGATGTCCTCGCCCCAGCCGCCGTCGTCGTTCTGGTGGACCTCGAGGAAGGCCACCGCGCGCCGGATGACCAGGTCGTCCGGCGCGACCCCCGCGGCGACGAGCGCGGGGACCGCGGCGCCCGTGCCGTAGACGTAGTTGACGCCCCACCGGCCGTACCAGGCGCCGTCGTACTCCTGGGCGGCGCGAAGCCACGCCACGCCACGCTCGATGGACGCCGGGTCGACGTTGCGCTCGTCGGCGAGCATCTCGAGAGCGTGCGCGGTCACGTCGGCGCTCGGCGGGTCGATGACGGCGCCGAAGTCCGAGAACGGCAGCTCGTAGAGGATCTCGCGCATGTTGTCGGCGTCGAACGCACCCCACGCGCCGTCGCGCGAGGCCATGCCCTCGATCCAGGCGACGCCACGCGCCGCCGCGGCGTCCACCGCGGTGGTGTCGGGATGGGCCACCCTGCGCAGGGCCATGACGACCTCTGCCGTGTCGTCCACATCGGGGTAGCTGTCATTGGCGAACTCGAACGACCATCCGCCCGTGGGCACGCCGGGTCGGCGAACGGACCAGTCGCCGCGCACCTTGACCTCCTCGCCGAGCAGCCAGGTGGCCGCCCGCACGAGCCGTTCGTCGTCGGGAGCGATACCCGCGTCGCTCAGTGCGATGGTGGCGAGCGCTGTGTCCCAGACCGGGGACTGGCACGCCTCGAGCCACCGCACCTCGTCCCGCCTGATCGTGAAGCGCTCGAGACCTTCGAAGGCGTTCGCGATCACCGGGTGGTCGAGCGAGTAGCCACGAAGGTGCAATGCGAGCACCGAGTACACCCACGGAGGCTGGATGCCGCCCCAGCTACCGTCGGCCTCCTGGCGCCGCACGATCCACCGCTCCGCCGCGGCGAGCGCGACCTCACGGACGGTCGCGCGCACCGGCCTGTACGCCGCGAGCCGCTCGTAGCCGCGAAGCACGAGATCGAGCAGCGTGAAGCGGCCCTTCCAGTCGAAGAGCGACGGTCCGGGGCGGCGCGGCATCACGCCGGTGCGAAGCTCTTCGACGCCGAAGCCGAGCGGTCGGACGGGGCGGTAAGCGGCGACGACCGTGAGGGCCACGACGGTCTGACGGGCCCAACAGCCGAAGTCGTAGACGCTGAGGGGCAAGCGCGGGGGCAGCAGGATCACTTCGGGCGGCATGGCGGGCAGGTCGTCCCACGCCCACAGCCCGAACAGCGCCAGCCAGACGCGCGTGAAGACCCTCGTGGCCTCGATCCCGCCCCGCTCTCGCACGAAGCGCGAGGCGATCTCCATGTGGGGATCCTGCGGTGAGTCTCCGGCGATTCGCAGCGCCACGTAGGCCTCGGCGGTCGTGGAAAGGTCGCCGGGACCTCCGTAGTAGTTGGCCCAGGTGCCGTCCTCGCGCTGCTGCGAGCGGATCCATCTCGCCGCCGCGGCGGTGTCGTCCGCGTCCCGGTTGCCGAGGAACTCCCGCAACATAAGGTCCTCGGCGTCCATCGTGACGTTGGTCTCGAGGTCGCCCTTCCACCAGCCTTCGGGCGATTGCAACGAGAGCAGGTAGCTCCGCGACTTCGCCAGGGTGTCGCTGGCGGCCGCGTGCTCCGCCGCTGGGACGAAGTCCGACCGCTCGGTCGCCATCCCTAGAACTCCCGCTCGACGACGAACCGCGCGACCTCGGCCAGCTCCTCTGCTGCGCTGCCGACCAGCTTCGCGGCCTCCAGCGCTGCGAGCGCCGCGGCGAGACGCCGGTCGGCTTCGTCGGCCGCCGCGGTCCGCCCGCCGCACTCCTCGACGAGCGCGGCGGCGCGCGCGACCTGCGCCTCCTCGAGGTGCTCGAGGGCCAGCAGCCAGGCGAGCTCCTCGGCCTTACCGTCGCCCACCGCGAGCGCGGCAGCCACGGGAAGCGTCTTCTTATGCTGGCGGAGGTCGCTCCAGGCGGGCTTGCCCGTCGCCACCGGGTCGCCCCAGATGCCGAGGAGGTCGTCGACCGCCTGGAAGGCGAGGCCGAGCTCCATGCCGTAGGTGTCGAGCATCACGACGGTCTCGTCGGGCGCACCCGCCAGGACGGCACCGATCGCCGACGCGCAGCCGAGCAGCGCCCCGGTCTTGCCGGCTTCCATCGCGAGGCATCCCGCCACGTCGACGACTGGGACGGACTCGAAGGCCATGTCGAGCGCCTGGCCGGCGATCATCGCCGCGGTCGCATTCGCGATGCAGCGGGCGGCGCGCGCGCCGTCCGGACCGAGGGGCGCCTCGAGTGACCCGGCGCTCTGCGCCGGCTCGAGCACGACCTGCTGAGCGAGCGCGAGGAGGGCGTCGCCGGCGATGACGGCGCGGCCGATCCCAAAGAGCGCCCACACCGTCGGGCGGTGGCGCCGCTCGGCGTCCTCGTCGATGACGTCGTCGTGGATCAGGGAGAAGTTGTGGACGAGCTCGACCGCTACCGCGCCGGGCACACCCGTCATCGCGTGCGCGCCGACGGCCTCGGCCGACAGCACGGCGAGCGCCTGGCGGACGCCCTTGCCCCCGTCGCCTCCAGTCGGTCGGCCCTCGGCGTCGCACCAGCCGAGGTGGTACTCGGCGAGGGGACGCAGCTCCGGTGACAAACGGCCGACGGCACTGCGCAGAGCAGGCGTGACGAGCTCGCGCGCCCGGTGCAGGACCTCCGGGACGCTCTGTGTCGGAATCACGCCACAACCTCCTCGGACAGCTCCTCGGTCGTCCGAGGAGCACCACGCTCGTTGCCGAGGGCGCGCAGCGCCCCTGCCGCCGCTGCAACCCCACTTCGCACAGCACCCTCCATAGTCGCGGGCCAGCCCGTGTCGGTCCACGCCCCGGCCAAGAACAGACCCCCGACGCCACTCTCGGGACGAGGCCGAAGCCGACGCGTGCCCGGAGCGCCCCGGAAGGTGGCCGCGTGCTCTCGCGTCACGACCGCGTCGACGACTGTCGCCGCGCGGGCGGCGGGGAACAGCTCGGCGAGCGCTGTCGTGTACTTCTCGATGAGCACGGCGGGGCGCTGGCCGTGCTCATCGTCCGCCCCCGAGATGGAGACCGCGACGCACTGACCGTGGGCAGGGTCGAGACCGGAGGACTCGGTCGTGTCGAACACGTACTGCACCGGTGAGCCGACAGCTGCGGCAACCTCGTGCTCGAGGACGCGACGGTCGTAGACGACGTGGACGTCCACGATCGGCGAGCGGCCGAGGCCCTGCAGCGCCGTTGGGTCGATCACGGCTCCCTCGGGAAGCAGCTCGGCAGCGGACTCATGCGGCACCGCGAGCACGACGGCATCTGCCTCGAGGAGCTCGCCGTCGACGACGACACCGGTCGCCCTGCGTCGCCCAACGCTGTCCGTCGAGGCCGGCGCGAGACGGATCTCGGTCACCTTTGCGCGTCGACGGACCGTCGCTCCCGCACGGCGGAGTACCGCGGCGGCGGGATCGGCGTGCAGCCGGGACAGTGGGACGCGGGCCCAGCCGAGGTCGGCGGCACCCGACTCCTCGAGCAGTCCCGTCTTGAAGACCTTGGCCGCGAGCGCGAGCGACGCCTCGTCGGCGCGCACGTTCACCGTCGGCAACGCGATGAGGTCCCACAACGCCTCGACCGCGGCCGGGCGCTGGCCGTGACGCTCGAGGAACGCGCCGAAGGTCTCTGCGTCGAGTGCCGTGTCCGTGAGGCGCAGGCGTCGCAGCGCGAGCGCGGCGCGGCCAAGGCGCAGGCGGTCGGCGAGCGCAAGATGGCGGTAGGTCAACAGCGACGAGGCGAGGTGCAGCGGAGCGGGCAGGCCGCTCCGCCGGATCCAGGACACCACCGGCTCGCCACCGCTCGCGCCCGGCTTCAGGACCGGGATGGCGAGGCGATCCTGGATCGGAGCGTCTGCGGCCGATCCGATCCGGTCGAGGAACCGGCGATACGCGGTGCAGCAGCGCATGTAGACGTGCTGGCCGTTGTCGAAGTGGAGGCCGTTGCGTTCGAAGGACCACGTGGCGCCTCCGAGCCGAGGCCGGCCCTCGAGAAGCGTCACCTCCGCTCCACCGTCCGCGCAGCCGATCGCTGCGGCAAGGCCGGCTAGGCCACCACCGACGACGACGACGCGCGGTGCGCCAGTCCCGCTCACGCGCCGGCCCCCGCGAGGCTGCGCGCCGCGACCCAGGCCTTCTCCCACGTTGGCAGCGACACACGGTGGTCGAGCACCGCGAGCGGGTCGCGGTCTATCCGGTCGAGCAGGCGGCGGTAGATGCCGGCCATCGCGGCGACACACGCGCGGGACCGGCGGTCCAGAAGGTCGAGCAAGCCGAGACCCTCGGCGTAGCGCTCCTTGGCCCGACCGGCCTCGAAACGGACGAGGTCGACGAGCGCGGGGAGTGGCCCACCGGCATCCGCGGCGCAGCCGAAACGCGCGAGGTCCTGCTCGGGGAGGTAGACCCTGCCCATCACGTCGCGGTCCTCGACGATGTCTCGCAGGATGTTCGTCACCTGTAAGCCGATGCCGAGCGTGTCGGCGAGGCCGGTCGCCAGGTCTGGGTCGGTGCTGCCGAAGACCCCGAGCGAGAGCCGGCCGATCGAGCCGGCGACGCAACGGCAGTAGACGACGAGGTCTTCGAAGGTCTCGTAACGCTCCTGCCTGCAGTCCATCTCGCAGCCGGTCACGAGCTCGTCGAGCGCGCCGAGGGGGATCGGGTAGCGGGTGACGGCGTCGCCGAGCGCGACGAGCACGGCGTCGCCGGCCGGCTGGGGCGCGTGGAGGGACTCGACCTGCTTGCGGATCTCGGCGAGGGCCACGAGCTTGTCGGCCGCCGAGCCGGGCCCGTCGCCGACGTCGTCGACCCGGCGCGCGAACGCGTACAGCGCCGACATCGCCTGGCGCTTCGGTGTCGGGAGCAGCCGGATGCCGTACGCGAAGTTCTTCGCCTCGACCTTGGTGATCTCCTCACAGCGGGCGTACGCGGCGGCGAGCTCGAGACCGGTCACCGATGCGCCCTTCCTAGGAAGACCGCCGCCGTGCGTGTCGCCATCGCCGCCTTCGACGCCTTTACGGCGTGCGAGAGAACGTCGTACGCGTCGCGCTCGATGGCGTCGAGCTGGGCGAGGCCCCCGCCGACGAAGCCGGCGATCGCGACGCGCCCCGACCCCGAGAGCAGCCGGACGAGCGGAGCGCCGGCGTGGAGCAGGTCGCGGGCCCGGCCGACCTCGAAGGCCATGAGCCGGCGAAAGGCGTGGCTCACACGCACCCCCCCGAGCTCGGTGACCTCGACCCCGAAGCGCTCCAGGTCCTCGAGCGGGAGATAGACGCGCCCGGCGCGGTAGTCCTCGCCGACGTCCTGCCAGTGCTCCACGAGCTGCAGGCCGGTGCAGACCTGGTCGGACAGGTGCACGGCAAGATCGTCACTACGACCGAGCACGGCGAGCACGAGGCGACCGACCGGATTGGCCGAGAGGGCGCAGTACGCCTCGAGCTCGGCATAGGTCGCGTACCGGTCGACGATCTGGTCCTGGCGGTTGGCGGCGAGGAGCTCGACGAACGGCTGGCGCCCAAGACCGAGCTCGCCGGCGGTGCGCCCGATCCGTACGAACACTGGATGCTCCGCCTTGCCGGCGAGCGCACGGTCGATCTCGGCCTCGACCCAGTCGAGCTGCCGGCTTCGGTCCCCGGGCGCGAGATCGCCGACGTCGTCGACGAAGCGAGCGAAGCCGTAGACCGCGAGGAAGTGCTCCCGGATCGCGCGAGGCAGCAAGAGGGAGGCGACCGTGAAGTTCTCCGAGGCGGACTTGGCCATGACGGCGTCCGCGTCGAGCCGCGGCCGCAGTGGCGTCGGGGCCTCGCCGGTCATCGTCATCGGGCGACGCGCCCGCGACCGGCTCCGATACCGGCCGAGGCACCGCCCGACCGCGGCTCCACCGCCGCGGCCCGTGCGGCCTCGGCGCCGTGCTCGAGCAGTGGTGCGTCGAGGCGCAGCAGGCTCTCCCGGGTGGCCGTGGCGATGCCGGCCGGGTCGAGGCCGAGGCGCGCGAGGATCGTGTCCGGCTTGGCGTGGGCGACGTAGGCCGTCGGGACCCCGAGGTGGCGACAGAGCGGTCCGCGCACGCCCTCGTCGCGCGCCTG
>JAODBO010000033.1 GCA_025464005.1 Acidimicrobiaceae bacterium | reverse complement strand
CGAGGTGAGCAACAATCTCCCCGACACCGATGCGCCCACGGACAACGAGTTCGCCAATACCGATCACCAGGATGATGGCTCGAGCCACGATGCCGGACAAGACGAAGACACCGATTCTTCTCCTGGTGCCGGCCAAGGGGCGAATCATGCAACCGGAGGGGGTAGAGGCGGTCTCGGGCTTGGAATGGGAAATGGGCACAGCAAGAGGTCGAACGATCGGCACACAGGAGGGAGCGCCGGTCCCCGAATCGGCCGACAAACCCGGTTGCGGTCGTACGTTGTCGAAGCCGACGAAGACGAAGGTGCCCGTGGAACGGTGGGCGACGAGGCGCCGGACCTCTCGCCTATTGACGTGGCCGGCGTAGCGCGGGTTCTCAAGCACGAGCGGAATTGTGGGCGCGAACCGCGCGAGATGGCGCACAGCAATGCCGGCTTCGACGTGGAGTCCTTCGACAAGGGCGGCGAACTCGTTCGGCGCATCGAAATCAAGTCGACTGGCGGTCAATGGTCGATCGCAGGCGTCATGCTGTCACGACGGCAGCATAGGCAGGCAGTCGAGGACGGCAACCTGTTCTGGCTGTATGTCGTGGAGAACGCTCAGGACGAGGGGTACAAGATCTACCGCATCCAGAACCCTGCAAGCAGGATCGACTACTTCGGGTTCGACGGTGGCTGGAAGGAGGTCGCAGAGCCCGACGTGGAGCGCGACGAGGCCGGGACGCCTACCGCCCCGTCGACGCGGAACCTGCTGCGCAGATCGCCGGGTCAATCGTGGACGGGCTGACACTCACCGTCCCGTGGCGGCACGCCTCTCGCTCTTCGCCGAGGGGGGAACGTCGCGACACAGTTCCGCGAGGTCGCACTTGCCACACTGCTCACCCCAGGCCGGCAGCCGCGGCAGGTTGTTCTCGCGGAGTGAGTCTCCAGCTTCTTTGATCCGCGCGCGTACGGCGATGAGGAGCGGATCTTCGACCTCCTCACGGATGGTCTTGCCTTCCTCATCGAGGTTCAGCACCTCGATGAGGTCGGCGCGTTGGCCGGTGAGCTCCTCATAGCCGACGGCGTAGACGTGCAGTTGGTCGCGGGTTACGTCCTCGTCCTGGGCGCGCGCCGTGGACTTGAAGTCCACGATCGCGAGCTCGTCGGTGTCCAGACGACGGACGAGGTCGATCCGGCCGTCGACGGTGACGCCTGGCGCGACGTGGACCTGGATCTGCTTCTCGCTGTGGACCGTCCTTTCGAGATCCGTCTCATGCTCCCTCAGGTACCGTTGCACGGCTTGAACCGCCGCGCGGTGCAACGTCGCCTTTAGCTCGGGATACGCGTAGGGGGTGTGCAGGTGGCGGGTGACCAGCGACTCGGCCTCCTGCGACGAAGTTAGATCACCGGTGATCGCGCGCTTGTGAACCTCGGCCAGGGCGTCATGGAGGCCCTTACCGTAGCCAAGCGCCTCGTGGATGGGGGGGTTGAACCCGTAAAGGAACCGGAGCTTGAACTGGTAAGGGCACTCGAACAGGTACTTCAGCTCCGAGAACGACAGGGTTACGCTCGGTATGTCCACCCGCGCGCGGGGCTCAAGCCGCGGTGCGTCTGTCGGCACGCCGTTATCCCGTGTCGAGAACCACTGCTGCGCGGCGCAATGGTCGAAAAAGGCGGACCGCCTACGGTAAAGCCGGTTCGGCCCGGGTGAGAATGACACGAACAGGTACTTCTGCGCCCTGGTCACAGCCACGTAGAAGAGCCGCGTCTCGTCATCGAGGGTGCCCTTGTAACGATCAGCTTCGCCAATGGCGACCTCTGGAATCACGTGGAAGAGACCGAGACCGCCTTGCCTCTTTGCAGGGAAGCGGTTCGCCCGCAGGCACGGTAGAAACACGGCTGGCCACTGCATTCCCTTGGCCTGGTGGACGGTGGTGAGTACGACGGCATCGGGGGTCGCGTAGCCTACATCACCATCGGACTCTGCGTAGTAGCGGCGCGCTTGATGCTCAAGCCACGCGGCGAACGCTTCGTACTTCTGGAGTGGATCGGTATTGAAGTAGATCTGCTCGAAGTCGGAGATCGCCTGGCTGAACTTGCCGAGCTGATAGAAGACCAGTTCGCGCCGCACCGGGTCGCCGGGCACGGTCTCCTCCCGGAGCCCGAGGACTTCCATGAACTCCAGGTACAGCCGCTGAATGTTATAGACCCCCCAGCGCTGCCCCCGGTAGAAATCGCGGCCTTCATCCAAGACGGCGAGCGCTTCAGCCCATCCGGCATTAACGGGAAGGAGACTTGCGAGGTCCCACAGCCTGCGGAGGTCAGCCACCGAAATTAGCCCGGCCATATACCTGAAAACCCCGACAACGGCCTGTATCTCCGGGCTATCGAATAGGCGATTCAGGCCCTTGACGACATACGGGATGTCCCTGCTCCGCATCTCCTCGACGAGGGGGCCGGCGTCGTTGGCGACCGATCGGAAGAGGACTGCGAAGTCCGACCACGACAGGCCCCGCGGATCAGCCTCGGCTGTGTCGCTGAACGCCAGTCCGCGCATCGCTTCAAGGCGGTCGCAGATCCAGGCCGCCTCCGAGATCTCATCACCGAACGCCCGTGCGATCATGTCGCCGCGTTGCCACTTCTGGTGACCGGCGCGCACCATCGCCTTCGGGAGCCGGCTGTCTTCCGGGATCCGTTCCGCCACCGAACGACCGACCTCCACCACGCCCTCGCTGGAGCGAAAGTTCTCGCCAAGGGTCACCTGCCGGACGCCGGGGTACCGGTCCTTGAAGGTGACGATGTTGGACACTTCACTTCCACGCCACTGGTAGATCGTCTGGTCGTCGTCGCCGACGACGCAGAGGTTCGCGCCGAACTGTGTCAGCCCGCGGACTAGGCGCTCCTGGAGCGGGTTGACGTCCTGGTACTCGTCGACCACGACGTACCGGACGTCATTGCGGACGTGTTGCCGGACGACGCGGGCGCTCTGGTCGTCATCCCCATCCTCGAGGAGTTGCACCGCGAGGTTGATCATCTCGGTGAAATCGAAGTAGGCATGCTCGTAGAGGAGCCTCGTGTAGGACTCGAAGGCCGAAACCACTCCGGCAGGGACCTGATCCCAGTCGACGGTGTCCTCTCGGAGCACGCTCATCGCCTGGAGGAACAGCCTGGAATGGAGGAACCTATGCAGGTAGGGCGTACCGCTGGAGCTTGTCGGGCATCCTGTCAGCCCGGATTTACGGCTGCTCCGGTCGACGAGCATGCGTGACGTGATCTCGGTCAGAACCGAGAACTTGAAGGTCTCCGGCACAAGCCGCTGAAGCAGGTCCAGCGTGTAGCCGTGCATGGTGCCGACGTACATCTCAGCCAACCCGAGTGTGTCGAAATCCTCCTTCTCCAGGATCGAAAGAATGCGCTCCCTGAGCTCGGCTGCAGCCTTTTCGGTGAAAGTAAAGGCGATGATGTTCTTCGGCTCCACGTCAGGCTGCGCCAGAATCGAGGCGATCCGCTGGGAGATGACCTGGGTCTTGCCGGAGCCGGCACAGGCGATAATCTGCAACGGCTCGCGCAGGCAGGCGATAGCCTCCGCCTGTCTAGGTGTATATGTCGTCATGCCTACCAGCCGCCTCAACTAGCTCCGACATGGAGATGTTCTCGGCGCAAACCGTTGTTGGGCTACCATCGGCGAAA
>JAODBO010000168.1 GCA_025464005.1 Acidimicrobiaceae bacterium | reverse complement strand
TTCTCCAGGACGACGTTGCGGCCCTTTGGACCGAGCGTGACCTTCACGGCGTCCACGAGCTGGTTCATCCCGGCCTCGAGCGCCCGGCGGGCCTGCTCGTCGAAGGCGATCAACTTCGGCATTCGGGTGTCCTCCTTGGCTGGTTCCGCCAGCCGGCATCTGGCACTCTCACGAGGTGAGTGCTAACAGCAAACCACGCCAGGCTACGGTGCGCAACCGCCCCACCGACCGGGGCCCTGAGCAGGCCTGACCCGAAGGGCTGCGGGTTCAGCCCCCGGCGACGGCGGGGACCACCGAGAGGGTCTGACCGTCTTTCACCGGAGTGTCCAGGCCCTCGAGGAACCGCACGTCCTCGTCGGCGAGGAAGAGGTTGACGAAGCGCCGCAGTGCCCCGTTCTCGTCGAGCAGTCGCTCGTTCACGCCGGGGTGGGCGGCGTCGAGGGCGACGAGCGCTTCGCGCACGGTGCCGCCCTCGACGGCGATCTCGCCGGCTCCTCCGGTGAGGCTGCGCAGCTGGGCCGGGATGCGGATGGTGACGCTCACGACGGGCTTCCTCCTCTGGCGGCCGCCTCTGCGGCCAGGAACGCCTCGAGGGTCGGGGCGATCACGGCGCTCGGGCCGACGTCGGAGCCAAGCGCCTCGACGGTCTTCAACCCGTTGCCGGTCACGTACGCGACGACCCGCTCGTCCTTGCGCACGATGCCCGAGGCGGCGAGCTTGGCGAGCGTCGCGATCGTGACGCCGCCCGCCGTCTCGGCGAAGATCCCTTCGGTGCGGGCGAGCAGGGAGATGCCCTCGAGGATCTCCTCGTCGCTCACGGCGCCGATCGCGCCGCCAGTCGAGCGGACGACATCGAGTGCGTACCAGCCGTCGGCGGGATTGCCGATGGCGAGCGACTTGGCGATGGTCGAGGGGCGGACCGGGCGGATGGCGTCGGAGCCTTCGGCGAACGCGGTGGCGACGGGGGAGCAACCGCTCGCCTGGGCGCCGGAGATCCGCACCTCCTTCGGCTCGACGAGGCCCACCGTTGCGAGCTCCTTGAACCCCTTATGGATCTTCGTCAGCTGGCTCCCCGAGGCGATCGGGACGACCACGTGGTCCGGCAGTTCCCAGCCGAGCTGCTCGGCGACCTCGAAGGCGAGGGTCTTCGAGCCCTCCGAGTAGTAGGGCCGGACGTTCACGTTGACGAAGGCCCAATCGGGCCGCTCGCTGGCGAGCTCGGCACAGAGCCGGTTCACGTCGTCGTAGTTGCCTTCTACTGCCATCAGATGACAGCCGAAGACGGCGGTCGTCGCCACCTTCACGCGCTCGAGGTCGTTCGGGATGAAGACGTAGGCCTCCATCCCGGCTCGCGCGGCGTGCGCCGCCACGGAGTTGGCCAGGTTTCCGGTCGAGGCGCAGGCGGCCACCTTGAGGCCGAGCTCGCGCGCCTTGGACAGGGCGACGGCGACCACCCGGTCCTTGAAGGAGCCGGTTGGGTTGCGGGTGTCGTCCTTCAGGTAGAGCTCGGACAGCCCCAGCTCGGCCCCGAGCCGATCGGCGCGAACGAGCGGGGTGAACCCGACACCGAGGTCGACGCCCGCCGAGCTGGCAGCCGGAAGGAGGGCGGCGTAGCGCCAGATCGACGCCGGACCCCGGGCGATCGACTCGCGATCGACGTCGCGCGCTACGGCCTCGTAGTCATAGGAGACCTCGAGTGGGCCGAAGCAGTAGTCGCAGACATGCAGCGCTTCTGCCGGGTAAGTGCGGTGACACTCACGACAGGCCAGGCCTTGCACGTATCCCACGGTTCCTCCTCATCGCTCGGGCATTGGCACCTGGCGCCGGCACGTTCGGCCGACTACTGGTTGCCGCGGCGTCGCTGGGCCCGTCCCTCAGCCGCTCTGGATGATGCCTCCAGTGTGGACGAGCCCGGGCGCCCCGTCAAAGCGCCCGCGGCCGGCGCCGTTGCCGCTCGGCGGGCGGGAAGCGAAGATGGACCGCGTGACCTTCCTCGAGAGCGCGATCGCCACCTACGACCACCTCGACTACTCGGCCGAGGCGCTCGCGCAGCTCAAAGGGTCGCAGAAGGTCACCGTGGTGATCCCGGCCCGAGACGAGGGGGGGACCGTCGGACGGGTGGTCGGCGCGGTGCAAGACGGGCTCGTCGACCGGGTGGGGCTCGTGGACGAGGTGCTCGTCGTCGACGACGGGTCGCACGACGCCACCGCCACCGTGGCGGCGAACGCCGGGGCCCGGGTCGTGGCGAGCAGCGACGAGGTCGACCCCTCGGGACGACCGGTCGGGCTCGGCAAAGGTGGCGCGATGCGCCGAGGCGTCGCGGCGAGCGATGGGGACCTGCTCGTGTTCCTCGACGCCGACGTCTCCAACCTGCGCGCGCACTTCGTCACCGGCTTGCTCGGGCCCCTGCTCAGCTCGCCCGAGACGGTTCTCGTGAAGGCCTTCTACAGTCGCTCCTATCGTGGAGAGGTCGTCGGGGGCGGCCGGGTGACCGAGCTCGTGGCGCGTCCGACGCTCGCCCTGCTCTTCCCCGAGCTGGCCGGGATCGCCCAGCCGCTCGCCGGCGAGACGGCGGTTCGGCGTGCCGCGCTCGAGGGCATCGAGATCGTGGACGGCTACGGAGTGGAGATGGGCATGCTGATCGACGTCGCCTCGCGCTACGGCGCCGGGGCGATCGCGCAGGTCGACATCGGCGTGCGCGTCCACCGGAGCCGGCCGCTCGACCAGCTCGTTCCCCAAGCCCACTCGGTCCTCGGGACGGCCCTCGGCCGAGCCGGGATCTCGGCCCGGTGAGGACGACCCGCCAGCTTTTCGGCACGGACGATCCAGTCGGCGGGGAGCGTCCATGAACGAGCTCGTGGTGGTGTCGAACCGGGGACCGGCGTCGCTCGCTCTCGCTCCGGACGGCTCCTTCGAGGTGCGCCACGCGGCGGGCGGGCTCGCGCCCAGCCTGTTGCACGCGCTGAGCGACGCGCAGGGACTGTGGGTCGCCTCGGCGATGACCGAGGGGGACCGCAAGGCGGCGAGCGAGGGTCTTCCGACCGAGCTCGTGCGTGGCACCAACTTGCGCCTCGTCGACGTGCCGGCAGAGGTGAGCGACGCGGCCTACCGGGTGATCGCGAACGGGACCTTGTGGTTCCTTTTCCACGGGCTGTTCGACCTCACCCGCCGACCCGCTCTCGACCGCCGCTGGCACGAGGCGTGGGAGGGCTACCGAGAGTTCAACCGGTGCTTCGCGAGAGAAGTCGCCGGCTCGGCCGGAGAGGGAGCCACCGTCGTCGTAAACGACTACCACTTCTTCCTGCTCGGACGGGAGCTCGCGGAGCTCCGACCGGACTTGCGCACGGTCCATTTCACCCACACGCCGTTCTGCTCGCCCGAGGAGCTGCGGGTGCTCCCCCGAGCGATCGCTCGCGAGCTCGTCGGGAGCCTGGCCTCCTACGGCGCGTGCGGCTTTCACACGGACCGGTGGGCCGACGCCTACCGCCGTTGCGCCGACCATCTGCTGAAGACGAGCCCGGTGGTGTTCTCCGCTCCGCTCGGGACC
>JAODBO010000066.1 GCA_025464005.1 Acidimicrobiaceae bacterium | reverse complement strand
AATCACGCAACCGCGCCGCCGTGTTGGCTTCCGCAATCTCCCAGGCCGCCCAGTCCGAAACTGCGGGGTAGAGGATCTTGCCGAGCCGGACCTGGTCGTCGAGGGCACGCATCAGCTCCTCGACCGGGGCGGTTGGCCGGGACGAGCTCCTTCGCACGCTCCACGAGCGCTTGGACGCGCTCGAACCACGGCTGCGCGCCTTTGAACCTGCCCGCCTGATCGCCGTGACGGGAGGCAAGGTCATGCGTCTGGACGACTACCTCGCGACTCGCATCGCCGAGCAGAGCGTCCATCTCGAGGATCTCGCTCGCAGCGTGAATCGCGATCCTTGGCCTCTATCACCCGAAGCCGCAGCCCTCACAATCTCGATCGGTACGGACATTGCTCGACGTCGCAGCGGTAGCTCGGCGCTCATCCGCGCGCTGTATCGACATGGTTTGCCGATCATGCGCTTCCAGTTCTTTGAGTCGTGTCGTTTCGCATTGACCGGCCTCGTCTTCAGGTCAGAGGTCGGCGAGCGCAGCAAGGATGACTGCTACCTCGGTGCGGGCCGTGTAGTCAGGTTGGACGTCCACGAAGCGCACCGTGCGGTCGCCGTCGACGATTAGAACCGTGGGCCTTGGCAGTTCGGTGGAGCCCTCGGCGTTGACCTTGGCCAAGTCGAGACCCAGCTTGCGTTGAGCGTCGAGGACGTCGTCTGCTTGCTGAAAGACGACGCCGATGCTTCTGGCCACACGGTTGCCCGGATCGGAGAGCACCGTGAACTCAAGCCCGATCTTCTCCGCTGTGGAGAGGGACTCGTCCGGTGTCTGAGGGCTGATGGCCACGAGCTGGGCTCCGAAGGATGTCAGCGCGGGGAGGAGTTCGCTCTGGTAGGTGCGCAAGGCGAGGTTGCAGTAGGGGCACCAGCCGCCCCGATAGAACACGATCACCGCCGGGCCAGCCGCGACGAGTTGGTCGAGTGTGACCAGCTCGTTGGTTGCGTCGCTCAATGTGAACGACCCGAGCGTGTCGCCTACCGCGACAGCGTCAGCCGGTATGCCCTGGTCGAGTAGGTCCCGGATGCTTCGGTCGAAGACGGCGACCACTTCGGCAGGCAGGCGCTCTGAGGCCGCTCTCGTCTGCTGCTCGGACTGCTCGCGGATCGTGACAGGCATCGGACCTCCAAGGTGCGTTGGGACACGCGTGCTAGTGGACTATCTAGTCCAGTTACAGTGGAGCACTTCGCTACTGGACTGTCAAGTCCAATGGCGGGATACTGGGGCCATGGCATCACAACCGACTACTGAGAGAGGACGCCAGACCCGTCAACGAATCGTTGAGGCCGCGGCGGCGGTCGTGGCCGAGAAAGGTGCCGTCGGAGCGAGCTTGGATGAGGTGGGCGCTCGCGCCGCAGCGTCGCGTAGCCAGCTCTACCACTACTTCGACGACAAAGCTGACCTGTTGCGGGCGGTGGCCGAAGCCACCAACGACACGGTCCTCGGAGGCCAAGAAGATTTGTTCGCTGGACTCGGCTCGTGGGAGGGCCTGGTGCGCTGGATGAACGCCATGGTTCGGTTCCAGGAACAGCTCGGTGGACGTGGAGGCTGTCCCATCGCCAACCTCGTCGGTCAGCTCGGCGAACGAGACGACGACATCCGCGCGGTGCTCGCGTCCGGCTTCGATTGTTGGGAAGCTCAAATCAACGCTGGGCTCGCGGCGATGGTCGCTAGCGGTGAGCTTCTGGTGGACACTGACGTCGATTGGCTCGCCGCATCGACTCTGGCCAGCCTCCAGGGCGGCCTAATCCTCACTCAGGCTCGGCGCGATCCCCAGGCGTTGCGACGCGCTCTCAGTGGTGCTCTCGCCCTCATTGGGATATACCGTCCATCCAGCTGACCCGTTACTCACGCGTCACCTTCTCTACCGGACCGCCCTCCTTCAACCAGCCCGAAGCGTGGCGCTCGGCCCAGCTCTCGCTAACCCAGGCCGCGGCCGATCGCGTGGAGCAGCCGTCACACCTGACAGAGTTGAGTAGGGCGCTTGCGTAGGACTGCCGTAGGCAGCACAGGGCACCGAGGGCTCATTCGAGACGAATCACCGAAAGTCGCAGCGTGCCGCGGGATGGCGGCGCGCCATCCCTGCGTAACGCGCATATCGCAGCTTTGGTCAGGCCTCGAGATATTCCCCCGATAAACCTGTGGATAAGTGACGATGCGAATCGCGAAGGTGCTGGTCAGCGACGTGCTGATTTGGGTGGAGACGCGCAAATAAACAGTGAGGTCTTCAGGTTTGGACCTGACCTGCCCCTTCGTCGCGTGATCGGAAGGTCACCCGCGGGCTAAGCGGACCGCACCCACGCGCTGTCCACAGCCGACGGTTCCCAGTCAGGACTTGCGCCGGGTGCGCGGGTCGGCATCGAGCGCGGCGAGCCCGATGGCCTCGAGACGGGCGACCAGCTCCCGCAGGCGCCGATCGTTGTCGACAAAGGCCCGGTACTCTGGGAGGCCGTTCGGGAGGTCCCCCGAGGGTCATCCCCCCGCCCCGGGGAGGGCGATCCCGACCGAGCGAGCCGGAACCAAACCCGCCGCGGTGAGGATCTGGCGCGCGAAGCGGATCACGCGCTCGGCGGTCCTGCGCACCACCTCCCACGTCGCCTTCGGCCCAGCGGGCGATGTAGGGGAAGCTGTACTCCCCCCGTTGCGATGCCCGCCGTCGCGCAGACGAGGTAGGCGACGGACTCGGCTTCGAAGTCGACCCTGCCGCGACAGCCCTTCGCGTACTCGCTGCCGTCGTGCAGCAGGGTGTGCGCGGTCTCGTGTGCCAGGGTCTTGACAGCCTGAGCCGGGGCGAGATCGGGACGGACGATAAATCGCCCTGCCGATAACAGTGATGTCGGGCTGGGGTTCGAGAATGGCGAAGAAGTCAGAGAACCTTGCATGAGTCGGAGGCTGTCGTTCACCTCCTGACCGTAACGTCGTGCCCGAAGTTGGAAATTCCAAGTACGGGCACTTTGACCGACCCGTCACCGACATCGGCGTGCACTCGCACGTTCGTTTCCTGCAGAGCCAGAACGAGAGGCAGCTCGTGGCGACCTAATGACCAATCGACTAGCGACCGCTTGCTCACCGCGAGAATCCAACGACCGTCGAGCAAGCGAATGAACTGGTGGACGCGTCGCCATTCAGTCAAGGACCCGACCACCTTCTGGATGGTGGTGGGATTGGGGACCTCGGTTACTGGACCGAACGCTTGACGTCGATCCGACCACCTTCGAATACGATTCGCGCACCCGCGCTACAGCTGATGTCAGAGAACCTCGATTCGTCCAGAGCCTCGAAGGACACCAGTTCCAGTCGCCGAGCGGCGTGGCGATAGAGGGAACCAGCAACGGGCGATGGCAGCGAACATCGTTAGCAACATGCCTCGTCCGGATCGAAAGTAAGACCTGTTGTCCGCGTCGCTCATTTGGCTGATTGCCCCTTTATGCCGAGGTGCTCGCCGCGTGCTCACGCAGGTAGCGGATCATCCCGACCACGTCTTCGGGCACGAGACGCCCGATAGCGCCACTGGAGTACACACTGACGACGACCCGACCGGTCGGGTCGAGCACAAACCCGGTGGATTGCAAGAACACCGGGTCCGGGTTGACGAACGCCCCGGTCATTTCGGCAATCGCCTTCGCGTCGGCGCTGTGCCCGATAGAGAACTCGAGGCCGTGTTTGGCGATCAGCTCAAGCGTCGTCGCCTCGTCATCGACCGACAGAGCAACGACCCGAACGTCAAGATCAGCGAGGCCATTCGCTGCGCGTTGGAAGGCGCGTAGCTGGGCGTTGCAGTACGGGCACCAAGAGCCCCGGTAGAACAAGACCACACCGAAATGGCCGGCGAGCGCTTCCGGAAGCTGGAGCGCTGCTTGGTCGGGTGGCGTCACGGCGAGCGTCGGGAACATATCGCCTGGATGCAAAACGGTCATGTGAGTCTCCTTGTCGACGAGTGGATTTAGCGGCGCGGGATTGGGCATTGCAAAGTCTGTCCGTGGCCGGGTGGCAACCTCACAGTGAGAGGTCGAAGGTCATTGGTCAGCTCGATTCGGACGCATTCCAGATCTGGCCGGTCGCGTCGCTCGACAGATGAGGAAGCAGCGACCGGGCCGACTGTTCAGGGGTGATCATCGCCCCTTCGGCATACGAGCGGGCGAACCGCTCGTGCAGAGCGGCACCGATTTGCGCAGGCTCTTGTCCGCGGATCCACGCCTGCATGGCCGTATCGACCGAACCGGGTCCAAAGGCGTTGACCGTGACACCACTGCCCGCCAACTCGGCGGCCAGGTTGATCGTGTGGGCCTCCAACGCGGCCTTGCCCGCGGCGTAGGCGTTCATGCCGATCATGGAGCCAGGGTGAGCGGCGATGCCGCTAGAGACATTGACGATGCGCCCCCAGTTTCGCTCGCTCATGGCGGGCAACAGCGCGAAGCTGAGCGCGGCGACGGCAACCACATTGATCGCAATAGCGGCGGCCCACTCGTTGGAGTCGACCGAGACGCTCGGCCCGAGCGGCCACACGACCGCGGCGTCATTGATCAGCACGTCGACCACCCCGAGCTCATCGTTCGTTTGCTGTATTGCTCTGGAGACTTCGCTCAGTTCGCCAAGATCTGCGGGGACGACGAGTGCTGTGCCTCCGAGCTCGTTGACCCGATCGGCGGTCTCGGCCAGCTGATCCTCCGAACGCGCGACAAGCGCCACGGCCACACCGGCCTCGGCGAGCTGGAGGGCGGTCGCCCGTCCGATGCCCCGTCCCGCTCCGGTCACCAGCGCGGTCTTGCCCTCAAGCGAAGTGGTCACATTCTCTTAGCAGTAAGGCCCACACGGATCTTACCTTCAGCCTTGCATCCGACCGATTGCGCAGGAATGCCTCGTGGGCAGAACGCTCTTCGCGGAAACGAAGCGGTGTGGCCTCTGTAGGATCGTGATCATGGTCTCAGCAGATCCGGACGCGGGTGGCACGCGCCCCAGTTGCGCGCCGACGCTAGATCCCGACTCCGCGGAATGGCTGCGCTCGCTCAGTGCCACCGACAGAGAGCGGGACGCGGCCCTGGTGCGACTGCACGACCTGCTGTTGCGGATCGCCCGCGGCGAAGTGCACCGACGGAGCGGACAGCTGCGTCTTTCCGGCCCCGAGCTCGACGACGTTGCGCATCATGCAGCAGCCGACGCGCTAGTGGCCATCACCGCCAAGATCGGGCAGTTCCGCGGTGACAGCCGCTTCACCACGTGGACGTACAAGTTCGTAATCTTCGAGGTGTCGACAAAGATCGGCCGGCACTTCTGGCGCAACCCGAGCGTGGCAATGAACGCCGAGGACTGGGACCGGCTACCCGACCGCTTCGGATTGGAACCCGCACGGGAGTTGGAGTGGCGAGAGCTGGTGGCCGCCCTGCATCAAGCCGTGGACGAGGTACTGACCGAACGCCAGCGCCAGGTCTTCGTCGCGATCGTCCTCAACGGCGTCCCGCTCGATGCCCTGGTCGCCGAGCTGGGCTCGAATCGCAATGCGATCTACAAGATGCTGTTCGACGCCAGACGTAAGTTGCGCGCCGAACTCGTCGCTAAGGGATATATGGACACCGAGCCTGAGAGGCGCCTGTGAACGGCTGGTCAGCACTGGATCGCTTCTTGCAGACCGACCCCGAGGACGTGGGATGCGAGCAAGCCATGGAGATGTTGCACATTTACGTCGAGCTCGTGGCCGCCGACGCCGACGCGGCAGGGCACTACCCAGGGATCGCCGCGCACCTGCGCGCCTGTGGCCCGTGCGCGGAGGACTTCGAAGGTCTGTTGGCCGCCGTCGCCGGCTCGGGGACCTGATCGACAGGCCGTGGTTCGCCTCGGCCCGCGGTAGAAGGAGGGATCTTGGTGCGTGGCGACCCCTAGATGATCGTCCCGATCAACACGTCGAAACCGTGCCCGCCGGGTCCAGGCCGTACTGTCCGGACACATCGTGCTCGATACACGCGGGTGCAGTATTCCCTGGGAGTCGCCCGAACTGCCCCCAGCAGTACATCCCTTTGTCGGGCGTGAACGCACTTCTCCAAGTGACCACGTGGTGTTGCGGCGTCAACTCGGTAGCCCGCATCGGCCGCGTTTTTAGGTAAGACCGGGCTGTCGACTGACGCGAACCCTTCGAACGGGCACTAGGGCGGCCATCGGAAGACAACGAGCCCCAGAGATTTTACGCTCCAGCAGCTCGTTGAGCGAACCACACGCACACCCACCCCATGAGAAGGAGTAGCGAATGACCGTACGACTTGGATTGCTCGCCCTGCTCGAAGCCAAACCCGACAAGGGAGACGACCTCGGCGCCTTCCTCGAGAAGGGCCGGGCGATAGCGGCAGCAGAACAGGGCACTGTGACCTGGTACGCGTTCAAGATCAATGAGACGAGCTACGGCATCTTCGACACATTCGAGACCGAGGAGGCTCGCCAAGAACACTTAGCCGGCGAGATCCCGAGAGCGCTCGCGCAGGTCGCCGAGGATCTGTTGGCCAAAGAGCCGGATATCAGCGCCGTCGACGTTGTCGCAGTCAAGTAGTCAGTACCTCAAAACACCGCCGGAGAAGGTCGGCGCGGCGTTGCACGACCGTTTCGTCGGCTCCTGTGAACAGGGGACGCTGATCTCGCCCGAGCAGTCCGCGAGGTCCCACCGGCAAATTGATGATCGCAACCTTTCAACGAAACAGAAATGCCTGAAACGTGGCTGGACTAGAGAACGCCTCCCCGACCTTGAACTCGACGCGGTCGGAAGGGGTCGCATCGTCCTACCCGACGACCTCTCCGGCAGCGTTGGCGTCATCGTCGCCTACCGGGGATCGTGGTGCCCGTGCTGCAATGCGCATCTCGCGAGTTTCCAACGCCATCTTCCGACGCTGACCGAGGAGGGCGTCTCGTTCGTCGCGCTGTCCACCGACGACGAGGAGCACGCCGCTTCGACGGTTGCCCAACACCGCCTCACCTTCCCCGTCGGCTACGGCGCCGATGCCGAGAAGACGGCGGAGCTGCTGAAAGGGGTACCTGAACCATCCGCGGCGCCATCGCGTCGACGGATTTCCTGCTACGGCCCGATGGAACGATCGAGATCTCCGTTTACTCTTCGAGGGTGCTCGGACGACTGGTCGCCGACGATGTTGTCGGTTACGTCCGGTATTTGAAGGGTCGTTAGTGGTCGACCGCGCCGGATCCGCTCACGACCACGGCATCCCATAGTCAGGGGTCGGCGGTGACCGAGTTCCCGCTTCAGTCGTCTTACTACCTCGACGCGCTGCCGGTCAATAAGATCGATCGTCCCGCCACTGCCACGCTCTATCTCCCGTCGACCGTTTTCGTCAGGGTCGCCGGCGGGCGCGCGGATGCCCGGTCAGGGGTCGACACGATTCGCCTCGATGGCGACCTCGACCTGGGCCGCCGCGTCTTAGAGAACCTCGCATTCACGATCTGCATACTGCGAGGTGCCGACGAGATCGGAGAGTCTGATTCGAGCCTCTGGGTGCTACTCGGACCGCCAGCGTCGGTAGAGTCCGATGAGATCGGCTCGTGCCTCTGGAGTTAGGTCGTCCGGTTCGATCGCGCCGGCCAGCTGGATGGTCGTCCTGATCTGTTCCAAGTAGGCCGGGCAGTTCGGGCACCCACGCAGATGGGCCTCGAATCGGCGACGGTCGCGCCGGGACAAGGCTCCTTCGAGATAGTCGGTAACCAGCTCGACGGCCTGTTGGCATGCCAGGTCCCTGTGCAAGAGCCGCACGGTCAGCGTTTCCGAACGACGCGCGCGGTGCGGTGATCACGACCCCGGTCGAGCGCACGCGATTCGCGCAGACCTGAAACAGCCGCGCTCGCAGGCATCCGCAAAAAGATAACCGCGGTCAGCTCAGCCACTGCACCACTGGCTGTAGAGCGATACAAGCTCTTCTCTCACTTCGGGTGGCAACTCTTCCGATCTAAGCCGTCCAGTTAGCTGAATCGTGCTCCGCATCTGAGCGAGGTACGCCGTGCAGTGCGGACACGAGGAGAGGTGAGCCTCGAATTTGCGACGGTCGGCACGCGACATTGAGCCCTCGATGTAATCGGTGACGAGCTCTATTGCTTGTTGACAGATGATCTCCCGTTCACGTCGGAACATCACTGGACCCTTCCGAACTCAATTTCAAGATCCTGACGGAGTCGGCTTCGGCCCCGATGCAAAAGAACCCTCTGATTGATCTCAGAGATTTCTAACAGATGACATACTTCCTTGCTATCAAGTCCCTCGACATCTCGCAGCGTTACGACTTGGCGCTGACTTTCGGGAAGGTTGCCGAGGCACGAACGGATTCTCTCCGACAGCAGCCCCGCGATCATTCGGTCGTCGGCGTCTTCCGCAAAAAACTTTGGTGGAGTGATCCAGAGACCGTTTGTGTCGAATCGGTTGGGGTCGACTGCAGCCTCGGACCTGCTCAGAGGGAGAACGCGGCTTTCCCGTGCACCAGCCGAGCGCGCCCGGTTGATTGCAATAGTCACTAGCCAGGTCTTGATTGAGGATCGACCTTCAAACTTGCTTAAGCCTCGCACCACTGCCATCCAGGTGTCCTGGACTACCTCTTCAGCAATCGCGTCGGTTGGCACGAAGGAGCGGGCTACGTAAAAGAGAGCGCGATTGTGGCGCCCAACGAGGGCGACGAACGCCTCCTCGTCGCCTGCTCTGAGCTGTTCCAGAAGTTCATCGTCACCGGTAGGCGTCCGGGGTCTGCCCATCAGTTACCGGCGTCCTTGCGAAGGTGTCGCACGAGACCGATGGCATCATCCGGCATGAGTCGAGCCATAGCCCGAACGAGTGACACGATGGCCGGTGACGTCACGAGGATGGACGGCAACGTGTCCCTTGGGGGCGGGCAGCGCCATTGACGCTCCTTTAGTCCTGGTTGATGCCGGGGAAGCCCAGAATCGGGAAACTCCGCAATTGTGCTACCCGGTGACCTGACCAAAACTCCCAGGTGTGACGCCAAGCAGATGACCACGAACGGTTAGTGGCGATATTGGTCCAGATCTTACCGAGCGCCTCCTGCCGTAGCTTTGGTCGCCTACGAGATGTGAGGTGCTGGTCTGCACCGGCGACGGTGGCTCCGTGTGGCAAATCCCGCCCGGGCTGAGCGCGCGTCGAACGAGGACCGGTGCCCTCGTTCCCGGACGTGAAGTGCCGTGGTGAAATCTGCTCTCGAGGATGAGATTTTCCAACCCGCCACGCTTGGCGCCAGTGCCCAAGTGAGGTTCCAGTCATGAAGCCCTCCCCGTGACGCGAATGGCACCTCCAGGGCCATTTGGGTCGGCCTGCGGCAGCGATGTGATCGGTGCGGTCCGTAACTAGCGACGTGACCGAAGGCGTCTCGACCCCCAAGCACTGCGTCCGGTACCACGATCGCGGGAGACTGCCGCTCGTCCTCACAGCCTTCGTCGCACATCGACTTCACCGATAGCCACATCTTGGGATGTCCACGTTCCAGGGCGACAAGAACGCGCAGAGCGGTTCTGACCATGCAAGTGGAGAAGGATGCTCTCCCCATTCCGTCACGTGTGCGTTCGTTCGCCGAACTGGTCCGACCAGTCTGTTCGAGGACTGTAACGCTCTGCCCCTACGCCAGGACAGTGATTGTGTGGGGTAATTCGACCCCGCGAGAAAGCGGAGGTGAGGATCATCATGCGAAAGCGACTGCTCAAGGCCAAGCGACTGGCGCTCGGCGTTGCAACACTCGGTGGCTTCGGTCTTCTCGGCACACTGGGTGCCGGCGCGGCGAGTGCAGCCCCCATCGGCAGCGGGGGGTTCTCTCCGGTCATCGGTCACGTCTATCTCGATGACAACACCGCGGGGACGAACACGATCAGCGGTTTCGATCGCCACCTGGACGGTTCCCTCACGCCGCTTGCGGCGTCTCCCTTCGCAGCTGGCGGCGCAGGCACAGGCGCTGCCGGTGGGCTGGCATCGCAGGGCGCGCTTCAGGTGACGAGCGACGGTCGCTTCCTGATTGCGGTGGACGCGGGCAGCAACCAGCTGTCGGTTCTGCGGATCCATCAAGATGGCGATCTGCAACTGGTGCCCAATGGAGTGGTTTCTTCGGATGGTCCGACGCCGGTGAGCGTCGCCGAGCATGACGGTCTCGTTTACGTCGCCAATGCCGGTGCTGTGGGACCGAACTACACCGGGTTCACCCTGTCTCCGTCCGGACGGCTCCAGCTGCTGGCCAACTCGACTGTCTCTCTTCCAAATGGTTCGCAGCCTGGCGATGTCCTCTTCAACTCGACCGGTACCAACCTGGTCGGGACCCGGGTGGGAACCTCGGAGATCGACAGCTTTGCTGTCGGGAGGAACGGGCTTCTGACCGAGGCCGTTGGCGCACCCTTCCCCGCCCAGGGGTTTGGGCCCTTCGGCAGTGAGTTTCGGCCGACCAATCCCCAGCAGCTGTTCGTCTCCAACGCCCACAATGTCGGGGCCGGCACCGGAACGGTCTCCGCTTACAGCGTCGCCTTCAACGGGTCACTGACCTCTATTGGAGCCAGTCCGTTCGCTGACGACCAGACGGCGCCGTGTTGGGTCGCCATCACCCCCGACGGCAGTTACCTGTTCGCGGTGAACACCGGATCGGGTGAGATCTCTAGCTACCAGATCGCACCCAACGGGTCCCTGACGCTCGTCGGCAGCACCGTTGTCAGCAACTCTGCCGGGGTTGGCGCAACTGACCCCAGCGTGAGCCCTGACGGACGCACGTTGTACGTGAACGAGAGCCGGGTCGGCACTGTGGGCGCCTTCGCCATCAACAATGGCGGGACGCTCACGGCGCTTCCCAGCTCGCCTGTGTCGGTTCCGGCCGGTGCTCACCCCGCTGGCATCGTGACCACCGGGTTCTAGTCGAAAGACTTCCCCATTGTGCAAGGGCCGGGAGCGATGTTGCTCCCGGCCCTCGAGCGCTTGGTGTCTACGGCGAGCGAGGCGGCAGGCTCGATGAGCTTGGGAAGGTGCCGAACAGTTCTTCGTCCGGCTGCCTTGTCCGACGCAAGGGATTGGACGACGAGATCCCCGCTCACGATGGCCATTCCACGAGGCGCTGAGTCCCCCGAGCATCTCCTCGCAGTCGCCGCGACCCGAACTCATTCGGAGCTGGGCTGATTGTGGTCGTTTGGGAAGAAGCGCCTCACGGCCGGGCAAGTTCAACCCGGCCAGAACACTGAACGCCGTCTTTATCGGGGGCGATCGTGGTGATGCCGGGGAGTGATGCGATCCCTCAAGGGTTCCTCCCGTTTCCCTCCGCGTCGATCGGCGAGGTAAGAATCGCGCGCTCGCGGACGCTCACGTTCCAGGTGGTTGCATCGACGTCACAACACTCGACGACAGTGAGGAGCGCAACGCATGACCGTGACGATCGCTGAGCAGGTAGGCGCGATGCGGGCTGATCAGCCCCGACGTCCTGAGGGCGCTCCTCTGAGCCCGTTCGAAGCGGAGCAGGCGGCGCTCGCCGCCAACGGCGCGCCCACCGGCATCATGGCCGTGGGGTCGAAGCTGGGCGACGTCGAACTGCTCGACGCGCACGGCGCGGCGACCTCCTTATTTGCGGCGGCTGGCAGCGGCGGCGCTGTCCTCGTCTTCTACCGAGGTGTGTGGTGCCCGTTCTGCAACATCGCGCTCCGAACCTACGAGGCCGCGCTTCTCCCGGAACTCGCGAAGCGCGGCATTCCGCTCGTCGCGATCAGCCCGCAGAAGCCGGACGGCTCGCTCTCGATGGTGGAGAAGGACGACCTGACCTTCGCCGTACTCTCCGATCCGGGCAACCAACTCGCCCGTGCACTTGGAGTCCTTACGGCTCCGTCACTGGATGCGCTCGAAGCCCAGCTCGCCCACGGCATGGACCTCAGCGCGTTCAACGCCGATGGGACGACCGCACTGCCGATGCCGACGACGGTGATCCTCGACGGCGACGGCACGGTGCAGTGGATCGATGTCCACCCGGACTACACGACACGTTCTGAGCCCGCGGAGATCCTCGCCGCGCTCGACGCGCTGTGAGCACTGACGCGGGTCGTCCGTTCGAGGGACGGACGGCGGTCGTCACCGGTGCCGGTCGAGGCATCGGTCGCGCAATCGCTCTCGGGCTCGTCGCCGCGGGCGCACGCGTCGCGCTCCTCGCACGATCCAAGGATCAGCTCGGCGAGGTCGACGAGCGATCACACGAGCTCGGCGGGACATCGCTCGCCGTCCCGACCGACGTCGGTGATCCTGTGGCGGTGACCGATACGATCAACCAGGTGCTCGACGCATTCGGTGGCGTGGACATCCTCGTGAACAACGCCGGGGTCGTCTGGCCGCTCGGCCCTTCGACGAAGATCGACGTCGACGAGTGGAGTGCCGCTATCAGCGTCAATCTCGTCGGGGTTGTCAACCTCACGCTCGGCCTCCTTCCACAGATGCTCGACCGCTCCTGGGGTCGGATCGTCAACGTCTCGAGCGGTGTAGCGGCGCGGCCGGGCAGCATGATCGGCGCGAACGCCTACGTGACGTCGAAGGCCGCGCTCGAAGCGCATACTCTCAACCTCGCCGCCGAACTCGAGGGTTCCGGCGTCACCGTCAACGCTTATCGGCCGGGTGGTGTCGACACCGCGATGCAGGGCTGGATCCGGAGCCAAGCGCCAGAGGACGTCGGCGCCGCACTCCACGAGCGGTTTATCGAGTCATACGAGAAGGGCACGCTCATCTCGCCTGTGGAGTCCGCCACGTCGCTTTTGCGTCGGATCCCGAGCGACGCGACCGGCGAGATCTGGAGT
>JAODBO010000063.1 GCA_025464005.1 Acidimicrobiaceae bacterium | reverse complement strand
ACACCGTCACCGTGCCCGCGCCCACCTCGACCAACACGACCTTCGTCTCAGCGACCTCGAGCGGTGAGACGGTCGCCGTCGGCGCGACCTCGCCGGGCACGATCTGGGCGAGCGTCTCCGGCTTCACCGTTTTTGACGCCTCAGGGGTCACCAGCACCAAGAGCATCGCGTTCACGACCGACGGCTCCATCGCGGGCATCAGCTTCACCGGCAACGGCGCCAACTCTGCGCTCACCTTCTCCGGCACCAACGCGGTCGACGTCGCGCCGAGCGGCGCGGGTGGGGGAACGGCGACGGACGGCTTGAATACCGTGACCTATGCGGGCATCGACGGGACCATCGCTACCGACGGGAGCGGGACGTTGACCCTGCCGGCGCTTACGGGAGCCGTGGCCTTCGCTGCCTCGGGCGGCGATACGAGCGTCTCGGTCGGCGGGACCGCCTACGGTAATTTCGGAGCTGGCTTCACGTCGTTCTCCGCAGCCGCCGCCACCGGGACCGTGACGCTGTCCTCGGACGGAAGCGCGACGGTGACCTTCACCGGCAATGGCGGCAACACGACGCTCTCGATCACCGGGTCGGGCACCCTCACGCTCGCCTCGACCGCCGACGCAGGGACCTATACCGGCACGGCCACGACGACTTTCATGGGCGTCGGTGGGACGATCACCGGAGTCTCGACCGCTTCGGTGCACCTGCCCGGTAGCGGAACGGTCCGCGTCACGGTTGGGACGTCGAGCCTGACCGTCTCGCCGGGCTCGGGCGCCGAGACGCTCTCCGGCTTCACGACGTTCGCGGCCGAGGGCACCGCCGCCACGACGTTCACCACCGACGGCTCCCTCGTAGGGCTCAGCTTCACAGGCAATGGGGTGCACACGACGATCGTGTTCTCCGGAGCCAATCCTGTCGATATCTCGCCGACGAGCGCCGGCGGGGGCACCGCGACGCTCAACTCGACGACGCTTACCTACGCCGGGATCGGCGGAACGATCACCGGCGGAGCAGGCACGAACACCATCACGGTGCCGACGCCGACGAGTGGTGACATCACGTTCGTCAACCTCTCCGCAGGAGCCGAGAGTGTGGCGGTCGGAACCGTGGCTCCCGGGACGACGTGGGCGATCCTCTCCGGCTTCCGGGTGTTCGACGCCTCGGCGGCCGTCGGCTCGGTGGACTTCACGACCGATGGATCGCTCGCCGTGACGATCACCGGGAACGGGGCGAACAGCACCCTCGCCGTCCAGCCGTCGACGACCACCGACGCGGTCACCGTCGAACTCGCCGACTCGTCGTCCGCGACTACCACCGTGCTGATCGCGAATGAGCAGACGACGAGCATCACCCACCTGCTCGGTGCGATCACGACGACTGGGAGCGGGACGAACACCGTCATCCTGCCGACGTTGACCGGGACGCTGTCGTTCGGCACGGTCAACTCGGTGACCCAGGTCGCCGACAGCGGAACGACGGTCCTCGGCAGCTTCGGCAGCGGCTTCGGCGCGTTCAATCTCTCGTCGGTGACCGGGGCGGTGGCGCTCTCCACCGACGGCAGCACGAACGAGACCTATACGGGCAACGGCACGTCCACGACGATCACGGTGACCGGTACGGGGACCCTGACGCTGGGAACGGCTGCCGGTGCCGGAACCTACGTCGGGACGGGAACGACGAGTTTCACCGGAGTCGGTGGCACGATCACCGGCGTGCCCGGAGCAGTTGTCGACCTGCCCGGCACGGGCTCGGTGACGGTCGATGCGCTCTCCACCGTGCTCACGGTCAACTCCGGCTCGGGCCCCGACACCCTGTCCGGCTTCACGACGTTCACCGCCGAGGGCAGTGCGACGACGACCTTCTCCACCGACGGCAGCGTCGCTGGACTTCACTTCATCGGGAACGGCGCGTCCACGGTGCTCACGTTCTCCGGGGGCAGCGCGGTCGACCTGTCGCCGACGAGCGCAGGAGGCGGCACCGCGACCGACGGTTCGAGCACGGTCGTCTACAGCGGGATCGGCGGGATGATCACCGGCGGATCGGGGACGAACACCGTTACGGTTCCGACCCCTGGCGTGGGCAACACGACCTTCGTCGCGATCGCCGGCGGCATCGGGACCCTTTCCGTCGGCGCGTCGGCCCCGACCACGACCTTGGCGAAGGTTGGTGGCTTCACGGTTTACGCAGCGTCGGGCGCGAGCGGGGCGATCCAGTTCTCCACGGACGGGAGCCTCGCCAGCCTGAGCCTGGTGGGCAACGGTGCGGGCAGCTCGCTCGTCGTGGACCGGCCAGGAGTGCAGGTGACCGTCACCCTCGCGAACTCACCTTCGTCGGCGAGCACGGTGGCGGTTGCCGGTGCGCAGACCAGCTCGTTCACCGAGATCCTCGGTACGATCACGACCGACGGGCTCGGCAAGGTCGTGCTGCCCTCGCCGACCGGGACGCTGAGCGTGACGGCGACCAGTCCGACCGTGAGCGTCGTCAACGGTGTGACGACGCTCGGCACCTTCGGAGCCGGGTTCACCACGTTCGACGCCTCGGCGGCGACCGGTTCGGTGGCGTTCGCCGCGGACGCGAGCCTCCCCGATCTGGACTTCATCGGCAACGGAACACCCTCGTCGATCAGCTATGCGAGCATCGGCTCCGGCGGCGTCGGCGTGACGTTCTGCCTGGGCACGACTAGCACCGCGAACTTCGCCAACGCTCCCTGCGGCTCGAGCTCTACGGACGGCGACACGTTCAGCGCGATGGGCACGATCGCGGGTAGCCCCAACAACGACACGTTCGTCGCAGGCGCGTCGAACCTCGCGACCTTGATTGTGACCGGTGGCGGAGGGAGCGACACCATCGACTTCTCCAACAGCACGCACCTCGTCACTGTCAACCTCAACAACGCGACCAACTCCGAGACGGTGGCGGTCGCCGGGGGATCTCAGTCCACGTACACCCTGACCGCGAACAACATGGAGAACGTCGTCGGCGCGGATGCCCTTGGCAACCAGCTGAGGGCGAGCACGACGACGCCCGGCATCCTCGTGGGCGGTGCCGCGGGAGACAATCTCTTCATCGTCACCGGCGGGACGAACATCATCAACGGCGGACTGGGCCAGGCGAATGGCATCTCCCTCTCCAATGCCGCTTCAGCCGTCAACCTCGATCTCCTCGACGGATCGTTCCAGCAGACCGGCGGCGCGGGGCTCCTTCTCGTCGTCCCCGGCACGATCCAGAGCATCACCGGCTCGCCCTTCGGGGGGACGATCGTCGGCGGTTTCGGTACGGAGTTCATCAACGGGGCCGCCACTGCCGGAGTGAGCGAGACCCTTGACGGCGGTGCCGGCTCGGTCGACATCACCGCGGGATCGGGCATCGAGACACTGATCGGCGGCGCCGGTGGCGGAGCGCTCAACGGCGGATCCGGCACGGACACCTACGTCCCCGGAGGTGGCACGTTTACGATCAACCCGGGCTCGGGAACGTCGATCCTCGACCTGTCGAGCGAGCCGGCGGCGATGAATGTCAATCTCGGGGGATCGGCCACGCTCCAATTACCCGGTGGGGGCACGCTTCAGCTGAGCGCGGGCGAGATCACCGGTGGGTGGATAACGGGTACCCACACCGGCACGATCAACTCGCCTTCGGACTTCCTGCAGGTGAACGGATCGACGTATTCGGACGTGATCGTGGCGAACGGTGGCACCGATCACATCACCTCTGCCGGCCCCGCGATCGTGTACTCGGGCGCCGGTGCCGACACGATCACCTGCACCGGTCCCGGCTGCACGGTCGACTACCAGCTCGTGGCGCCTAACGGCACGAGCAATCAGGGGGTGTGCATCAACTTGTCCTCTTCTGCGACCGGAAGCGGGACCACAGCGGCGTGCGACGGCGGAAATCCTGCGAATGCCGTCAACCCGAATTCGGCCTACAAGTTCGGTAGCTCCACGACGGACACGCTGGGTGGAGTGACGCGAGTTGTCGGCTCGGCTGGTGGAGGCGTCGACACGCTCATCGCCGGAGCGGCGGGACAGACGCTCATTGCCGGGACCGGCAGCACCGCGCGCTTGTACGCAAGTGCGGCGGGCAGCGACTATCTCGACGGCTCCAAGGCGGCGAATGTCGACCTCTACGGTGGATCGGTCGTGCCACCGACGGCCTATTCGGGTGTGTACACGGGAGGAGCTTTCGGAAACATCTTCGGGCTCGTGAGCGGCGCGGGCAACAATACGTTCGTCGTCGGAACGGGCACCGACACCGTTTATGCACAGATGTTGCAGTACAACGCTGCCTTGCCGCTGGCTTCGGCTGTCATCTCAGGCAACAACACGATCATCTCGACCGTTCCGGTGCCAACCTCGGGAACGCCCACTCCGTTCTCGACCGTGACGATCTACGGTGATCCGAGCGATTCGGTCACCTGGCCATCCGGTACGGTCGTCCAACCAACCGATGGAAAGCTGGATTCGGACCTGTACTGGATCGTGAACGTGGCCAAGACATCAGGGAACCAGTTGGAGGACGAGTCCGTCCAGACGATCGTCAGCCAACGGGCTGCTGGATAAGGGGCAACATGAGCGCGCCAATCGTCATCCTGAGGACCACCCGGCTCGAGGTCGAGCCGGGTGGCGAAGCGACCTGCCAAGCGAGCGTGCACAACGTCGGTACGATCGTCGAGTCGTTCAGCCTGCACGTCGTCGGAGAGACCGCCGAGTGGACGACGGTCGAGCCGTCGACCCTTTCGCTCTTCCCCAACACCCAGCAGGACGTCACCATCACATTCCGGCCGCCGCGTGCCTGGCACATGCCGCCAGGGACGATGCCCTTCGGTGTTGCCGTGGTCCCTGCCAACGACCCCGAGGGGGCCGTCGTCGAGGAGGGCGCACTCGTTCTGGCGCCCTTCCAGGAGATCAGCGCCGAGCTCATCCCGAGCTCGACGATGGCTCGGCGCAAGGGCAAGCTCGGCATCGCCGTCGACAACCGTAGCAATGTCGCCGTCCCCGCCGTCGTCCGGGGCCGCGACCCCTCCGACAACCTCGTCATCACAGTCCGTCCCCGCAAGCTCATCCTCCAGCCGGGTACGGCGAACTTCGCGCGGCTGAAGATCATGCCGAGGCGTCGTTATCTGCGTGGGCCGCAGCGCCAGTCGCGCTTCAAGGTGACGGTCGAGCCGGAGAACGGTGAGCTCATCAGCCTGGACGCGACGCTCATCCAACGGGCGCTGCTCCCGAAGGGTTCGTTCGCCGGGCTCGGAATCCTGGCACTCGTGGGCCTTTGGTTCCTCGTGATCCGACCGACGGTGAAAAACGCCGCCGTCGCCGCAGTCCAGCCGGCGATCCAGACCCAGCAGAAGGCGAACGCCAACACCCAGCAGCAGCTCGCCAAGACCCAGAGCAAGGTGAACGCCGTCTCGAGCAAGGTCAACGCGCAGTCGAACAAGCCTGCCGGCGGTAGCTCGAGCTCCAGCTCGAGCTCCTCCAATGGAGGCTCGTCCAAGACGGGCACGACCACCGCGCCAGGCACGACTGCCACGACCACGACCACGTCACCCGGGGCGACAAGCACGTCGAGCACCACGACCACCTCGAGCACGACGACAACGACCGTGCCGCCGACCACCACGTCGACGACACCCGCGACCACGACCTCGGCGAGCAGCACCACGACAACCACGACGACCCTGGCACCGACAGGCAACCAGATCGCCGCCGGCTCCTACGTCAGCGCGATCAAGGCGTCTGCTCCTGCGGGGCAGCAGTCCCAGCAGTCGATCACCGTGCCCAACAACAACACGCTCTTCATCTCGACGCTCAGCATCCAGAACGTCACGATCGCCGCGCCGGGCAGCATCGCCCAGGTCGGCATCGAGCCCCCCGGCTCGTCGTCGCCCAACTACTTGTTCGACCTCTCGCTCTCGAGCTCGACTGCGTCGGAGACGTTCAACCTGACGACGCCGCTGGTCCTCAACCAAGGCGACACGCTCGTCATGACGGTCACGTGTGCTTCGAGCTCCACCACGTCCTGCGGCGCGAACACGTCGCTGCTCGGTACGGCCCAGCTCGGCAGCTCCGGTGGACCGCCTAGCTCCTCCAACCCGACCGGCACCGGAGGCTGATGACTGCGCTCGACGAGGCCCGTGATCGTCTCGCTTCGGGCACGCCGACCTGGGAGTCACTTCGTGCCGAGGGCAGGGCATGGGAGGACAGGCTCGTCTCCCATACGGCCCGGGTGCGCTCGGCGCTACGACCTCTCGCCGTCAAAGTGTCGGCGCGAGCCGAGGAGGCACTCGGCGAGCGCGAACAGACCTGGCGACTCTGGCGTGGCGGTCTCGTGCTGCTTCGCAGCGAATACACCTCGGGCAACGAGACGGTCACCGTCGTCGCCCAAGGTCCGCGCTGGTGGCGGACCTCTCCCTCGCTCGGCTCTACCGGCGGCGGCGAGAGCCGCTCGGTGGCGCTGTTGATCGGCCCGGCGGTGGTGCTCGTCGAGGGTTCCCGGCTCGTAGCCGATCTCGATCTCGTGGAGGCGGCTCCCGCGCACTTCCTCGGCCGGGACGCCTACGTCGTCCGGGCCCGGCCCGGTAGTGAGCGCCCAGGCGCCCAAGCGCTGATCGCCGAGCTCGGTCGCGGTGCCGACGAGTACCAGGTCGTGGTCGATGCCGAGCGGGCCGTCGTGCTCTCCCTCGTCGCCCTCGCCGCGGGTCGACCCTTCCGGCGCGTCGAGACGACGCTCGTCGCGTTCGACGAGCCCATGCCGCCTCAGCTCTTCACTCCCGACCGCGCCGCAGCGGACCATGTTTCCTCCCCGGGGCCCGTCAGCCGGCGACTCTCGCTCGAGGACCTCGCCACGTCGGTCGGCTTCACCGTGCTCGTCCCGGACCCCCCACCGAGCTCGGCCGCGCCGCACGTGGCGATCGTCGCCCCGTCCCGGAGGGGCACGGGCGCCCCGCGCGCCACCGTGACCTATCCGTTGCCCCGGACCGACGGGCTGCGGGGGAACCTGCGAATCCAGCTGTCGTCGGGGGAGCTGCCGACGCGCTCGTCCGAGCACTGGCGATCGGTCGGGGACTGCGAGGTCTGCGATCAGCCCGTCGGCGGCAGCTCGCGGCCACGTGTCCGGGCGAAGAGATCGGGCACGTACGTCGAGCTCGAGTCGTCGGTCCTCTCGGCCGACGACCTCGTGAGGATCGCCCGGTCGCTCGTCCCGCTACGAGCCGGCTGACGCCCGCGCGGCCGCAACGGCCGCTACTCGACCTCGACCTCGAACTGGCCGGGGTCGTCGATCGTCATGATCCCGCCCCACATGCACTCGCAGATGGAGTCGTCGGTGAGTGCCGGGATGCCCCCGAAGAGGACAGTCGGGGAGCCGGGGGCCCACGGTGCGACCGGGATCGGGATGCACGGCATCGGCGTGAGCACGCCGAGAGCGGCGGCCGTCGCGACGATGACCTCGGGGTTCATCTCGCTCATGCACATGCCGAACGGTTCGATGTTGAGGAAGGGGACCATGTCGATGATCGTCGCCGCAGGAGTGGTGACGATCACGCCGGAGATCGGCTCGACGTCGAGCACGCTCGGAGCCATGCCGAACGAGCACATCATCACCGCGCCGGTGCAGACCTGGATTCCCATTCTCGTCCTCTCGACCTGCGTCGGTGGGACGAAGCGTACCGCCGATGTTGGGCTATTCCCAGCGCTCAGCTGGCGGCGCGCTGTCCAGGGGGCCTGCGCCGAAGCGATGACTCGGCGAGCGACGGAGGAATCCAGCCGGAGTCGAGAGTGCTCAAGTTGGTGCCCGCCGGGACGATCTGGTCGATTCGGTCGAGGACCGCGTCGTCGAGCTCGACCGATGCGCCGGCGAGCACGTCCTCGAGCTGCTCCATCGTGCGAGGTCCGATGATCGCCGAGGTGACCGCGGGGTGGGCGATGCCGAAGGCCATCGCGAGGTGAGTCAGCGAGATGCCGGCGTCGGTCGCGACCTTGTCGAGCTGACCGACCAGCTCGAGCTTGCGCTGATTGCCCGGCAGCTCCGGGTCGAAGCGAGCCGGGATTCGGCTCGCTCGGCCGCTCGTCAGATCGATGTCGCCGGCCGAGCGGTACTTGCCGGTCAGCCACCCTCCGGCCAGCGGGCTCCAGACGATCACGCCCATGCCGTAGCGGGCGCACGTCGGCAGCACCGACTCCTCGATACCGCGCACGAAGATCGAGTACGGCGGCTGCTCGCACCGAAAGCGCTCGAGGCCCCTGCGCTCGGAGGCCCAGTGCGACTCGACGATCAACTCGGCGGGAAAGGTCGAGCTCCCGATGGCGCGCACCTTGCCCTGGTGGACGAGGTCCGAAAGCGCCGAGAGCGTCTCCTCGATATCGGTGGTCGGGTCCGGTCGGTGGATCTGGTAGAGATCGAGGTAGTCCGTGCCGAGCCGGCGCAAGCTCGCCTCGACCTCGCGGATGATCCAGCGCCGTGAATTGCCCTTGTGGTTGGGGTCGTCGCCCATAACGCCGTGGACCTTCGAGGCGAGCACGATGTCGTCCCGACGTCCCGAGAGCGCCTTGCCGACGATCTCTTCGGACTCGCCATGGGAGTAGACGTCGGCGGTGTCCACGAAGTTGATGCCGGAATCCAGCGCAGCGTGGATGATACGGATGGCGTCGCCCGCATCCGGGTTGCCCCACTCGCCGAACATCATCGCCCCGAGGCAGTACGTCGAGACTTGCATGCCAGTGGTTCCGAGAGTGCGGTAGCGCATAGTCCTACCCTATCCAGCGCGGGCCCGAACGGGCCCTTCGCGACACGGCGGTCGGGTGCCCGACGCCCCCAGCGGGCGCGCCGAGCGCGACTTGCTCCTGGAAAATACCTGGTCACCGGGCACCGGAGGCCTTGCGCACAGTCGACAGGTGCAGGTCGCCGTCTAGACCGGAGGGCCCCGTGCCCACCACGCTCGATCCCGGCACTTCCCTCGTCCTCATCGATCTGCAGCGCGGCGTCACCGCCGTGCTGACCGTGCATCGCGCAGACGAGGTCGTCGACCGGGCGGCCCGTCTGGCGCGAGCCTTCCGGAGCCATGACCTTCTCGTGGTCGCTGTCCGGGTCACCTTCTCTCCCGACGGTCGCGACATCTTGCGCACACGCACTGCAGCGAGCGGACCGGTGGTCCCCTCGGGTCCGGACTGGGCCGAGCTGCGCCCGAGCTGGAGATCGGCGACGCCGACCTGCAGATCACGAAGCGGGCCTGGAACGCGTTCTACGGCACGGAGCTCGACCTGCAGCTGCGCCGCCGGCGGATCAGCGGAATCGTCCTCGCCGGCATCTCCACGAGCATCGGTGTCGAGTCGACCGCCCGCGCCGCCAACGAGACTGACCGTGGTCACCGACGCCGTGACCGACCGGGTGGCCGGCGCGCATGCCGACAGCGTCGAGGTGATCTTCCCGAGGATCGCGGAGCTCGCTACGACTGACGACGTCATCGCAGCGCTGGACCGGTGATCGCGCGTTCACGCTGCGGCGCGTCCCCGACGGCCGCCCGCCCGCCATGACCCGACCGCCAACTACGATGAGCGTGTGGTCACACCGAAGCGTCGGTCCCCGCGGGTCGTGCGCTGATGGCACTCACGATCCTCCATCTCTCGAGCCTCGTCCGTAGTCCGCTGCTCGACGGGAGAGGGGAGCGCGTGGGGCGCGTCGAGGACGCGATCGTGCGGCCGGGCGGCGAGGCACATCCTCCGGTCTCCGGGCTCGTCGCGAGCATCGGTGGGCGCGAGCTGTTCGTACCGATCTGGCGCATCTCGAAGCTCACGTCCGAGGGCGCGCGGCTCGAGGGCGAGACGGTCAACCTCGGCAAGTTCGAGCGCCGGCCGGGCGAGCTGCTGCTCGCCCGTGACCTGTCGTCGCGCCACCTGATCAACGTCGTCGGTGCCCGATTGATACGCGCCAACGAGATCGAGCTCGCTTGCGTCGACGAAACGTGGCGCGTCGTCGGCGTCGACCCGTCGAGCCGCGGCGTTCTCCGCCGCATCCTGCCGCGCCCGCTCGCCCGGAAGATCGGCCCGGGGCCGATAGTCGACTGGGAGAGCATCGAGCCGTTCGTCGCGCACGTGCCCTCGGCACGCATGAGAATCCCCTATCGCAAGCTCGCCCGACTGAGACCGGCCCAGATCGCCGACCTCGTCGAAGCGGCCTCCCACGAGGAAGGCGAGGAGATCATCGAGGCCGTGGGCCAGGACCACGAGCTCGAGGCCGACGTGTTCGAGGAGCTCGACCCGGACCACCAGCGGGAGTTCCTCAGCTCGCGCTCCGACGAGGAGGCTGCTCG
Source organism: Acidimicrobiaceae bacterium (assembly GCA_025464005.1). Lineage (GTDB taxonomy): Bacteria > Actinomycetota > Acidimicrobiia > Acidimicrobiales > Bog-793 > RYN-46. Next base: position 23,155 of record JAODBO010000063.1, on the reverse strand, counting down.
CCTGCTCGCGACGATGGCACCCGACGACGCCGCGGACCTCCTCGCCGACCTCGACCAGGAGCGGCGGATGCCGGTGCTCGAGGCACTTCCCGCCAAGCAGCAGGCCAAGGTCCGGTCGCTGCTGAGCTACCACCCCGAGACCGCCGGCGGCCTCATGAGCCCGGACTTTCTCCTGCTGGCGGAGACGACCTCGGTCGCCGGCGCGCTCGAAGCGGTGCGCGCCAGCGAAGCACCACCGGAGACCTTGTCGACGATCTACGCGAGCGACGACCAGGGCAGGCTCGTGGGCACGGCGTCCATCGTCCGGCTCGTCAAGTCCGAGCCCGACGCCCGGCTCGGCGATGTCGTCGAGCCGGACCCGGTGACGGTCCGTGCCGACGCCGACTTGCTCGCCATCGTCCGCCGGATGTCCGACTTCAACCTGTCGGCGACCCCCGTTGTCGACAACGACCAGCACGTGCTCGGCGTCGTGACCGTCGACGACGTGCTCGAGCTGCTTATGCCGACCGGCTGGCGCCGTGACTTCGGCATGACCGCCGTCCAGGAGTAGCGCCCGCGCGAAGATCGAGGCCGCCTCCCAATCGACGACGGTCGCCGGCACGACCTACGTCTGTGGGGCGTATTGGGCTGGAGAATCGCTGCTCGTCGGGGCAGCGGCGACGTCGCTCACCGCGCCGGTCCCCACGAGCTCGGCCTCGGAGCGACTCGCTGATTGCAACCCGGCACCGGTGAGTGCCTCCGGGGATTCTTCGAGCAGTTCACCCGATACTTCTTCGAGCGTGCGACGGGCAGGCTCCGGCAGCACGGTCGTGAGGAGGCCCCCGAGCGCCGCCGCACCCCCGGCGACGAGCAGCATGCCGCGAAGCCCGATGTGCTTCTCTAGCTGAGGGACAAGGAACACGCCCACGAACGCCCCGAGCTTCCCGACGCCCGCTGCGATGCCGTGACCGGTCGTCCTTGCCTCGGTGGGGAACAGCTCGGAGGGCAACACGAAGGTCGTCGTGTTCGGACCGAACTCGACGAAGAAGTAGCTCAAGCCGAACACTGCGAGGAACGGCCCGACGGTCGCGGTCAGCTCGTGGACCGCGCCGAGCGTGCAGAATGCCACCGTCAACACGGCGAAGCCGATCAGCTGGAGCCGTCGGTGACCGATCCGGTCCATCTTCCACACCGCTAGGGCATAGCCGGGAACAGCGAAGACGACGAAGATCGCCAGCGTCCACGCGAGCTTGGAGGTGAGCGCCGCATGACCGTCGACCTGCTTGAGTATCGCCGGCAACGACAGCGTGTTGCCGTAGTAGGCGTAGTCGAAGAGGAACCAGGTGCCCGCCGTGCCGAGCAGCAGCACGAGCATGCGCGGATCGCTGAGAAATTCGCGAAGACCTAGGCGCTTGGCTGCCAATGGTCTGGGGGCGGCCACGGTAGTGACGGCCGCTCCGACGGACAGGGACGAGGCGTCCCGCGCCGCTCGATCGACATCGCCCTTGACGAGTGCGGTGAAGCGCGGTGACTCCGGCATTTTCGATCGTAGGTAGATCACGGCCGCGGCCGGCACTGCCCCGAACCCGAGGAGAAGGCGCCACGTGAGCGCATGGCCGACTCCCGATCCGAGCAGGGCCAAGGCCACCACCGGGCCGACGACGAGCCCCAGCGCCTGCATCGAGAAGACCAAGCCGACAAGGCGTCCCCGGTCGAGGCGGTTGGAGTACTCGCTCATGAGGACCGCGGAGACCGGGTAATCACCCCCGATGCCGAGACCGAGGACGAAGCGAGCGATCACCAGCCACACGAAATTGGGGGCCACTGCCGATCCGACCGCACCGACGATCATGATGCCGGCGACGATCGCGTAGACCCGCCGACGGCCGATCATGTCGGCGATGCGTCCGAAGATCACCGCGCCGAAGAAGGCGGCGAGGATTGCCGAGCCCGTGACCCAGCTCGTCTGGGTCGTGCTGAGGTGCCACTGGGTTGTGACGAGTGTGGCGACCGTGCTGATGACGAATAGGTCGTAGGCGTCGGTGAAGAAACCGACGCCCGAGACGATGACCGCTCGTCGATGGAACCGGCTGGTCGGAGCATCGTTGAGCATGTCGACGGCCGTCGAGATCGTCGTGCTCGCGAGGATCGCGTCTCGATCTAGCACCAGTGCGCCACCCTCGGGTCGTCCATCTCGCTCGCATCACTCTCGCGACTTCAGATGACTGCAGGGCAAGCAGAAGGTGACGCGCAGGTAAACGGACCGCGAACGATGCGCGAACTTGACCATTCAACGTAGGTAAGGTCCTGCGTCATGTCCTCGTCGCGTCCCCCTGCGGGCTTCATCGATCAGCAGGTGATCCGCCTGTTCACTCTGGTCAGCGAGGCGCTCGCAGGGGCGACGCACGCACTGTTGAACGGCGAGGCGGCGACGGGACAGCGGATCGTCGATGCCGACGAGACGATTGACCACCTCACCGCCGAGCTCGACCGGATCGTCTGGGCCGAGATCTCGCGCGTCGGCACCAACGGCGACGAGCTGCGCCATCTCGTCGGCGTGCTGCTCATTCTCCCCGAGCTCGAGCGCAGCGCCGACCTGGCCGAGCACATCGCCCAGCGAGCGGTGAGCAATCTCGGCGCACAGATGAGCCCGATGAGTCGGGGCATCGTGCAGAGGATGTCCGAGGTGGCGCTCGAGATGTGGCGTGCCGCCGCCGAGGCCTACGTCGAGCGGTCCTCGCAGGGCGTAGCGCTCGACGACGCCGACGAGGAGATGGACATCCTCCACGATCGCCTCACACGAGAGATCACCGCGGAGGCGATGCCGACACCGGTGGCCGCGCAGGTGACGTTGCTCGCGCGGTTCTACGAGCGGCTCGGTGACCACGCGGTCAACCTGGCGCGACGGATCGGCTCCCTGCCGGGGCTGCCCGACTGATCACGACCGATCACGCGCCCCGACCCGGAAGTCGATCCGTCGCTGGCGGTCCCGTCGTTCGGGGCGCCAGCCATCCGCGGCCCCCGGTCACCGATCTACCCGGGTCGCTACGCAGCGGCGGAGTGGAGTGCACCTGCCGCGGGCGGTAAGATCCATGGGCAAGCAGTCGCACCTCGTTCGGTGAGGCGGCTCGTCGGACACAGGCCACTGACCCCACCTGTCGAGAGACACTCCGGGTCAGACCAGGCCACCCCGGACGAAGGGGTGGTCCAAAGTGGCTGGCACGTGGCTTCCTCGCCCCGTCGCCTACGCCGGCGGGCGCCAAAGCTCTGACGAGAGAGGTGCGCCGTGGCGCAAGCCTCGGCGGGTCCGTCGCCCAGCGGACGCCACCTCCCTCGGAGGTGGGGCTTCCGGTGGGCGGACGAAGGAGCAACCCTGTACGCCGACAGTCGGTTACCCGACCATCGACGCGCGCATGCTCCCGGTGAGGTGGCCTGACGGCTCTGCGCCTTCGGACCGGCCCACTTCGGGTGAGTGCGCGCACCTAAGTAACACCCGCACTGCCCGAGCCGACGGGAGGTCACCCGAGCATGGCCGAGAACGTCCACGTCACTACTAAGTCAACGCCGCGCGGCGGGAGCGCCGTGCTCGACGAAGCACACATCGGCGACATCGAGGGCGCCTTCGGGACGATCCGCGTCGGAGACTCCGATTCCCGGCGCTCGTGGATGGCGCGCCTGCTGACGCTGCTCGCCATCATCGGACCGGGGCTGATCGTCATGGTCGGCGACAACGATGCCGGTGGGGTGGCGACCTACTCCCAGGCGGGTCAGAACTTCGGCGTGAGCCTTCTCTGGACGCTTCCCTTGCTCATCCCGGTGCTCGTGGTCAACCAGGAGATGGTCGTCCGACTCGGAGCGGTCACCGGCGTCGGCCACGCGCGGCTCATCAACGAGCGTTTCGGGAAGTTCTGGGGCGCGTTCTCGGTCGGGGACCTGTTCCTGTTGAACTTCCTCACGATCGTCACCGAGTTCATCGGCGTCAGCCTGGCCCTCGGTTACTTCGGGGTGAGCAGCTACATCTCCGTGCCGGTCGCCGCCGTCGGCCTCATCGCGATGACCGCGAGCGGCAGCTTCCGGCGCTGGGAGCGCTTCATGCTGTTGTTCGTCGTCGCCAACTTCCTCGTCATCCCGTTGGTGATCTTCAGCCATCCCCACCTCGCCCCGATGGTGCACGGCTTCTTCGTCCCCGGCGTGAAGGGAGGCGTCTCCTCGACCGCCGTGCTGCTCATCATCGCCATCGTTGGCACGACGGTCGCGCCCTGGCAGCTGTTCTTCCAGCAGTCGAACATCGTCGACAAGCGCATCACGCCGCGCTGGATCAACTACGAGCGCGCCGACACCGTCCTCGGCTCGCTGATCACGGTGTTCGCCGCCACGTTGATCGTGGCCACCGCCGCCTTCGCGTTCGGCCACACGCCGCTCGCGGGCCACTTCTCGAACGCCGGGGAAGTGGCGCGCGGGCTCAACCGTTACCTCGGTAACGGGGCTGGCGCGATCTTCGCCATCGTGCTGCTGAACGCGTCGATCATCGGGGCTGCGGCGGTGACGCTCGCCACCTCGTACGCGTTCGGCGACGTATTCGGGATGAAGCACTCCCTGCACCGCGCCTTTTCCGACGCGAAGCAGTTCTACGCGAGCTTCTCCGCGCTCGTCCTCGTGGCGGCCGCGGTCGTGCTCATCCCGCACGCGCCGCTCGGGCTCATCACGACGTCCGTGCAGGCGCTCGCCGGGGTGCTGCTCCCGAGCGCCACGGTGTTCTTGCTACTGCTATGCAACGACAAGGCCGTGCTCGGGCCGTGGGTCAACAAGCTATGGCTGAACGTCGTGGCCGGAATCATCGTCGCGACGCTCGTCGCGCTCTCGCTCGTGCTCATGGCGACGACCGTCTTCCCGAACATCAACGTCAAGGTCCTCGTGGACGGTCTCGGCGTGGCGCTGGGGCTGTGCATCGCCATAGCCGCCGCGGTCGTGCTCCGGATGCGCCGGAACGCGCACCCAGTCGACCCCGACGAGCCCGAGCTGCCGCGTGACACCTGGCGGATGCCGCCGCTCGCGCTGCTCGAGCGGCCACGCTGGTCGCGTGGGCGCAAGGCGTCGATGTACGCGCTGCGCGCCTATCTTCTCGTTGCGGTGGTACTTCTCTTGGTCAAGGCGATCCAGCTCGGGACGGGCCACCACTGAGCGCCGGCCCGTCGCAAGGACCTCGACGCGAGGAGAGCCGCCCCCTTCGCATCGCGTTCCTCGTCTACCGCGGCAATCCCTACTGTGGGGGCCAGGGTGTCTATACGCGCCACCTCTCTCGCGAGCTTGCGGCGCTCGGTCACGAGGTCACCGTCTTTTCCGGTCAGCCCTACCCGGACCTCGTCGACGGGGTGGAGCTCGTCCGGCTGGCGAGCCTCGATCTCTACCGCGAGCCGGAACCTTTCCGGACCCCGCGCGCACGCGAGATCGAGTCGCCGGTCGATCTCTTGGAGCTCGTGACGATGTTCACCGGCGGCTTTCCCGAGCCTCGCACCTTCTCGCTTCGCGCGAGACAGGCGCTGCTCTCGCGCCGCGGGCAGTTTGACGTCGTCCACGACGACCAGAGCCTGGGGACCGGGCTCGTCCAGATGATGTCCGATGGCTGGCCGGTCATCGCGTCGATCCATCACCCGGTCACCGTCGACCGGTCCGTCGACCTCGAGCATGCACCGACCTGGCAGCGCCGCCTCCAGCTGCGCAGGTGGTACGGATTCGCGGGGATGCAGTCGCGCGTCGCGCGCCGCCTGCCTCGGATCATCACGGTCTCACAGTCGTCGCGCCGCGATCTCGTCGAGCAGCTCGGCGTCGACGACCGCCGCGTCGCAGTGGTGCCCGTCGGCGTGGACCCAGCAGTGCACCGGCCGCTTCCGCACGTCACGCGCATCCCGGGGCGCATCATGACGACCGCGAGCGCCGACGTCCCGATGAAGGGTCTCGTGCCGCTGTTGGAGGCGCTCGCCAAGGTGCGGACCGACCACGGCGAGGCGCACCTCGTCGTCGTAGGGCGGCTCCGCGCCGACAGTCCCACAGCGTCGGTGCTCGAGCGGCTCGCCCTCGGCGACGCCGTCCAGTTCGTCTCGGGCGAGAGTGACGAGCGCCTGGTCGAGCGCTACGCGCAGTCGAGCGTCGCGGTCGTTCCTTCGCTCTACGAGGGTTTCTCGCTGCCGGCGGCCGAGGCGATGGCGTGCGGCGTGCCGCTCGTCGCGACGAGCGGTGGGGCGCTGTCGGAGGTGGCTGGGCGGGACGGCGAGAGCGCGCTCGTCGTCCCGCCTGGCGACCCCGAGGCCCTCGCATCGGCGATCAGGACTCTGCTCGACGACCCGGAGCTGGGAGCGCGGCTCGCGGAGGCTGGCCGAGAGCGCGTGCTCGAGCGCTTCACCTGGAAGGAGGCGGCTCGCGGCACCGCCGAGCAGTACGAGCTGCTCTTGTCCCTCGGCCGAGGCGCCGGAAAGTCGCGCCCGTGCTGACCGTCGATCTGCGCCGCGCCCGGATTGGCCCCGGCAGCCGCGTGCTCGACCTCGGCTGTGGCGGGGGGCGCCACGCGTTCGCGGCTGCGAAGGCCGGCGCGGCGGTCGTCGCGTTCGATGCCGACGCCGGCGAGTGCGCCACGGTCGCCGCGACGCTCGCGGCGATGCGCGACGCGGGCGAGCTCGACGCGTCCTCGAGATCCTCCGTCCTACGGGGAGACGCCACCGCCCTGCCCTTCCCGGACGCGAGCTTCGACAGGGTCGTCGCCGCCGAGGTGCTCGAGCACCTGCTCGACGATCGTGCCGCAATGGCCGAGCTGGCGCGGGTCCTTCGCCCCGGTGGGGTGCTCGCCGTCACCGTCCCGAGGTACTGGCCCGAGGTCGTCAACTGGGCGCTTTCCCACGAGTACCACGAGGTCGAGGGCGGCCATGTCCGCATCTACCGTCGGTCGCAGCTCTGCGAGCGGCTCGGGTCGGTCGGGCTCCGGTCGGTCGGCTCGCACCACGCGCACGCGCTACACGCGCCGTACTGGTGGCTGCGCTGCCTGGTGGGCGTGTCACGCGCCGATCACCCGCTCGTCGCCGCGTACCACCGGCTGCTCGTGTGGGACATCGTGAAGGCGCCTCGTGTGACACGTACGGCTGAGCGCATCCTCGGCCCTGTTCTCGGCAAGAGCCTCGTCGTCTACTTCGAGCGCGCCGGGTGATCAGGGCTCCCGCGCCCTACGCCGCGGCCGAGATCGACGCGACCGCGGCGTCGATCGAGTCGGTGCAGCACCCGAGCGGGATGATCCCCTGGTATGCCGGCGGTCACGGCGATCCGTGGAACCACGTTGAGGCGGCGATGGCCCTATCTGCGACAGGAAGGCGGCCGGCCGCCGAGCGGGCCTACGAATGGCTGCTCGCCACCCAGCGCAGCGACGGCGCGTGGCACGCCGCCTATGCGAGCGACGAGACGGTCGAGGAGCCTCGCCTCGACACGAACGTCACCGCCTACGTGGCCGCCGGCGTGTGGCACCACTACCTCGCGACACGCGACGGGGGCTTCCTCGAGCAGATGTGGCCCGCCCTCGACGCGGCCATCGACTGGGTCGTCGGCCACCAGCGACCGGGTGGCGAGCTGGTCTGGGCGATCGACCCCGACGGAACGCCCGGGACCTTCGCGCTGCTCGCGGCGAGCTCCTCGGCGTGCACGAGCCTCGCCTCGGCGTTGCGCTGCGCCGAGGCGCTCGGCCTGGAGCGCGCCCGTTGGGAGCTCGCGCTTCGCCGACTCGCCGAGGCCGTGGCGCAGCGTCCGTGGTCGTTCGCCGCGAAAAGTGAGTTCGCGATGGACTGGTACTACCCGGTCTTGAGCGGTGCGATCGCCGGGCCGGAGGGGGAGGCGCGACTCGACGGCGGGTGGCGCGAGTGGGTGGTCGAGGGTCACGGTGTGCTCTGTCGATCCGACGGCTTGTGGGTGACGACCGCCGAGACGGCGGAGTGCGCGATCTCGTGCGTACGTCTCGGGCGGCCCGAGGTTGCGGCGGAGCTCTTGTCGTGGACGCGATCCCAGCGCCAGGCCGACGGCGCGTATGCGACGGGGCTCGTAGGTCCGGACGGCGTCGAGTTCCCCGTCGGGGAGCGCTCGACGTACTCAGCAGCAGCTGTCGTGCTCGCCGCCGACCTGCTCGCCGGCTCGACCGCCACGACGGCGACCTTCGCTCCCGACGCGTCCCAGGCGGCGCTCCGGTAGTTGAGGGCGCCGGGTCCGCCTCGGTGGGAGGTGCGTCGACGCGCGGCACGGTACCATCCGCATCGCGCTCCGATCGGTGGCGCGCGACCGATGGGGGCAGACATGAGCATTCTCGTGGTGCTGAGCGTCGAAGCGCCGGCCGACGGCGTCGAGGCCGTGAGGGAGAAGTTGCGAGAGATCCTGGTCGACACGCGGGCCTTCGACGGCTGCGAGGGTCTGACCGTCTGGCAGGACGAGGACGACCCGACCCGGTTCCTCGTCGAAGAGCACTGGGTGAGCCGCGCGCACTCGGACGCCTACTCGCAATGGCGCGCCGGCCGTGTCGAGCAGGACGGGCTGCGAGCCATGCTCGCCTCGCCGGGGGTCAAGCGTCACTACGACCTCACCGACGTCTGACCGTCGGCTCGGCGTGCGTAGGTCGTCCCGAGTCATCTCGGGCGTGGCTCTAGGCGCGTTGCTCGCCGGCACGCTCGTGGCCTTGCCGGCCGTGACCGCGGCCGGTCTGGCTCCCTCCGCTCAGCAGCGCCTGGTCGCAGGAGCGGAGTCCGAGCTGGCAGCGGCACTCCCGTCCAATCTCGGCGCGCCGGCACCCGCCACCCCTGCGCAGCTGTTCCGAGCCCCGCTCGGGCGCCACGAGGTGATGGGCTTCGTTCCCGGCAGCGTCGACACTCAGCTCTCTCCAGCGGATCTCGCCGACACGAGCATCGTGTCCTACTACGGCATCGAGGTCTCGGCCGCGGGCTCGCTCGTGCGGTCGGGCTCGGCGTGGCAAGACCAGCTCGCACCGAGCTTCGCCTCGTTCGTCGCATCCGCCCACGGCGCCGGCGACAAGGTGCTCGTGTCGCTCTCCGCGAGCGCGCCGGCGATCGTGGCCCGTCTCCTCCGCTCGCCGGCCTCGTCCGCGACGCGGCTCGCGACCGACCTCGTCGCGCTCTCGGCCGCAGATTCGCTGGACGGCTTCGACCTCGACATCGAGGGGCACGCCGGCCGAGAGAGATCGGCCTTCGACGCCTTCGTCGCGGACCTGAGCGTCCGGCTGAAGGTCGCCGACCCGGTGGGCATGCTCGTGGTCAACACCTACGCGACCTCCGCCTTAGACCCGCGGGGCTTCTTCGACGTCGCGGGGATCGCTCGTCACGTCGACCAGCTGTTCGTCATGGGCTACGACATGGTGAGCCTCGCGGACGCCTCGCCGAACGCCCCGCTCGCGGGACCGCCGGGCGCGCTGAGCGACATAGCGGCACTTGACGCGTACGTTCGGCTCGTCCCGGCCACGAAGCTCGTCCTCGGCATCCCCTTCTACGGCTACGACTTCCCGACCGTCTCCGGCGCTCCGCACGCGCGTGCGACGACGACCCCGTACGCCGTGACCTATGCCAGCATCGTCCAGGCGGCCCATCGAGGCCGCTGGGACCCGGTGTCACTGACGCCGTACTACTCCTTCGAGCGCGCCGGGCACTGGCACGAGACCTGGTACGACGACCCGGTGTCGGTGGCCCTGAAGACCGCCGTGGCCTCGGAGCTCCATCTGGCGGGCGTCGGCGCCTGGTCGCTCGGTCAGGAGCTCGGCGAGACTGCGATGCTCGCCGCGCTGGACGGTGGATCTGCCCCGCTGAAGTACACGGGCTGAGGTCCCAGGTGAAGCGCCCGGACCGAGAGCCGAGGTGACGTGCGACGAGTTAGTGCCGCGTCAGCCAATGATTGCCAGGTTCGCAAGTAGTGCCGCTGCCCACCATCATGTGCCAGTGACATTGAGCGATAGCGAGCCAGAGGAAACCGACGACTACACCGCGACGAACCGTTCCACGTACGACCGCCTTGCCAAGCGTTACGTAGAGAACCAGATCCGTCAGCGGACCGGGAACGAGCACTCGTTGCTCGGCAAGAGGACGCCTTCCTCGCAAGCCTTCCCGACTCAGCGCTCGTGGCGGACTTGGGATGTGGGCCGGGGCTCGACGGTGCTCGGTTCAGCGTGGAGGGATACCGAGTCGTCGGGATGGACCTCTCCGCGGGAATGCTCTCGGCTGCTGATAATGGGCTTGTTGGACGGCTTGCGCAAGCGGATCTGCGGGCACTTCCAGTGGGCAGCGGTCGGCTCGACGGGATCTGGTGTGTTGCAGCCCTACTGCATATCCCTGAACAGGACACTGTCCGGGTGCTCCATGAGTTCAGGCGGGCCTTGCGGCACGCAGGAAGCCTCGCGCTGGTCACGGCCCTGGGTGAATCGTCGCGGTTTGAAGTGGTTCCTTACGCTCCTGACGAGCGACGCTGGTTCGTGTATCGACGCCAGGATCGGCTCAGAGTGCAACTGGAGGCGACGGGCTTCAAGATCCGCATGGAGGATCAGGTCCCTGGCAATCGGAATTGGTTGACGGTACTGGCACAAGCGAACTGACGTTGGCCGATTAGTTCGCCACTTGGCGTGCGAGACATCGCAACGTCGGCTGAGCGTCACTAGCAGGACCCGGCGCGCCGGAGGGCCTCGCTCAGGCGTCGAGCGCCCCCCGCAGGCTCGCCAGCCGCTTCCGATCGAGCGAATACCACACCCACTTGCCCCGCCGTTCTCCATGGACGAGTCCAGCTTCCCCGAGGATCTTGAGGTGGTGAGAGATCGTCGGCTGGCTCTTGCCGAGCGGTTCTACGAAGTCGCACACGCAGACCTCACCGGCCGGCGCAGCGGCGAGCATGCTCAGCACCCGGAGCCGGACGGGGTCGGCGAGCGCCGTGAAACCCCGGGCGAGCTCGGCTGCATCCGGGCCGTCGAGGGGGGAGGCGAGCACCGAGGGGCAGCAGCTCTCGCTGTCCACAGTCGCCACCGCCGTTCTCTTCGCCACGAATCCATCTCCTATTGACATCTGTCGATGCATCGATCATGATCGACGCATCGACAGTCATTGATGTTATCGGAGGTCACCGTGTCCCGTGTGCAGCTCGCCCTCAACGTCTCCGACCTCGAGGGAGCGATCGACTTCTACTCGAAGCTCTTCGGCGCCGAGCCTGCCAAGCGTCGGCCGGGCTACGCCAATTTCGCCATCGTCGAGCCTCCGTTGAAGCTCGTGCTCATCGAGTCCGAGGTCGCGAGAGAGAGTGGCGTCGCCGGCGCGCTCAACCACCTCGGCGTCGAGGTCGAGAGCCCCGAGCAGGTGCTGGCCGCGACGAGCCGGCTCTCGGACGAGGGCCTCGCCACCGAGCTCGAGGAGCAGACCACGTGTTGCTACGCGCTCCAGGACAAGGTGTGGGTCCACGACCCCGATGGTGCGCCATGGGAGGTCTACACCGTCCTCGCCGACGCACCTGAGGTGAGCGGACTGAGCGGGGACGGCATGTGCTGCTCGACGAGCAGTGCTGCGGTCGCCGAATCCTCTACCGTGGCCGCCGCGACCCCCGCTCCCGCTGGCTGCTGCTGATCGCTCGACGGCACAAGGGGCTTGACCGTGCACGGGTCGGCGCTGTGGCGTCGCCTCCTCGCCGAGTTTCTCGGCAGCGCCTTCCTAGCGGCCATCGTCATCGGCTCTGGCATCGCCGCCCAGCGACTCTCGCCAGGTGACGTCGGTCTCGAGCTCCTCGAGAACGCAGCTGCGACCGCGGTGGGGCTGTACGCGATCATCTTGATGTTCGGGCCGGTGTCGGGGGCGCACTTCAACCCGGTGGTCTCCTTCGTGGACGCCTCCTTCGGCGGGGTGCGGTGGCGAGTCGCCGTCGCCTACCTACCCGCTCAAGTGGCAGGGTGCATTGTCGGCGCCGTGGCGGCGAACGTGATGTTCTCTCGAGCGGCAGTGAGCCTGTCGACCAAGCACCGCGCATCGCCCGCCCACTTCCTGTCCGAGGTCATCGCCACCCTCGGGCTGGTCCTGGTGATCTTTGCTCTCGCCCGAACGGGCCGAGGTCATGCGGCACCTGCCGCGGTCGGTGCCTATATCGGAGCCGCCTACTTCTTCACGTCCTCGACAAGCTTCGCGAACCCCGCGATCACCGTCGGTCGGATGTTCTCGTCCTCGTTCGCGGGCATCGCTCCCTCCTCGGCACCGGCCTTCATCGGCGCGCAGATCGCGGGCGGCATCGTGGCGGTCGGTGTCATCAAGGTGCTCTATCCAGGCGTCACCGCCGCGGAGGCCCGAGAGATCGTCGTCCCCCGTCTGCCCGGGGAGGCCGAGACGGCACGCGTCGAGGGCCCTGAGCCGAGCTCGGAGCACCTTCGCCGTGACGTGGCGAGCGACGGCGCATCCCACGCGACTGACGGCACTTCCGCCCGGCGGTCAGCGCTGTGACCTATCGCGAGGAGCCGGAGCCCAGATGCACTTGATCGCCATCGGAGGAAGCGACGCGGGGATCAGTGCCGCGCTGCGAGCCCGTGAGCTCGACCCGGCCGCCGAGGTCACTGTCGTCGTCGCGGACGCCTACCCGAACTTTTCGATCTGCGGCATCCCGTACTACGTCTCCGGTGAGGTGACCCACTGGCGCAATCTCGCCCACCGGACAATCGCCGATCTCGAGGCGACAGGTATGAACCTACGAATCGACACGACGGCGCGCCGGATCGACGTCGCCGGGCGAAAGCTCCTCGTCACCTCCGCGGGCGGCAACGAGGAGCTGCTCGCGTACGACAAGCTCGTCGTCGGCACCGGCGCCGTCCCGTTCCGGCCACCGATCGAAGGCCTCGACGGACCCGCAGCGCTCGCCGCCGCCGACGGCGTGCACCTGCTCCATTCGATGGGCGACACGTTCGCCGTCATGGAGACGCTCGAGAACACCGCGCCGAAGAGCGCCGTCATCGTCGGCGCGGGCTACATCGGGCTCGAGATGGCCGAGGCACTCGTCGCGCGCGGGCTGGCCGTCACCCAGATGGAGCAGCTCCCCGAAGTGCTGCCCACCCTCGATCCTGAGCTCGGAGCTCTTGTCCGGGCCGAGCTTCGTGCCCACGGCGTCGAGGTCCTGACCAGTACGACCGTCAGCGCGGTCAGCGCGGTCAGCGCGGTCAGCGCGGCCAACTCCGGCGAGGCCGGTCGCATCCGAATCGAGGCCACGGGACGCGACGGCGAGGCGATCACGCGCCTCGCGGACTTGGTGCTTGTCGTCGTCGGCGCGCGCCCGGACACGGCTCTCGCGTCAGCAGCCGGAGCCACGCTCGGGCCGAAAGGCGCGATCGCCGTCGACCGCTTCATGCGCACGAGCCTCCCGGACGTGCTTGCCGCCGGCGACTGCGTTGTCACCCATCACCGGCTGCTCGGCGAGAGCTATCTTCCCCTCGGTACGACCGCCCACAAGCAGGGGCGGGTCGCCGGAGAGAACGCCCTCGGCGGCAATCGACAGTTCGCCGGCAGCCTCGGCACCCAGGTCGTGAAGATCTTCGACCAGGTCGCCTCGCGCACCGGACTGCGGGACCACGAGGCAGCGGCCGCAGGGTTCGACCCGGTGACCGTCGAGTCGGAGGCCGACGACCACAAGGCCTACTACCCAGACAGTCACCGCATCCGGATGCGCTTCACCGGCGATCTCGGCACCGGCCACCTCCTCGGGGTGCAGCTCTTCGGGCATCGGCGTGCCGAAGTCGCGAAGCGCATCGACATCGCGGCGACGGCCATCTTTCACGACATGAAGGTCGATGCCGTGAGCGACCTCGACCTTTCCTACACGCCGCCGCTCGGCAGCCCGTGGGAGGCGATCCAGATCGGCGCACAGGCCTGGACGAAGTGGACTCGGTAAACCGGTACTACGACCCGATGACGGGGCAGTTCCTGAGCGTGGACCGGTTGGGGGATCAGACCGGGCAGCCGTATGGGCACGCGGGTGGTGTCCGGTGAACGGGACGGGCTCGAGCGGATTGGATTTCACATGCAACATCAGCCCGTTCACCATTCTTGGCTGTGTGGACAACGCCACCGAGCAGATATTGGGGGCTGCGGAGAATTCTCCGGGAAGGCTTACCGCTTGTCGACAACCAGATGTCGTCGAGGCGCTTGTCGGCGCGCTGGAGACCGATGACTCCCGACCTCGTCGCTCGGACGCAGAGGCGCTCAACCCTGATCCACATCTTGGCCTTGAACCTCGTTCGGCGTTGCTTCGCTACCTCGCGATGTCGTTAGCGGAGCGAGTCCCTTCCGCGCGCGCCATTGCGCATATCGCTCTTCGGTAAATGGCGGAAAATTGGACCAAGACAAATGTGTGCCTACGACATTGCTCGCCTCTTTATACATCCGATGCCGATTCCACAGTAAGTTCGCAAGGCTCCAAGCCATTAATGCAATACAGACGATGCCAATTATCAAGAAGATGGGATCATTCTCGAGCTTGTACACGATGGCGAATACCCCGGAGAGCACCATGAAGACGGACAGCAGATTTCCCCAGCGCTGCGCCTTCCTCGACAGATTTGCCGCTGCTTCGCCGATCACTTGCGCTTTTCGCTGGTTGAACCTCTCGTAGCGGGTCAGGTCGGGCATGTGATGGGGACATTTCGATCAAAGGCACCGGTGGACGCCAGAAAGTCCAACGCCTCGGCACCGGCTCCGACTGCGATCCCCGAGCTCCTCAGCACGCCGACGAGCGCCGATATGCCTTGAGCGGTCACACGACCGGGCAATGCCAGCGACGTAGCAAGTCCATTGACGACGGCTCCGATACATGCGCCAGACACGACCTGATGGCCGGAAATACACGGGTAGAAGTCGGCCGCTGTCGCAACGGATCCAGAAGCTTTGGCGACTGTTGCCAGGATGTCGGCCGCACTTTCGGCCTCAATACCGAGCACCGTTTCGCTTCCAAACGCCGCGTATGCGGCGACGCCGAGCTCACCCACGCCGGTGGCAAGCGCGACTGCCCCAGCCACCAAACCTAGAGCGACGAGGAGTTCGCCTGTTGTTACTCCACTTTGGCAGATCGTGAGTCGAGGAGAATTCTCGCAGAGCAAAATCCGCTCAGTGACGGCGGGTCCAGTAAATCCCGCCGAAGTCCCGCTCGCATCCGTGTAGTTCACCGGATTCCCGCCCGTGTACCCATACGGCAACCCGGTCTGGTCGACCAATGGGTCCACCGACAGGAACTGCCCGGTCCCTGGGTCGTAGTAACGGTTGATTGAGCCGTCCGTTGCGGGTGTGGCACTCGGGTTGTAGTCCACCGGCTCTGACGCGCAGAAACGCCGGGCACGGTGCCGATCTGCGGGTACGAGAGGCCGAAATCGCGCGGACGCGTGTTTTTGGCAGTACCCGATCCGGAGGCGAGGACCGGCTGCTCTTGTCGGCCCCTCGCCAGTCATGGGAGCAGCTCGAAGCTCAGGATGTGCGATGGTCTGACGACGGTGAAGTGGCGATGGTCGAGCGTGGCGATCTGAGTCGCGCCGAGCCTTTCGGTGACAGCTACTACTGCTGCGTCGACGACGCCGAGAGGGAGATCGGCGTAGGTGCGGATGTGGCCTGTGGCTCGGGTCCAGTCGTCGGGGCGGAGGTCGATCATCTCGAACATGCCGCCGGGCCGGAAATGATGCGAGGAAGTCGGCTTCGACTTCGGGTCCGCTGTCTCGTTCGATGAAGTAGCACGTCTCGGTCACGACCGGGACCGGCACTGCCAGCGGCTCGTCGTTGGCGGCCAACCACGTGCGGCAACGTTCGCGGTGGCGGTCGTCCGCGTTGAGCAGCGCCACGAGAGGTCCGGTGTCGACGACGATCACCCGGCTTGGCCGAGCTCGCTCTTCAAGATCTCCTCGTGACTCTCCGAGAGGTCACTGCGCCCCGAGTGCACAGCCTCCACCCAGGCTGGCAGCGAACGGGTCTTCGAGCCCGCCGGCACATGGGACGCCAGCACCTCGGCGGCCACCTCTTCGGGCGACGTGCCCCGCTCGGCGGCCTCAGACGCCAAACGCTGGGCGATCTCGTCGGGCACGGTGACCCGCAGCTCGGTCATGCCCAAATGGTACCTGGGGCCGGTCCCGCTGGCCGGCAGCGGCCCCGCCTGGGGGTTCAGCTGGCAGGCAGGATACGAATGTCGGCCCCGCCGGCGTTGTCGTTACCAGCCGGGTGGGTGGCGGCGTGCACGGCGCGTAGCTTGGCGATAGAGACCCGGGTGTAGAGGGCGGTGGTCTCCAGTTTGGCGTGGCCGAGCATCTCTGACACGTAGCGGATGTCGGCGCCGCCTTCGAGCATCAAGGTGGCGGCGGTGTGGCGGAACAGGTGGCAGCTGCCGCGCTTCCCCGGCGCCCCGGCCGCGATGTAGGCCTTGGTGGTGCGCGACAGCCAGTCGGCGCACAGCGGCTCGCCCGAGGCGGACAGGAACAGGATGTCGGTCTCTTTGGCCACGAGCTTCGGACGAACCAGATCGAAATAGCGCGACACCCACAACAGCGCCCGAGCACCGATGGGGACGTGGCGGTCTCTGGCCCCTTTGCCCTGGCGGACGAACACGGTGCCCCGGGCGTGGTCGACGTCCCAGATCCGAAGACCGATGAGCTCGGCCCGTCGGATGGCCGTGGAGTAGAGCACTTCGAGGATGGCCCGGTCGCGCACACCGAGGATGGTGGTGACATCAGGTCCCTGCAGAACCGCTTCTGCTTCCTCAGCGGAGAGCGTGGCTTCAGGGAGGCGGTGCTCGGCCTTGGGCAGGACCAGGCCGACGGCGGGGTCGAAAGGAACGTGTCCTTGGGTGAGCATCCAGGCGAAGAAGGACTTGACTGGGATGATGCGTTGGGCCTGGGTGCGAAACGACAGCGGGGCGCCGTTGGCCTTCTTGTGGTGGAACAGGTGGCGTTGGTAGGACTCGAGGGCACTGAAGCTGACCGACGCCGGCTCAGTGATGTCGAGGGCGGCCAGGAACTCGACTAGATCGTGCAGGTGGTGCGCTCGGCCAGCGACGGTGGTCTTGGCGTATCCGTGACTGGCCAGCCATCCCAGGTACTCCTCGGCCGCCAGCGCGAGGGCCGTCATCGTGCTCCCCAGAGGACTCGGTCAGGTCCCCCGCTGGTCCCCCGATCTACGTCTACGGGTACGACTGGCCGACTGTTGGCGTTGGACGCGTCGGCGTTGACCGCGGGGTCGCCCGTTCTGCCAGCGTGGGTGCCGTTTTCACCCCGCGGGTCAGGGTCGCGCACCGGTCGCGGGGTGTCGCGGGGTCCCGGATCGGGCGGGTCGGCGAGAAGGTAGCGGTGCTGGCGGCCCGACCCGCCGGGGACGGCGACCAGGTATTCGAGGGCTACCAGCCGGGCCAGTCCGATGCGCACCTGGTGCTCGGACCAGCCGAGGGACTCGCGCAGCTCCCGGCGGGTGAAGCTGACTGTCTCGGCCACGAGGTTGTCGGCTCGTGCGCATGCGGCCACGTGGGCCTGCGCTGCGGCGAGGAGGCGTCGGGTCTGGGGGGCCAGATCGTCGCCACCACGGGTGAGCACCCGCTCGGCCAGGCGCATGCCCAGAGCGACGTCATCTGGGGATGCCTCCACGTAGCGCACCGTGCGGTCGCCGACCTCGATGGTGTCCTGGTGTCGTTGGTGCTGGTGGAGCATGGCGAAGGCGCAGATCAGGGACAGGAGTTTCTGGTGGTCGCGCCGGTGGCGGGTAGCGGTATCGGGGAACACGATCTCGCTGGCATCGGGGATCACGACCGGCAGGGGTTCGATGAGCCGCTGGGCGTTGCGGTGCCGGGCCACGATCCGCTCGCGCTGCAGTCGCGCCATGAGGCCGTCGAGGGTGGCCGCCTGACGTTGGGCGGCCTGGATGGCCCTCGTCTGGGCCCGGTCCTCGTCCACCCCGAGAACCACCAAGCGGTTGGCGAGCTCGGGGTCGATGTCGGTGGCCGTCGTGGTGAGCACCAGAGCCACCGGGCCAGCCACCTCGTAACTGCGCGTGCGAAGCTTGCCGGTCGCCGTGTCCTTGCCCGTCGATGCGATCGACAGGTGGCCCTCGGACACGAGCAGCTTGAGGGCATACGATGCCCGCGACGCCCCTTGCTCCTCGGCGACGGCCAGCACCTTGTGAGCCAGATCGGCAGCGCCGACGTAGTAGAGGGCCTGGCCAGTGACCGCCGAATACGACGCCAGGTCCTCTTCGGGCACCAGCTGGCACACCGCGTCCGCCAGCGTGGACTTGCCCGCCGCGGTCGAGGACTGCACCACGACTCCGAAGGGTCGCTCAGCCTTACGCGAGATGGTAGCCAGATAGGCAACCAGCAGGTTGGTCTCCTCGCCCACCACCCCGAGAGCACCCAGATCCTGGGTCACCCGCTCGGCCAATTCCGGGTCTGCCAACAGCTCCATGGCCTCGGCCCGCTGTGCCTCGGTCATGGCCGCCACCGGTGCCGCGGAGTCGCGGGCGGCGATGGCCGCCTCGGTGGCGAAAAGCACCTCGGCCAGCTCGCGAACCAGCACGGGCCGGCCGGTGTGCAGCTCGGCCACCGCCGCCTCGACGAACGCTGCTCGCGCCTTGGCTTGGCAGAGGTCAAGAGTGTCGAGATGGAACCCGCCATGCTCGGTGTCGGTCACGGCCAGCGCCACCCTCAAGGTGTCGGGCGTTTTGTTGAGATCGGCGCCGCGCACCCGCCAGTGGTGGGAAGCGACGCTGACGTGCAGCTCGGCGGCGTCTCCCGACACCGTCGTGGAGCAGTTGGCGGGAGGAGCGGGCGGAACGGCCGGCGCCGACACAGTCGCAGTGCTGTCGTCGGCAGGCATGCACGTGGCTCGGTGCGGCGTGGCCGTAGCCAAGAGTGCATTGAGAGCGGCCGCCCGGTCGCCGGCCCGGCCGAGCACGGCTGCCAGGGATGCCCCGGGCGAGACCAACGCGCACTCGATACCTTCGGCACCGATCCGCTCGGCCAGCGATGCCAGGCCGTCCCCGACGATCGTGCAGCGCTGCACCCCGCCCCGGGCCAGTAGCCGCAGATCGGCAGTGTGGAACCCTCCGGGCCGGCCCGGTGCGACCACCGCTCGCCGCCCAGCACCCAGCACGGCAAGCGCATCATCTACCGAGGCGACCACGATCACCTCGACGCTGGTTGCCGCCGCCTCGTTGAGCGTCCCGCCCGGCAGACCGGCCGCCCACTGGGGCTCGACCGAAGCATTCGCCAGCCGCATGCCGCACAGCTGGAGCACCCGACCCTCCGCCGAGAGCACCGGGACCACCACGCACCCCCGGAAATGCTCATGCCCGGAAGCTCGGTAGATGCCGAGACGCATCAGCTGGTCGCGCAACTTCGCCCCGTCGCGGCGGTTCGCTTCGGGCAGCCGATAGCCCAAGGTCCGGTTGGCGACCCCGATCCCCAGCTCGTCGGCCAGCACGTCATCCACACCTCGCTCGGCCAGCCAGCCCTTCGCCTGGTCTGAGCTTCGCCGCTCGCCTTGGTAATGCGCCAGCACGGCGTCGATGACCGCCTCGTCGTCCGAGTCCGGATCGCACAACAACGGCAGCGGACGCACCGTCGACCTCGCGACCGACCCGGGCGGGCCGTCCGGCCGCCATCCCGAGCGCACCAGCTCGACGGCGTGGCTCATCGAGAACCCGCCGAACACGGCGACCAGCTCCACCGGACCGCCCGAGCCACAACCGCACGACCAGTGCTCGCCGTCGACGACAAGTCGGTCACCACAGCGCGGGCAACCGCCGACGAAGCCAGCCTGGTCTGGACGAAGGAGAACGCCGAAGGCTTCGACCAGCCCGAACAACCGTGCCTCGTCGCCCACAACACCTCCCTCGGGTAATCGTCCTTACGATTGGTTCTACCTCGCAACACAGCATCCATCCAGTCCCAACCTCGGGTAACGTCCCTTGGCATGTCCTTCGCCGACACGCTCGCCGGCCTGCGCCGATCCCGAGACCTCACCCAGGTCGCGTTGGCCCAGCGCGCCGGCGTCAACGTGTCCCAACTACGCAAGTACGAAGCCGGCGGATCCGAACCGTCCCTGTCCGCCCTGCGGCGCCTCGCGGTCGCCCTCTCGTGCACGACCGACACCCTCGTCTTCGGCGACCACCCCCGACTCCCCGACGACCAAGCACTCCGCCTCGCCTTCGAGGCCACCACTTTTCTCGACGACGCCGAACGGGCCACCCTCCGCGAAGTCCTCGACGCCTTCATCGCCCGCCACAACGCCCGACACGGCCAAGACCGGCCCCGCCGGCCCAGACACCGCAGACAGCCCACCTGAGCGGCACCGTCGCCAACGTCGCCGGCCCTCGTGGCAAGCCCGACGACGGCACGGTTCTGGCGCCACGGCATGCGACCGAGTCGTATCGGACCGGTGTCGCACCGGGATGCTGGAAATCGGAGTCGGAGGATTCGGGCGATGGATGCCACGTGGTCATCGCCATGACGGGCTCGACCCTGTTGCCGATGAGCCTCATGCCAATCGTCAGCGTCATGACAAGCCCGTCGCCAACTCGAAGCGACCACGCCAACACGAACTGGCCAACCCGCATCACGATCGACGCCGAAACCGGAAACCACCCCTAATGAGTCCGCCAACGCGACGGAGCCCTCAATAACGCTCCAACCAGCCGCTTTGCCGACGACAGAGGGCTCCAATCCTGGACGGAGCCCTCCACGGACCCCTCCATGGAGCCCTTGACGGAGCGCACTGCGGACCCCCACCGCCCGTACGACGGACACTGACGAACACTGACGAACACCACTCGAATCCCGGCAGCGCGCAGGCAACCAACGTCAGCACGTGACAAGAGGAACGAGGCAGCTGGTCCGCCTCGCGGCGTCCAGGACGCCTGCCGGCGGGGACGGAACGGACTTCCACATCTATAGAACAAGGGTGAACGACCCGAAATTCAACAAACCTCTCGGCCAGCGAGCTCGCCGAATGGCGTCCAGTAGGGAGCGAAGGGGGATCTTGCCAAGGGTGGGCACGGCCAGCACGATGCCGTTGCCATGGCACTCCGGCGGGAACGAGAGACCGCTTCATACCTATAGAACAAGGGGAATTGACCGCCTCTTGGACAAACCAGCTGGTGGGCTCGCGCTGTCCGGAGGATGGTTACAGTGCGCCGCTCGCGCCTTTAACCACTTTGCGGGGTCTTACGTCGACAAGTGGCTACGCCTGAAGCGATTGCGACTCTTCAGCGCCGAAGCAAGCCTCACGGCCCCCACGACAAACAGAATCACTCCCGCAGCGAGGACGACAAACCCCACTACCCTAAGAGGATTCACTCCATGGGTAGGAAGCACGATGGCAAGGCCGACAACGAGGACGACCCAGGCTCGTACTATCCAGAGCGCTCCCGAGAGCGACAATGTCACACTCTCGATTCCTTCGTTCGGAATCGACTTCGCGTATTTTGACGTGCCTTGACGGAGATGACGTGCGAGGACCCGCTCGAGACGAGTGCGCTCGACTGACAACATCACCCCGCAACCTTCCTGGAACTGAGTCTGCTGATCTGGCGGAAGGTCCGATACGTCGATCAAGGCAGCAGCCATAAGTAGGGCCGGAAGTTCATTTGGTGGGACTACAGCTCGGCTCGTTCAGCAGGTTGGCGATCATCATGGTGATGTCCCAGGTTAGGCCCGCTGCCCCGAAGTTCAAACTGAAGCCGCCAAGGAGTCCCGTGAGCAGCGATCCTGCCAAGGACTCATCAGCAATGCCACCAATCGACGCTGCCAAAGGTCCTCCACCGGCTAGAGAGCCGATGAAGCCGAGTCCAGCGCCTATGCAAGCGGTCGTTGATCCACTTCGACAATCGCCGTAGTCGAGCGCCGAGGCGCCGAGGCCAGTACCCACAACGGAATTGCTACTTATCCGGTCCGTTCAGCCACCGGATACCCAGGCGTCGAAAGAGTGCGCTGAAGATGTGGCCGGGCGTGCCATATTTCGGCGGTCGGCGGCGGATGTTCGACGGCGACAAGACCCAGCCAGCCCACGCAAAAAACACAAACAGACCGAAGCTGATCCCCATCAGGAGGTCTTTTGAGTTGGCAATTCCTACTATTCCTCCGACCAACCACGCAGCGGACAGGAGCCCCATGAAAAGGCTTAGCCGCCTCTCCACCGAGAGATCGCCTCTGGAGCGACGTTTCATGGGCGACATTGACTCTGTCCTAGCGATTTGAACTCGGCGTAGGCCTTCTGGGCGGCACCGTAAAGTGCGTCCAGCCCGTTGAGCCCTGCACCCACCACTCCGGCTTGGCGTGCCAAGTAGATGTCCTTGGCGTAGGTGTTCTCAAGGCTAAGAGCACTAGCGAGCGCCCTCTGCAGCGATATCCCTGCTCCTGTCGCAACGAGACTGAGTCCGAGTCCAACTGCCGCCGACGCGCACCCTTGGTTGCTTGAGCAAGCTCGATAGGTGTTCAACGCAGCCAAGCTAGTTGAGGTTGCAGACAGAGCGACGCCGACGCCGCATCCAGCACCGGCAGTCACGGCGCAGGTCGCATAGGCAAGCGCCGCTAGCGCGGATGTGATCGTCGAAAGATTCGATGCGTTGGCGTAAACCCATGAGCCAGTGTCAGTAGCCGCGACCTTCACCCCATGGACGACTACTCCCCCCGTGTCATTCCAAGCTGTGTGCACCCATGAAGGATCGAGAATGCTCAGCCCCAGCGGGTCGACACCGTTCACCGGATTCCCGCCCGTGTACCCATACGGCAACCCCGTCTGGTCGACCAGCGGGTCCACGGAGAGGAACTGCCCGGTCCCCGGGTCGTAGTAGCGATTGACCAGGTAAACGAGCCCCGTGGGATCGGTGTAGCCGCCCGCGAAACCGAACGGGGTGTAGCTCGTGAGCCCACCGGAGGTCTCCGGGGTGCCGTAGGCGCCATAGGCGGTCGATGAAGTGAGTGCTCCGCTCGCACTCACGACGCCGCGCACCGAGCCGAGCGCATCGGACGCGAGGTACTGGATCGTGCCACTTGACAAGTTCACCTGCTCGACCGGTGTCGACCCCGGTCCGTAGAGGTAGGCGTTCTTCCCGTCCATCAGCAGCTGTGGAACGCTGCCCAGCGTGTTCCAGACGAAGGCCTGCGTCGACGGCGAGCCACCAGAGGG
>JAODBO010000104.1 GCA_025464005.1 Acidimicrobiaceae bacterium | reverse complement strand
GAAAGTCCTGCGCCTCGGGCTCTCGCTTCCAATGTTCGCCAGCCACGGGCCCTGGACACCTCGCATCGGATGGACGCGGTCTTCGATGCGCGAAGGTTACTCTTCTCGGGCGGACGGCCGACTAGGGGACTCCATGCAGCCGATTGCAGATGGACGGGAACCCGAGCAGCTCGTCTTTTGGGAGCCAGCCGGGCTCCAGACACCGTGGAGCCTGGACTTCCACGACCCGGCGTTCGAGTGGCGGCGCGTGTTCTCGGAGCTGTTCGGCACCTTTCTCCTCGTACTCGTCGCCGCCGGTGCGCCGGTCGTCGATGCGTACAGCCACGGTCAGGTGCCCCTCGACGCGCAGGTGGTCGCGCCCGGCCTCATGGTCATGGCCGTCATCTACTTCATGGGAACCATCAGTGGCGCCCACCTGAATCCAGCGGTCACGATCTCTTTCACCCTGCGCGGTAACTTTCCTTGGAAACGCGTCCCGGGCTATATAGCGGCGCAGCTCGCCGGAAGCGTTCTCGCTGCAGCGTTCCTCCGCGCCGTGTTCGGCAACGTCGGACATCTCGGCGCCACCGTTCCCGGGGCTCACGTCGGTGCGTGGACGGTCGTCGTGATCGAAGTCGTCATCACCGCCGGGCTCGTAAGCGTGATCCTCGGCACGGCCTCGGGCGCCCGGAACATCGGCGCCAATGCGGCGCTCGCGATCGGCGGCTACATCGCCCTCACCGGACTCTGGACCGCGCCGATCACGGGCGCGTCCATGAACCCTGCCCGGTCCATCGGCCCGGCGCTCATCGGCGGTCACTGGACCGCCGGCTGGGCCTACGTCGTAGGACCGCTCGTGGGCGGGGTCGTCGCCGTCGAGTTCGCCCGGATCCTGCGCGGGCCGCCGAGCGCTGCGGCCAGCGAAGCCGCGCAGGGATCGACGAGCACCTCGGCCAAGAGCTCCTAGGCACCGAGAGAGCCCACCTCCCCGGCCGTGCGAGCGCCATAGGCTCACCACAGGCAAGGCGTCCACGAAATCGCGCGCTGTGCACCCAATTCCCATGACATGGGCTCAGGGCGCCAATTTGGGTCGCGGGCGGTGGTGGTAGCGTCGGCCGGTCGGTTGGTGGGGATCTGGCCTAGCGGACGAACAACTTCAGCTCCAGAGCGCGGTTGCCGTTAGAAGTAGGAGCCCGAATGAGGGTCGTCGGGGCAGGAGGACGGCAGATGCGATGCGCAGCGCTTCGGAGCCGGTGCTGAAAGCTGGCAGCTCGCGCGTGGCTCGCAGCGTCGGCTACGTCGGCGGCCGCTCTCGCCGCGCTGATGGATCGACGTCGTGACGTCGTTCGTCGACATCAACGATGCCCGCGCCGCCAGGGCAGTGATCGCGGCGGCCCGCCACAAGGAACGCCTGGTCACACAGCACGTCAGCGAAGGATGGGCGATCCTCGATCGCTCCGGGGTCGTCACCGAGGTCAGCGAGTACTCGGCCATCGCGAAGTGGGGCCCGCATCTCGTCGGCTCCACGCTGATCGACCTGGTCGACGAGGGTCAGCGCGCCGAGACGGCCGCGCTACTCGACCAGCTTCTCGGCTTGCCTGGTCGCCCGCTCGTGACCGAGCTCTATTTCGAGCAGCCGGAGGGAGATCTCCAGTGGTACGAGGTGGTCTTCGTCAACCTCTTCGACGATCCGGTTGTCGAAGGGATCGTAGCGAACGTACGGGACATCACCGATCGTCGGAGATCGGAAGACGCGACACGCTTCCAGGCGACCCTCCTCGATGCGGTCGGTCAAGCCGTCATAGCCACCGACGAGAACGACCGGATCATGTACTGGAACCGTGCTGCCGAACTGACCTACGGCTGGTCCGCCGCGGAGGCCTTCGGGCAGGACATCTCGACGGTGGCCGTGAGCGACCACAGTGCCGAGCAGACTGCCGAGATCAGGGCATCTCTCGCGGCTGACCGGTCCTGGACCGGCGAGCAACGTGTGCGGCGCAAGGACGGCTCCGTCTTCCCGGTCTTGCTCACGCTGACCCCGCTGTTGGACGGCGGCGGCGCGTTGAGCGGGATCATCGGCGTGTCGACCGACATCACCGAGCGCAAGCGGTTCGAGCACGAGCTCGAGCGCCTCGCCCTTCGAGATGCCCTGACCGGCCTTCCCAACCGCGCCCTACTGGCCGACCGGCTCGAGCAGGCTCTGAGGAAGTCCCCGTCCAGCCGTCGCCACGTTGCAGTGGTCTTCGCCGACGTCGACCGCTTCAAGCTGGTCAACGACAGCATGGGCCACAGCAGCGGAGACGATCTGCTGGTCTTCATCGCTCGACGGATCAGCGCCGTCCTGCCGGACGCAACCGTCGCCCGCTTCGGCGGCGACGAGTTCGTCGTGGTCCTCGATGACGTGGCCGACCGGGACGAGGCCATGGAGCTGGCTCACAAGCTCGTCGACGTAACGGAGCGCCCGTTCAACATCGCCGGGACCGACATCTACGCCACGATAAGTGCCGGCGTCGTCGTCGCGGACTTCGACGCGACGGTGGAGTCGATGATCAGAGACGCGGACGTCGCCATGTACCAGGCCAAGAAGGCCGGCGGCGGTCAAGTCCGGGCGTTCGACGAACGGGACCTCTTCGCGGTGCGCGAACGCATGGAGGTGGAGCGAGAGCTGCGGGAAGCGCTCTGCGACGACCAGCTCGAGGTCTTCTACCAGCCGATCCTCGAGCTCGAGACCGAGTGTGTGGTCGGTGCCGAGGCACTCGTGCGGTGGCGTCATCCCCGGCGCGGGCTGCTCGAGCCGAGCGCCTTCCTGTCCGTGGCCGAAGCGACCGGAATCATCGGCGGCCTGACTCGGTTCGTGCTGCGGACGGCCTGTACGCAGGCGGCGTCGTGGGCTTGCAAGGGAAACGTGCGCGAGGACTTTCGGATGTCGGTGAACCTGTCGGCCAGCGATATCGCCGACCCGGAGCTGTCGACGTTCATCCAGAGCGTGCTCGTCGAATCGGGGTGCGCGGCCAACCGGCTCATCGTCGAGGTCACCGAGACTGCGCTCGTCGAAGACACCGACACGGCGCTGTCCTGCCTGCGCGACCTGCGTCGTCTCGGAGTACGTGTCGCGCTCGACGATTTCGGGACCGGGTACTCGTCGCTGTCCTACCTACGACGGTTTCCCGTCGACGTGGTCAAGATCGACCGCAGCTTCGTAGCCGGTGTCGGACGCGATCCGGAGGACACGGCGCTCATTGACGGCATCGTCTCGTTGGGCAGGGCCCTCGGCTTGGCCACGGTCGCGGAGGGGATCGAGGACCAGCTACAAGCCGACGAGCTGCACCGCCTCGGCTGCGAGCTCGGTCAGGGCTACCTGTGGAGCCCGCCGGTGCCCGCGGAGGAATTCATCGTCGCCGGGCGACTCGCAGGCGTAGGCGGGGCGGCGATCCGCGTGGCTGCTCGCAGCCCGAGAAGGGCAGCGTCGCTCTAGTGTCCCGAGTCACTGAAGGATAGATAAATAGGCAGCGAGGCTCTCGAGGATCTCCTCGGCCGACTTGTGCCAGACAAATGGCCGAGGATTCTCGTTCCAGGTATCGATCCAGTCGCTGATTGC
>JAODBO010000099.1 GCA_025464005.1 Acidimicrobiaceae bacterium | reverse complement strand
TGGGCCGAGCACTGGAACGACGACCCGAAGCCCTTCGTCTGGCACAAGCCGGCCCAGGAGATCATCGAGAAGGTCCGCCGCGGACGAGCTCAACTCGCTCAAGTCAAATCCGCGACGGCGCACTAGGGGCTTCCGAGCAGTTCGTGGGTCTGCTCGTATGATCGCTACATCCGCGAACCCGTCTCCAGCGCCGGAGTCGTCCGATGGCCACAGCCCGCCCCAAAATCTCGGTGCGCGCCGGTTTGAGGCCCCGTCCCTGGCGCCCGCCTCGCCGAACCCGGGGCTGATGTGACCACTCCCTCACGACTTCTGCTTCGCGAGGCGGCACCTACGGCGCCGCCCGGCGGTGAGCCGGCGCTCCGCACTCCGTTTTGGCGTCGCGTGCACGACATGGCCGGCAGCTCGTCAGCCCGAGTGCTGCTCGTGTACGCGGCGCTCGGGCTGGTGGCGGCCTTCCCGATCTGGCCGGGAGACCCGTCGAGGATCGCAGCGTGCACGTGCGGAGGCAACAAGGACCCCATCCAAACTGCGTGGTTCCTCGCGTGGACGCCCTACGCGCTCCTGCACGGGCACAACGTGTTCGAGACGACCTGGATCAACTTCCCGTTCGGCGCCAACCTCGCCCAGAACACCGGCGTGCCCCTGCTCGGCCTGCTCACGTCCCCGCTCACCTTGGCGGTGAGCCCGGTCGCGAGCGAGAACCTGCTCCGTTGGCTCGCGTTCCCGCTGTCGGCCTTCGCCATGTACGCAGTCCTGCTCCGCTGGGTGCGGTACGCACCGGCCGCTTTCGCCGGTGGTCTTCTCTACGGCTTCTCGCCCTACATGGTGGGGCAGGCGTCGGTCCACCTCGATCTCAGCTTCGTGCCGTTGCCACCGCTGATCCTGTACGCGCTGTACGAGATCGTGGTCCGACAGGAGAAGAGCGCTGCCAGGTGGGGCTTGATCCTCGGCGCGCTCGGGACGGCGCAGTTCTACATAAGTGCCGAGGTGCTCGCGACGACGGCACTGACCGCCGCGATCGCCAGCTTGCTGCTCGTCGTTCTCCGGCTCCGCTCGGTGCCCGGGCGCCTGCCGCACGCCGTCGCGGGGCTCTCGATCGCCGCGGCGATCGGCGCCGCCTCCTGCTCGTATCCGATCTACCTGATGACCCACGGGCCCCAGCGTTACGTCGGGCCGTCGATGGGCCTCAACGAGGTGTACAACGCCGATCTGCTCGGCTCGATCCTGCCGACTTCGTCGCAGCTCGTCGCCCCCGATCGCCTCGTCGCGATCGGCTCGTCGCTCGTCGGCGGGCTCTCGAATGTCGACGAGAACGGCAGCTACCTCGGCATCCCGCTCCTCGTCATCGTCGCGGGATTGGTGCTGCGGTACCGGCGACGAACGTGGATCCTGTTCGCGCTTGTCATGGCACTGGTGATGTCGGTGCTCTCTCTCGGGCCGCGCCTCGTCGTCGACGGGCGCTACCACCGTCTCCCCTTCGCACTCCCCTTCACGGCGATCCGCCGGCTCCCCCTGCTCGAGAACCTCCTACCGGCGCGACTCGCGCTCTACGTCGTCCTGTTCGTCTCGATCCTGCTCGCGATCGGCATCGCGGCGCGCCACGAGGACCTCGCCGTACGACGTCTCGCCCGCGCCTCGGCGACGGAGCGCGCCGCGCCCGGCCGGCGCGCGCTCACGACCGCGGCTCGTCCTGTCGTCGGAGCCGTCGTCCTCGCCTCCCTCGTCGCCCTTCTCCCCCGTTGGCCGTACCGGTCGGTGAGTGTGATCCCTCAGCGGGAAGAGCGTCCCGCCGCGCTTCGGATAGTGCCCGCGGGGAGCGCGGTCCTGACCTATCCGTACGTGACCCCGTCGACCGACGTCGCCATGCTCTGGCAGGCGGTCGACGGGATGCGGTTCAAGCTGTTCGGCAGCTACGTGCTACGCCGGGAGCCCACGGGCGGACCGACGCAGCTCCCGAGCGGTCTTCAGCCCTACGACGTCGAAGGGATGCTCGCCGACCCGCTCGCTCAGGCCGCGGTGCCGATCCCGAACGTTCCCTACCTCGCACCGACGACGGAGACCGTCGTCGCGGCGAGCATCGTCATCGGACCTCACCACACCACGACTGGCAGCGGCCCCCCCGCCGTCTCCGGCGTCGTGCAGAATGCCAATCCGAGGACGAGGTCCTTCTACGTCGTCGGCACGCACGGCCAGCTCATCGGCGTCGTGGCGCGTCGCGTCACGCACTACCTGCCGAGGCCGCGGTCGGCGCGCCCGTTTCGCGCCGTGCGCCGTGGCGAGCACGTCACCGTCTACGGGACCCCGCAGAGCGGCACCGTCGACCGTCGGCACGTCGCCGACCTGCGGCGCTTCCTGCGCATCCACCACGTGGACGCCGTCCTCGTCGAGCTCGGCAGGCACGACTCGTCGGAGGTCGTCGCGTGGATGACCGACGCAATCGGACCGCCGACAAAGAGCGGTGGCGGGGGCGCGATCTGGGTGGCCGTGCAGCGCGATCTCGGCTCGTGATCGCGCGGCGCGACCCCGGGCCACCTCCATGGCGGGCTCGAGCAGGACCTAGAATGCGCCGCCATGGAGCTGGCCCGGGCGAGCATCGACTCGCGTCCCGAGCCGACCGCGACGGCTAGCTCGAGCAGCGTCGCCGACTCCCAGCAAGGCGTTGCCGGCTCCGAGGACGGCCCATCCGGACCGGCGGACGGCGCCACGGGGACACCCGCGCCGCGCCGCGGCGGTCACGGCAGCCGACGTCTGCCACAGCTCTGGGTGGAGCTCCGGCCGACGGTCCTCGTCTACGTCGCGTCGCGCGCCCTGCTGCTCATCCTCGCGGTCGTGGACAGCGCCCTTCAGCACGCCTCCTTCGTCTCGGAGGTCACCAACTGGGACGGGTTCTGGTACTTGACGCTCGCAACCTTCGGCTACCCGGTGCACTTCACCCACCTTCAGACGACCCTCGGGTTCTTCCCGCTGTACTCGATGGCGATCTGGCTCGTCGCGCATGTCCTGTTCTGCTCGTTCACCCTCGCCGGCCTTCTCATCTCGGGCTTCGGCGGACTCGTCGCCACGGTCCTCGTCCGGCAACTTTGCCTGCGCTGGTGGGGTGCGCGAAGCGCCTGGCGAGCCACGGTTCTGTTCTGCCTCTTCCCGGGGTCGATCGTGTTCTCGATGGTGTACTCCGAAGGTCTGCTCATCCCGCTCGCCGCCGGATGCCTGCTGGCGCTCGACCGCCGCCGCTGGGCCCTCGCCGGCGTGCTCGCCGCGTTCGCCACTGCCGTAGGTCCCGACGCCCTCGCCATCATCCCCGGGTGCGCCGTCGCCTCGCTCATCGAGCTGCGCCGTCGGGGCTGGCGGGACCGTGAGGCTCGGCGAAGCCTCGTCGCTCCCTTGCTGTCGCCGCTCGGGATCGTCGCTTTCGGTGCGTTCCTCTGGCGCTGGACCGGTACGCCGTTCGCTACGTTCAGGTCGCAGCACTTCGGATGGGGCGAGCGAACCGACGCGCTCGCCCTGCTCCACCAGGCTCGGACGCTCGCGAACGAGGTCTCGCTGTCCCACTTCGACGTGCACGCCGTCAACCTCAACCTCGTCGCCGGACTTCTCGGCGCGGTCGTGCTCGCTGCCGGCATCTTGCTCCTGCTCAGGCGCACGAATCGTGTCTCAGCGGCGGCGATGATCTGGACGCTCGCCGTCGGCTTCCTCGCCGTCACTTCGGAGTTCACCCCGCCCAACCCGCGCCTGCTCATCACGGCATTTCCCGCCGTGCTCGTGCTCGCCCACGCGGCCGGCGACCGCGGCTACCGGTGGCTCATCACGTTGAGCACGACGCTGCTGATCCTGATGAGCGCGCTGACCTACGTCGGGATCTCGCTGCGACCCTGACGCGGCGAGACGCCCGCTAGCGCGAGAGCAGCTCGACGTCCACCGGGGCGGCATAGCCGAAGGCTGCTGTCGTGTGACGCGCCATCTCCGTCGCCAGTGCCGCCTGGAGGATCAGGTAGCGCCGGTAGTTGCGCACCGAGGCCGCCGGGCCGTTGGGATCGCCCTGATGGCTCGCGACCAGCCAGAGACGCGAGCATCCAGATAGCAGGCCCGCGATCTGAGAGCGCGATGGAGCCGTGTAGTTCTCCACATAAGGACGCACGTCGCCCCAAGCTGCGGAGGGTAGTACGGGTCGAGGAGCTGGCCCCGCGGCGCTCGCGCCGATGTAGTACTCGAATGCCATCCTGCCGTCCGAGGGGTAGAACGCGATGCAGTCACCGGGATGCGTGCGGGTGAGCACGTACGAGACCGCCGCCTTCCAGTTCTCGGGCGAAACCCCGTAGGTCGGCGCGAGCTGAAGGGCGCGCAGCGCCAGAAGCAGCGCCACCACCGCCCAGCCCCACGACGCGGGCCGCGAGGACCCCGAGACTCGCGTGCGACCCACGGTCACCGACGCGAGCAGGATCCCGACCGGGGGCAGCGATACGAGCAGGTTGCGCGGGAGGAAGATCGACTGCCCCACCGACGACTCCGCCCACGCGAGCAGCACAGGGAGCACGAGCCATCCGAGCAGCAGGACCTCCGAGAGCTCCGGTGGATCGCCGTGGCGGCGGACGATCCTTCCGGCAGCGATCGCTACGGCGCCGGCGAGCAGGGCGACCGTGGCCCACGTGAGCAGGTCGCTCGTGCCGGTACGGGGGAAGTTGGGCTGGAAGGCAGCGGACGTGAGCGACTCCAGGACTTGGTGCAGCGCAGCTGCGGACGGCTTCGGGACCCAGAAGAGCTGCCCGGATCCTCGCTGGCGCGCCAGCACGACGAGCGGCGCGCTGCACAGCGCGCACACGAGAAGCGCGAGCGCGACCGGCCGGAGCCGCCGTCTGCACCAGACGAGCGCGACGAGCTGCGCCGGCACGACGAGGACGGCGACGAAGCTCATGTAGAGAGCGAGCGTCGTCGCCGCGACGTAGGCGACCCACGCCCACCGGCTCGTTCGTGCCCCGTCGCTCTCGACGAGCACGACGAAGGCCAGGAACGACGCAGAGACGAGGGCGACCATCGGCGCGTAGGCGCGGGCGTCCTGACCCCAGTAGACGAGCGGGAGGCTGACCGCGCTCAGCAGGCCTGACGCGAGCGCGACCCGCCGGTCGAAAAGCCGCCGCGCCACCACGCAGACGATTGCCACGGTCGCGACGGTGGCGACCGCGGAGGGGGCGCGCACGACGACCACGCCGTTGCCGAAGAGGCCGATGAGCACGTGCAGTAGCGCGTAGTAGACGAGCATGTTGCCGCCGTCGTGCGCCATCGCTGCTCCGAGCGCCGCACCGTGCTGGGAAGCGATCGAGATGCTCGCCGACTCGTCCAGCCAGATGCTGCGAGCGCCGATCTCGTAGAAGGAGAGCGCTCCGGCGAGAGCGCTCGGAGTAAGGACCGCCGCCGCGTCGATGAGCCGCTCGCGCCGGGTCTCGCCACGCCGCGACAGCTCGCGGGCGCGCCGACCACCACGCGCTCCGTGCGAAGGCGCGAGCTCCGCCGCGTCGATTCCCGTCACGAGCGATCCCTCGAGGCGTCCCGGCTCATCGTCTTGGGTCAAGCGCTGGAGAGGGCTGCGGCATCATCGCGATCTTCGGCTCTGCCCGGCCGGCGCCGGCCCTCTCGGTCGCGCCAGCGAAGCGCGACGAGGACTGCGAGGGCGACGTAGAAGGCGACCGTCGCGGGGGATGTCGCGAGCGGTAGCGCCAGGATGCCGTCTGGCTTGACGAGGAGCACCGAGGCCGCCACGGCCAACGCGAGTGCCCCGGAGCTCTGCGCTCCCGGCCACGCGGCGATGAGGACGAGCCCCCAGCAGAAGTACCACGGCCACGCCGCGGGACCGCCAAGGGCAGCGGCGAAGAGGACGATCCCGGCGTAGAGGGTCATGTCGTCGAAGCGCACCCGCCAGAGCAGGACTAGAGCGAGCAGCGCGGTGACGACCAGTGCCACGACGCCGAACGCGGATTCGAGCCGGTGCGCCCCGACCGTCACGCCGACGCCTTGGAGCAGCCGGGCGGCGGTCCAGCCAAGCGCGGTCACGGGCGTGACGGCGAGGTGCACCTTTCCCGGCGTCGACAGCAGCGTCGTCGAGATCCAGCCGAGGCCGAGACCCGTCGCCGCGCTCACCGCCCCGACCACGGCGGCCACGACCGCCGCGGCCTCGACCGAGAAACGCAGGCGCGCCCGGCGGGTGGGCAGGTCGCGGGCCCATGCGACGGCGACGAACAGCAGCGCCGCGGCAGCCGGGACCTTGACCGTCGCGGCAATGGCGCAAAGAGCGGCGCCGAGCAGGGGTCGACGCTCGCGGACGAGCGTGACGCCCGCCACCATCAGTCCGGCCATCAGCGCGTCGTTGTGTCCGGCCGCCACGAGCTGCAGCAGCACGAGCGGGCTTGCGACTGCCAGCCACGTGGCCCTGCAGGGGTCGGCCCCGAGTGTTCGAGCGAGGCGCGGCACGAAGACCGCGATCAGCACGACACCGCAGACCTCGAGGAGGCGCACCGCGACGATGCCGACGACGAGATGCGAGCCGGTCACGCCGACGACGACGCTGACGAGGGCGAGGAAGAGCGGTCCGTACGGAGCGGTCGTCCCGCGCCAGAACGGCGAGACGGCATCGAGCACGTGCCGCTGGCCGAGGTGTGCGAGGACCAGCGGCGTGTCGCGGTAGGGGTCGAGGCCGAGGTGCAGGATGTCGCCCTGGGCGAGGTAGCTGTACATATCCCCGCTGAACAGCGCCGGACCGATCACGAGCGGGAGTCCCCACAACACAGCCGTGGCGCACAGCTCGGCGGGGCGTGCCCCGGGCTGGCGCGTGAGGCGGCGTCCGAGCCCGAGCCAGGCGAGCGTCAGGCACACCAGCCCGACGTAGAAGCACACCATGTTCCCAGTTCGTCCCGGGGGGATCCTCACGGAATACCACCACGTGAGGCCACCTCCGTCGACGAGGCGCGGCGCGGCGATCGTCATGAGCACGGATCCGAGAAACCCGGCGGCGATGCTCGCCCCGCCGAGGTGCCACGAGGTCGCCTCACCGACACGTCGGTCCGCTCTTGCCAAGTCCCGAATAGTAGCTGAGGCAGGTCAGCGAGCCTCACCGAGGTCACCCGTGCGCATGGCGCCAGGCCGGCGACCCCTGTCCGTCTGCACAGACTTGGACTCGCCAATCTCAAGGCTCGCTCGCGCGCCGAGCGGAGCCGTCAGCGGCGGCTGCGCTCGCTCGCGTACTAGGGCGGGCTCGTCGCGCTGCTGCTCGCGGTCGTCTGCCGATCGACTACTGGGCAGCAGCTACTTCTTCGTCGCCCTAGCGTGTCGGAGCGCGGCGCGCTGGTCTGTCGGCGCCCGCCGACCGGGCGATCGTCCGGCGCTACGAGCGTGGCGCCGGACGGCCAGGCAGGCCCACCAGTGGTGGGTCGCGGGCGAGCTCATCGATCTCGTCGCGGCGTGGTCGAGCTCTCAGGACGCGGGGACCAGCTCGATCACCGGGATTACCCGGGACGTCTTTTCGGCGTAGCCGGCGAAGCCGGGGTAGCGGCTCGCCTGCTCGGCGTAGATACGGTCGCGAGCCTCGCCGGTGACCCGCACCGCCGTCTGCACCTCGGTATCGGCGCCGATCTCCACAGTTACCGTCGGATTGGCGACAAGGTTGTGGAACCAGTCCGGATTTGTGTCAGCACCGGCCTTGGACGCGAAGACGTAGCGATGGCCGTCGAGCTCGAGGTACATCATCGGGCTGACACGCTCCTTGCCCGTCCGTGCCCCGGTGGTGTGCAACAACAGCATCGGGGAACCCTCGAACGGGCCACCGACACGGCCGGAGTTGCCCCGGAACTCCTCGATGATCTTCGCGTTCCAGTCGTCGTACTCGCTCATGTTCCCACCCTCCGTCGTATGCCGTTCGAGTGAACGCTACCGGCCCGAGGGTCGCTCCGACGGAGCCGGGCTCCGTTCCGGTGCTACGCGGGTCGCTCCCAGCGGACGACGTCTTCGATCTCACCACTCTCGACGTCGTAGACGAATCCGGCGATGACCTCGAGCGGCTCGAGATACGGCGTGGCGCTGAGCATCTCGATGTCCTCTCGCAAAGCTGCCGCGTGGTCGTCGATCGGAAAGAAGCCGAGGTCCGCGCCCGTGAGCGCGCGCAGCTCCTCGTCGGTCACACCGGCGAGGCCGCACTTGGTGTGCTGCATCACGACGACGGTGTCGACGCCGAGCACCTGGCTCGACAGCGCGAGACTCCGCAGCACGTCGTCGGTAACTCGGCCGCCGGCGTTGCGGATCACGTGCGCCTCGCCGAGATGCAGGCCGAGGGCGGCGAAGACGTCGATGCGCGCGTCCATGCACGTCACGATCGCGAGTCGCCGGCCGGGACGCGGGTCGGCGACGTTGGCACGGGCGGCGGCGTACGCCTCGTTGGCGACCAGGAGCTCGGCGATGTACGTCATGGTGACGTGGCTAGACGAAGCTCGGCGGTTGCGCAACTCCTAGCCGTACGGAGGTAGGTGATGTCGCACCTAGATACGATGCACCACAGGTCCTGTCTGTTCCCGGAAAGGCGGCCTGCGATGCCCGCGCTCAACCGCAAGTGGTGGGCCCTTATCGCCGTGTGCACGGCCACGTTCATGCTGCTGCTCGATATCACGGTCGTCAACGTCGCCCTCCCCGACATCCAGCGCTCCTTGCACTCGAGCTTCAGCGATCTCCAATGGGTCGTCGACGCATACTCCCTGAGCCTTGCCGCGTTCCTCCTCACGGCAGGCGTCGTCGGCGACATGTTCGGACGCCGAGAGGTCTTCGCGGTCGGCCTCGGCGTCTTCTCCGTCTCCTCCCTCGTCTGCGGGCTCTCCACGTCCTCGCTCATGCTCAACTTGGCGCGCGGAGCCCAGGGTGTCGGGGGTGCCATCATGTTCGCCACGTCGCTGGCGCTCATCGCCTCGGCCTTCCACGGCAAGGAGCGCGGGACCGCCTTCGGCATCTACGGCGCCGTCACCGGTGGCGCTGTCGCCGTGGGGCCGCTCGTTGGCGGGGCGCTCACCAGCGGTCTCGGGTGGCGGTGGATCTTCTTCGTCAACGTTCCGATCGGCATCGCCGCGATCGCGATCACCCTGACGCGGGTGCAGGAATCGAGGGACCCCCACAAGCGACGGATCGACTGGATCGGCTTCGTGAGCTTCTCCGTCTCCTTGTTCCTTCTCGTCCTGGCGCTAGTTCGTGGAAACGCGGACGGCTGGGGAAGCACGCTCATCCTGAGCCTCCTGATCGGCGCGGTGGTGCTGTTCACCGTGTTCATCGTGGCCGAGTGGCGCCAGTCCGAGCCGATGCTCGATCTCGAGCTCTTCCGGAGGCCGGCGATGGTCGGCGTGTCTCTCGTCGCCTTCGCTCTTTCGGCGTCGATCTTCGCGATGTTCCTCTACATCACGCTCTACATCCAGGACGACCTCGGCTACGGACCGCTCGCCGCGGGGATCCGGTTCCTGCCGATCACGATGCTCGCGTTCATCGTGGCGCCCATCGCCGGCAAGCTGAGCGTGCGGATCCAATCACGCTTCCTTCTCGGCACCGGACTACTGGTCGTGGCAATCGGCTGCCTGCTCATGGCCACGGTCCACGCCTCTTCCGGATGGACGGCGCTCCTTCCGGGGTTCGTCGTCGCGGGCATCGGCATCGGCGCCGTGAACCCCGTACTGGCCTCGTCCGCGATCAGCGTCGTCCCACCGGAGCGCAGCGGGATGGCGTCAGGCACCAACAGCACCTTTCGCCAGGTCGGCATCGCCACCGGGATCGCCGGCCTGGGGGCGGTGTTCCAGAGCCAGATCCAGCACAAGACGCTCGCCGCGCTGAGCGCCAGTCCCACCGGTCGGGAGGTGCTCACCCGGGGGGGTGCCCGGCTGAGCGCCGCCATCACCGGCGGCGGGGTGCGCGAGGCGGCGGCTGCGATCCCCTCCGCACCCGCGCGCGCCGCCCTGCTCCAGGCCTACCGCGTGGGCTTCGCGAGCACGCTCGACCATCTCATGATCATCTGCGTCGTGGTCTCGGCCATCGGCTCAATTTGTGCGTACGTCCTGGTCCGCCAGCGCGACTTCGTGCCGAGCTATGCACCCGCGGCGACCCCGGAGCAACCGACAGTGGCGCCTCCTGAACGTCGTAGGACAGAAACCCCCGAGCACCGCACCTAATGGGCGGCACTCGGGGGCGCCTGCAGAGCTCGAGTCAGCCCCGTGTGGACGGTCTCACTCGGCTTCGTGTCCTAGTGACCATGCACCAGGTTCGTGTCAGCAGGCAGAACCCAAACCGCTAGGGCATTGACCGTGCTGGTCGAGCTCAGATCGCCGTATACCGCGACCTTCTCGCCACCGGTGACGTTGGCCAACGTCGGCGATGTCACGCCCTCGTCGGCGTAGGTCGTGGTCGGGGTCACGTCGACGGTGATCGTCGAGGAGCCGCGTGTCACGGTGAACGTGCCCGTGCCGACCGAAGCGACCTTACCGGTGAAGATATGGCGGCTCAGATCGCTGCTCGACTGGAAGATCCGGACAGCGAGGGCGTCGACGACGCCCGGCGCGGTGACGAAGCCCGAGACCGAGACCCGCTCCCCCGCGGTGACGTTGACCAAGGTCGGCGATGTCACGCCCTTCTCCGCGTAGGTCGTGGTCGTGGTGACGTCGACGGTGATCACCGAGGTGCCGCGCGTCAGGGTGAAGGTGCCCGTGCCGACTGTTGCCACGACGCCGGTGAACACGTGACCCCGGGGCTGAAGGATCCGGACCGCTAGGGCGTCGATGACGCCGGGCGACGCGACGGTCCCGGAGACGGAGACCTTCTCGCCGACGAGGACGCTCGCGACGGTCGGCGACGCCGCACCCTTCTCGCTGTATTTCGTGGCCGTGCTCACGTCGATGGTGACGATGGACGCGCCGCGATTCACAGTGAAGGTTCCCGTGCCGACTGAGGCCACGATCCCTGTGACCTCACGCCGGTCCGTCGCCGGCCCGTGGCCGTGGTGGCTCACCACCTGCGACGTCGCCGCGGAAGCCGGGAGGGCAGCCGCCCCGATCAAGGTGACGGACGCCGCTGCGCCAACCGAAGCCGCGACGACCTTGCGAATCATGTTCGAGCTGCCAGCATGCCTAGTGCGCTGGGCGATAGCCATCAGACGATCCTCCTCCTGCCGCACCCGCGGCATGGCCGTTCGAGCCAAGTGCTCGCCTAGAGTCTCGACGGCGCATGTTATAGGGCTAAGGCGGAGTGATTATCGCCCTGTATGAATCGCGGCCGGCCCAGCGTCAATGCATGAGCACTACCGATCCTTCGCAAGGCACGCGGACCCTTCAAGATGGGCACCGCGAACGGCTCGGCTCATGGAGCTAGCGCGTAGGTTGTCGCTTGACGCGTTCAAGTCACCATCTGTACCAGCGCCCGCCGCCACTGTGAGCGGCGAAGCCCAGCAGCCAGAGCACGAGGATCACGGCGGCGATGATCCAAAGAAAATGCACCGTGAAGCCGACGGCACCGAAGATGATGGCTAGAAGCAGAATTGCCAGGATGAGGAACATAGTGGCGGCCATACCCGGCGCCCTCCTCTCGAAACCTCGCGTTTAGAGATTTTCTGCGATGGATAGATCCCCCCCGGTTGGCCATCGGAGCCACGAGACTTCAACGATTGGAGGCACTTATGGGCGTTGGCACGAGTCTGATACTTATTGCGGTAGGAGCGGTGATGCGCTTCGCAGTATCTGTGACCACAACCGGCTTCAACATTCACGTGATCGGCGTCATCTTGATGATCGTCGGAGCCATCGGGTTCCTTCTGTCGCTCGCGTTCTGGAGCTCGTGGGGCGGCTTCGGCGGTTCCGGCTCCGGTACGGCACGGCGGCGCCGGACAACCGTCGACGGTCTGGGTGGCACGACGACCACGACCACAGACGAGCGTACGTACTGAGCGACTCGCGACCCCTAGTCGGACGATCCGTCGCTGCGGGCACGCTTGGGAAGTGCCCGCGGCGGCGGAGATTCCCACTGCCGAGGAATGGTCAGCGACTGGAGCATGGGGATGATCGTCGCCGGAGACCGCAGCTCGGGCTGGGCTCGGGCGTGGTACCAGGTGGTGAGGTCCTCCGGGTCCAGCGGCGCGCTCACGAGAAAGCCCTGCGCGATATCGCAGCCGAGCGCGCAGAGCTGGTCGTAGGTCGCTTGGCTCTCCACGCCCTCCGCGACGACGACGAGGTCGAGCTGATGGATCAGGCTGATGGTCGATGCGACGATCACGTCGTCGGTCGGGTCCGATGCGAGATTGGTGATGAAGGACTTGTCTATCTTCACTTCGCTTACGGGCAGGTTCTTCACGCGAGCGAGTGACGAGGTACCGACGCCGAAGTCGTCGATGGACAGGCGCACGCCGAGGCGTGCCAGCGAGTCGAGGACAAGGTGATGATCCGCCCCCTGATCGGTGAGCGCTGCGGACTCGGTGATCTCGAGGGTGAGCGCGCCCGGGGGTAAATGGTAGGTGTCGAGAAGCTCCCGGATCTGTGTCGCAACGGCGGGGTCGTTGATCTGTGTAGGCGACAGGTTGACCGCCATGTTGACGTCGACGCCGGCATAGTGCCATGCGCTGCACTGGGCGAGCGCCGTCGCGAGTACCCAACGTGTCAGGGGCCGGATCAGCCCGGAGAGCTCGGCGACCGGTATGAACTGATCAGGAGCGATGGCCCCGTAGCGAGGGTGCGTCCATCGCAGCAGTGCCTCGACACCGATGATCTCACCCGTGGCGAAGCTCACCTTCGGCTGATAGTGCAGCCGGATGCCAGACGTGTGGATCGCCTCGCGCAGCGCGGCAACGAGGGAGGGCCGGTCGATGTAGTCGTCCCGGCTGTCGTTGTGGATCGCGACGCCACCGCCGTGCTGCTTGGCTCGGTACATCGCAAGGTCGGCTTGGCGCAGCAGCGTGAAGCGGTCCTCCCCGTAGAGCGGAGCGATGGTGACGCCGATGCTCGCGCGCAGGTCGATCGTCACGTCCGCGATGACGACAGGCGTTCGCACCGCGTTGTCGAGGTCGTCGGCGATCGCAGCGATCTCCATCCGGTCCTGGGCATCGGGAACGACGACGGCGAACTCGTCCCCACCGAGACGACCTATCGTCCCGCGTTCTCCCATGACATCGTCGAGATGGTGCGCGACGGTCCGGAGGAACTCGTCGCCGGCCTCGTGACCGAGAGTGTCGTTCAGGTTCTTGAACCCGTCTAGGTCGATGAGCATGATGCCCACGAGTCCGGCCGCCCCGCGCTCGGCCAGCGCACGATCGAGCTCTGTCGAGAACAACGTCCGGTTGGCCAGACCGGTGAGCGCGTCGTGCGACGCCTGGTGCTCCTTGATCGCGACCTGGGCGCGCAGCTGGTTGAGGAGATCGCTGCTGCGAAGCGCCATCGCCGTCGGTGTCGCCAGCGTCTCGATGAGCGCGGCGTCTCCCGGTCCGAAGGTCACGTCGTCGCCGTTCAGCCTGTCCGCCACGACGAGCACCTCGACCGTCGCGGCGACGTCGGTCGGCAGGCGGAGCGCCATGGCATCCCTGAAACCGGTGCCGTCCAGGGCCTCGGCCAAACGAGGATCCTGGGTACGGCGCGGGGCGACGAGGACGCCCTCCTCGCCCTCGAGCAATTCGGCAACTGGGTGCGGACCGCGCGTGGTAACAGGCTGGCTCTCGCCCAATCGCAGCGTATGGCAGAGGCTCTCCGCGCCACCCGGGAGCACGAGCTGGGCGACCTCCGCGTTGAACAGCGTGAGGGTCTCGTTGAGGACCGCAGCTATCACCTGGTCGGTTTCGACTATCCCGGCCAGGGCCTGCTCGAAGCTGTAGAGCTGGGTCAGTGTCGTGTGCCTGATACGCAGCCGACCGTGGGTGACGTACGCCGCTCCGACTGCGGTCGCGATGACTATGAAGAGGACGCCGCCGCCCGCCCCGGCCCAGAGCAGCTGGACCGCCGCGAGCCCGAGGATGGTGTCGGCAATGATCATGGACGTCAGCGAGACCGCTATCTGGCCGAGCGCGCTCCTCGAGGCCTGGCCAGAGAGGGCGATCGCGATGTGGATGCCCACGTGGGTGAGCACCTCGGCGGTGACGACGGCGGCGATCGCTCCGAGCCACCCCCGGACCGACAGCACCGATGCATCGCCGACCACGGCGTGATAGCAGAGAAGCGCGACCGTCACCGCGAACGCGTGGAGCGAGACGTTCAACGCCGCCTTGATGAGCGGCCGCTTACCGGAGAGGGAACGCACCACCGTGCCGATCGCGGCCGTCGCGATGACGGCACGAGCATCGGCGAAGACGATGGCGGGGATGAGGATGACGTCGGTGAGATCGATGGCGTGGGACTGCTTGTGGAACCCCACTTGGATATTGGCGAAGTGGCCGAGCGTGAACCCGAGCGCGAGCAATGGCCATGCAAGGCGCAACGGAGCAGGCACGAGGCCGAGGTTGTGGACGCGCAGCATCCAGCAGAGGGCGGTGCCCCCGATGAGCGCCGCGGTGAAACCCCAGATCCGAGCCGTTGTGGAGCGCTCGCTGGCGCGGACCGCCTCCGGTAGATCGGTCCTAGTCATGAGCACGGCGTGTGGTTAGAGTTGCACGTGTGGCTGCAGTGGCCCGCAGGGCCCCACACGGCAGTCCGTCTCTCTCGGGGCGTTGACATCTGTCGCTCGCTAGGAGCCGCCGTGCGAGGCTTGGAGTCGGTGCACACATCGTGTCGATCTGGTGAGGGCACGCGAGCACGGGCTGTGACGTCTCGCACGAGCCTGCCATGACCCCTCGAGACGCGCGCTCGCCGCCGAGCGGCCGCTCGCCGCCTGATCGTCGGGCCGTGCCCTGTCGATCCTCCCCTTCCCGATCTCCGGACAAGGACAGGAGGTGAGACATGACACGTACCTTTGGAGAATGGCGGTGAGGGCCTACCAAGCGGTAGGCCCTCACCAGATAGCAAGGTGACACCCCGCACGTTTGGGTAGGTAAGACCTGGGCGTGGTTGATGGGGCGTCCCCCTTCGTGCTATGGACACGACCGGCCGGCTAACGCTGGCCGGTCGTGTTCCTTCTAACGGCGCGAGTTCGCCGCAGATTTAACCGGGAGTGAGGTTTTCTTGCACAGGGGACGAACCGCAGGCTCCGGGCCGCTGCGCCGGCTCGTCGCTGCCACTGCTATCTCCTCGCTCGGCGACGGCCTGGCGCTCGTCGCGTTCCCGCTGCTCGCGGTCAGGCTCACGACGCATGCAATCTTGATCGCCGGGCTCGTCGCCGCCGCCCGCCTCCCGTGGCTCCTCTGCGCCCTACCGGCGGGAGCGATCGCGGACCGCGCGGACAGGCGCCGCCTCGTCACCACGGTCGAGCTCGCCCGTGCCGTGCTCATCGCGGCTCTCGCGCTGGCGATCGCGACCGGCCGGCTCTCCCTCGTCGAGCTGTACATCGCTGCGTTCCTCGTCGGCACCGGAGAGACCGTCGTCTCGGCGGCGACACGGGCGATGGTTCCACTGATCGTCGCCGACGAGGACCTGCTCAACGCAAATGGCCGGATCAACGCCGCCTATACGGTCGGCGTCCAGTTCGCCGGACCCGCGCTCGGCGGCATCATCTTCTCGCTGGCCGCGTCGCTGCCCTTCGTCGGCGACGCGGTGACCTACGTCGCTTCTGCGGGGCTGCTGCGCTCCACGGTACCGAGGACCGCCGCGCGAGCAACGGCGATCCGGACGAGCGTCCGGACGGACGTGCGCTCGGGGCTGCGCTGGTTCCTCGCGAACCCGACGTTGCGGATCCTTGCTCTCGTGCTCAGCAGCTTCGCATTCTTCCAGGCGATGGTCCTCGCTGTCCTCGTCATCTACACCACCCGCATCCTCGGACTCGGCGAGGTGGGTTACGGGATCTTCCTC
Organism: Acidimicrobiaceae bacterium; assembly: GCA_025464005.1. Lineage (GTDB taxonomy): Bacteria > Actinomycetota > Acidimicrobiia > Acidimicrobiales > Bog-793 > RYN-46. The sequence goes on along the minus strand of JAODBO010000099.1, from coordinate 15,175 downwards.
GCCGTCGCCGCGGTCGGCGACGTCCTGGCGAGCCTGCTCGCAGGACGGGTCCACGACCGGCTCGGACCCTACGTCACGGTCCTCGCCGCGGGAGCGATCGCCGGAGCCAGCTACGTGGCGCTCGGTTCTACGACGGACCTCTACCTCGCCGTTGCCGCCCTCGCTCTGGAAGCGGCCGCGTCCTCGCTCGGCAACGTCGCGACGTTGTCTATACGGCACCGGATCATCCCCACCGAGCGCTTCGGCGTCGTCAACAACGCCTTTCGAATGTGCATCACAGGGCTCATCCCCCTTGGAGCACTCGCTGGAGGCGTGCTCACCGCGACCTATGGCACGAGGATGACGTTCGTGATCGCGGGCGCGTGCCAAGTCGTAGTGTTGGCAGCCCTGGCACGCCCGCTGCGCCGGTCCCGGGAGGTGGCTCCAGGTTCGAGAGAGTCGCGCGGGATCTCCGCTTGGCCGGAGCCGTTATGACCTCGGAGCGGCGCGGACTCACGCCCGGGCTGCGCCGAGCAGACGTGCGGCCAGCGACGGCAACGGTCGATCGGAGAGCCAGACGGCTCGGAACGACCGCGTGAGGTCCAGGCCCTCGACGTCGATCGCGACGAGCCGGCCGTCGGCTAGGTCGTCGGCGACCGTTAGCTCACTGAGGACCGCCGGGCCCTCCCCTCGTCGAGCCGCGGTCCGAATGGCCGACGGGGAGCCGAGCTCCAACCGAGTCCGGACGCCACCCCATCTCGCAAGTGCCTCCTCGACGATCTCCCGGGTCCCCGATCCCTTCTCGCGGACGATGAGCTCGGTGGCCGCCACGTCCGCAGCGGCGATCGGGCCGTGCAACCGGGTCCACGGGTGGTCGGGGCTCACGACGACGACCAGGTGATCTCCGAGGATCACCTCGCTGTCCATACCGGGGAGGTCGCGGCGCTTGCCCTCGACGAAGCCGATGTCCGCCCGTCCTTCGCCGACGGCGGATAGCACACCGGAGGAGTTCGTCACCTCGAGGGCCAGGGAGACCCCGGACACGTCGTGGTGTACGGCGGCGATCCATGCCGGCAGGAGGTAATCGGCCACGGTGAGCGACGCTGCGATCCGCAGCCGCGAGCTCCCCTCGGCCCGGAGTGTGGCGACTTCCGTCATGAGCGCCTGTGCCTCCGCGAGGACGCGCCGCCCTGCCGCGACGATCCGCGTACCGGCAGGGGTGAGGCGGGCCCCGGCCGGGCTCCGCTGGAGCAGGGACAGGCCCAGCCGGCGCTCGAGACCGCTCATCCGCATGCTCACCGCGGGCTGCGACAGATGGTGACGAGCGGCGGCACGCCCGAGGCTGCCGAGCTCGGCGACCGAGTCCAACAATTCGAGCGCTGTGATGTCCGGTACGCCGTCGGGGAGCACGGAGAGAGGCTATACCCGGCACAGAGTTAGCTGGTTAGGCGCATCTATCCACATCATGGGCGGTGCCACCTAAGCGGCACTTATGGATCCATTGCGAGAACGGGTCTAGTCGGTGCCGCCGGGAGCCTGCACCATGGGTCATGGCTTCTTCCACGTCCGTGATGGCGAGCCTCGGGCAGCGCTCGCGACCGATCCCCCCACCTGGTCCGCCGAGCCGCCTGAGCTACGTCGGCCCCAACTGGTTCGCCTCGGTCATGGGCACGGGAATCGTCGCCACCGCTGGTGCCACGCTTCCAGTGCATGTGCGAGGTCTCCACGAGCTCATCGTCGTCGTCTGGGTCCTGGCGGTCGCGTTGCTCGTCGTCCTCGGCTCGGCAACCGCGTGCCACTGGCTCGGCTATCGCGAGGTCGCTCGCAGCCACGGGCGCGACCCGAACATGGCGCACTTCTACGGCGCAGTGCCGATGGCGCTCCTCACCGTCGGCGCCGGAGCGCTCCTCGCCGGCAAGGCGCTGATCGGCGAGCGCGTCGCCGTGGACCTCGACTGGGTGCTGTGGGTGGCGGGCACGATCCTCGGACTGCGCACCGCGGTCGTGATCCCGTTCCGTCTGTTCACACAGATCGAGGTGCGGGCCGATGCGGCATTCGGGGGCTGGCTCATGCCCATCGTCCCGCCGATGGTCTCCGCAGCGACCGGCGCGATGCTCATCCCCCACGTCGGCTCGCATTCCGGACGCGCGACCCTGCTGTACGGCTGTTATGCGATGTTCGGCTTGAGCCTCATGGCGTCGACGATCATCATCACGCTCATCTGGTCGCGGCTCGCGCACTACCGCTCCTCCGAAAGCGCTCGGGTGCCCACGCTCTGGATCGTCCTCGGCCCCCTCGGGCAGTCGATCACCGCTGTCGGTCTCCTCGGCACCGATGCCCATCTCGCCGTCGACCACCAGATCGCCGCGGCCATGACGGTCTTCGCGGTCCTTTTCGGCGTGCCGATATGGGGCTTCGCCATGTTGTGGGCCGCGCTTGCCGCCTCCATCACGGTGCGCGCAGCGCGACGCAAGCTGCCGTTCGCCCTCACCTGGTGGAGCTTCACCTTCCCGGTCGGCACGGTCGTCACCGGCACCACACAGCTCGCCTTGCGGACGGATCTGCCGGCGTTTCGCTGGGCCGCAGTGGCGACCTATGTAGCCCTCCTCGCCGCGTGGCTCGTCGTGGCCGGGCGAAGCGCGCGTGGTGCGTTACGAGGAGAGCTCTTCCGTGCCCCGACCACGACCTCGACGGCTCCGGCGGCGGTGAAAGTGCCGCTCAGTGCCGTCGGGTGACGAGGATCTCGTGACGGCGAACCTCACTCGGGACGAAACGACAAAACTCTCGCGTTCGTTGACGTGAGTCAGTTCCGAGTCAGCCCGCCGGTGCGCCAATGGTGAAGGGGTGGTGCACCACCGCCGGACGTCCGGAAAGGCGCCGCAGGACAGTGCGCGCGGCCAGCCTGACGAGCGCCCGATCGTGGGTGAGCACATGGGTGAAGCGTCGCGTACCATCCGTGCTCGTCGTCTCGCCGAGGTCCTGTGCGACGAGCGCCGCCGCATAATCGGGTCCGAGGACGATCACGTCCCACTCGAGGCCGATCGGATCGTCTGCGGCTACTTCGCTGCCGGAGAATCGCTCGTCGCCCGCGCACCCCGCCGGACCGAGCACCATCGTCGCCGGACACCGCTTCGCGACGGCTGCGATGCGCTCGATCGCTGTGGGGTCGAACTGGAGATCGCGCGGAAGGACGATGAGCACGAGAGTCGCTTCTCCGAGCGCCACGGCTCTGTTCTCGAGATAGGCGGTGACCTCCAGCAGCTGGCCCTTCGAGATCACCGACGCCGTCCTCTGCTCGCTCACGAGAGCAAAGGGGCTCGGCGCCGAATCGGCGTCCACCGCGGCCAGGAACGGGATCACCGAATGAGGCATGGTCGTCCGCTCGGGGATCGCGGCCGGAGCCCCGATGTGCGCTCCCCGGCCGAAGGCGGCACCGGCCCCCTGGGAGCGAAGCGAGTCCTCGGCGTCGGCGACGCCTTCGACGAGGATCGTGGCTCCATGTCTCTCCGCGTAGGCGCGCAGTTCCACGCTCGCGGCGGCGACACCCTGGTGCGTGCATTGCGGATGAGTAAGGTCGAGCGAGACGACGTCGGGTTGGACCACGGGGAGCAGTGCCAGGGCGTCAGGCCGCTCACCCGCGTGCTCGAGAGCGACACCCCACCCGATCTCGCGCGCGAGGGCGACGGCTTCAAGGACGACCGGCGCCTCCTCGGCGATCCCGCGCGCGCTGAAAGCCACGACCACTCGAAGCCTCTCGAGCGCGCGCTGGAGCACCGGCACCATCTCCTGGGGGCAGGGCGTGGTGAACGTCGAGGGGTCGAACGGGATGAGCAGGGTGATGTTGGGGTGCAGGTTGGCGTCTAGGGCCTCGGTCAGAGCGTGTGCCGCGCACGCCCAGTCGAACGCGGCGAGACGCCCGGTCGCTCTGGCTGCTTCACGCGCCTCTGGATGCGAGATCGTCGAGCCGCCGTTCTCTAGGCGCGAGACGACCGAGTATCCGGTGACCTCGAGGCTCGCCAGATGTTGGACGGGCGCGAACTCCACCGGCACCGCGCCGGCGTCCAATGCCTTGAGGACGACCGCGATCGACTCGGACGGTGGAGCGGACACGGACCATCTCGCCGGCGTCGGCGACCCGTCTCGAAGGGCGAGGAGCACGTCGGTCGCCTGCGCGCGTGTGAGCGGATGCGAGAGGAGCCAGCCCTGGGCGAGATCACAACCCATCTCCCGCAGCACGGCCAGCTGGTGAGCGTGCTCGACACCCTCCGCGACGACGTCCAGGTCGAGCGCGTGGGCAAGGTCGACGGTCGCCTGCACCATCGTCTTGCCGCGCGGGTCGCCGAGGGAGGCAACGAAGCTGTGGTCGATCTTCAGCTGCTGGACAGGAAGCTGGCGGAGCATCTCGAGCGACGAGTATCCCGTCAGGAAGTCGTCGACCGCTAGCTTCACGCCGAGCTCGCGGATGGCATGAAGGGCCGCGACCGTGGCTCCGTCGGACCCGATGGGCACGCTCTCGGTGATCTCGAGACAGAGCGCCGACGGGTCGAGGCCACTCTCCTCCAGCGCGGCACGCACGACGTCGGCGATATCGGGGCGCGCGAGCTGGCACACCGACATGTTCACCGAGAGCCCTAGCCCCCGCGCCTCGGAGTCCGGGCTTTGCGAGCGCCACTCGGCGACCTGCTGGCACGAAGAGTGAAGAATCCACCCGCCGAGCCTGCTGATGAGGCCCATCTCCTCCGCGAGGGGAACGAACTCACCGGGCAACAGCAGTCCGCGCTCGGGGTGCCTCCAGCGAACGAGCGCTTCGACACTGCGGATGGACCCGTCGTCGATCGAGAAGACAGGTTGGTAGACGATCTCGAGCTCGTCGCGCTCGAGCGCGCGGCGGAGGTCGCCGAGGAGATCGAACTTCGCTGACGCCTCGAGCAGCCTGGCGTCGTCGCAGACCTCGACGCACGCCGGGCCGCGCTGAACGGCGCGGCGAGCGACGGCCTCGGCGATGCGGAGCAGCTGCTCGGGATTGGTGCCAGGGTCGTTCGTGAGGGCAACGCCCGCGCTCGCGTCGAGCGATATCGTCTGGCCGGCGATCGTCGTCGGATCGGCCGTCGCCTCGATGTAACGCCACGCGGCAAGGACGGCGTCTTCCTCCGTGACGTCCTCGAGCACGACGGCGAGCTTGTCGCCGGTGAAGCGCACGACGTCGTCCGACCCTCTGTCGGCAGTCCGAAGCCGTGCCTCGGCGGTCCGAGCGAGCACGTCGCTCGCGTCGCGGCCCAGGCATCCCGCCACGACCCCGCTCCGGGTGAGATCGACGACGATGACGGCGAGGCCGGTCGTCGTTCCTTCGAGTCGGTCCACGCCCGCGCCGATGCGTTCGACGAGCCGCCATCGGATCTTCCGGTCGTCACCGGGTGCCTCCGATATCGCTGATGCGGAGCCGAGCTCGTCTTCCACGATGATCACGGATGGGCGAGATAGCAGGTGAGGCTCGCGACCGCCGTCGGACTCGCCGGCACGAACGACCTTGACCCTGATCTGGCGTCGGGATATATCGACTCGTTCGCTGGATGCGATATCAGAGATCGGCCCACTTCCACGATGCTCGCACTCCCCCCTCGTTCAATGATCTAACGGCTCGGCGATGCCGAGATCCAACTGCCATGCGATCCGGGCGTTGTATCCAATATTACGCACGGGGAAAGCAGAGGTTTTTGTTCAATCCCATTGCGCGTAGCCCTGTCTTGATGCATTTAGTTGCATTTGGCGTTATGCCAATCTGCAGGCGGCCGGGTGAGTCGGCAACGTGCGACGGCGCCACCGTGACAGGGTGTTGTGCATGGAAGAGCCCGACAAGCAGCTGGTCGAGGAGCTCTGCCGCTCCGGCATCGGGCGCGGCGACCTCGTCGCGCTGGCCATCTGGCCGCGGACGGGTCTCGGCATGGCGACGCCGACCGCAGCGGCGTCCGTCTCGCTTGGCGTCGAGGATCCTTCGGCCGTGGTCCGGCTCGTCGAGGACGCGCTCCGGCCGCGATGGGTGCTGTGGTCGAACGACACAGCGGCAACTCTCGCCCAGTCCGGCGTGCGAATAGCGACCAGTTGGGATATAGCGGCGGTGGACCGGCTGCTCTTCGGAGGATGGCGAACCGATCCCGCACGCGCATGGGCGCACGTGCACGATCTGGCGCTGGAGGAGATCCCGAGAAACGCGCCGGCGGACTTGTTCGGCGATTCGGGACGCGGTGGCGGCGACCGGGAAGATCCGGTACGGCCGGACGGGCACCTTCGAGCCGAGTGGGTGAGCGGCGACTGGCGGACAACCCCGGACCGGCTCCGCCGCTGGGCGGAGCTGGCGTCGGTCGTTGCGAGCCTCCAGCAAGCCAGACTTGACGAGCTCGCCAGCCCGCCGAGAGCTTCGTTCACGGCGCGTTCGGAATCAGCGGCCGAGCTTCTTTGCGCCGAGATGTCAATTGACGGGCTGCCGATGGATCGAGGCGTTGCCGAGGAGATCGTCGCGGGAATCGTAGGCCCGCGACCACGTTCCGACTCCGACGCGGCCGAGCAGCGCGCTCGACGCGACGCAGAGGTGTTGCGCCACGCGCCACCGGGAAGCGACGTCGATCTGCGCAGCCCCGGACAGGTGAAGTCACTCCTTCGTCGGGCCGGGTTCGACGTCCCCGACACGCGTGCGTGGCGCCTCGAGGCGCTCCGGGATGCGCACCCGGTCATAGATGCCCTCCTCACCTGGCGCAAGGCGGAGCGCGTCGCCACTACGTACGGCTATGCGTGGCTCGACGAGCGCCTCGGTGCAGACGGCAGGCTACGCGGGACGTGGGCCGGGTCAGACGGCGCCGCCGGGCGCATGACCGCCTCGGGTGGTCTGCACAACATGCCCGCCGAGATGCGTGGCGCGGTGGTCGCCGAGCCCGGACGCGTCTTCGTCCGCGCCGACCTCGGCCAGATCGAACCACGGGTGCTCGCCGCCGTCTCGCGCGACGCCGCATTCGCTCGGGCGAGCGTCGCGGACGACATGTACGCGCCCGTGGCGGCCCAGCTCGGCGTGGATCGATCGACCGCCAAAGTAGCGGTGCTCGGAGCGATGTACGGACAGACGACTGGCCACGGTGCGCAGGCCCTGCGCGGCCTTGCGGCCGCCTACCCGGTCGCCATGACCTACCTCGAGGAGGCTGCTCGGTCCGGACAGGTCGGGCGTGATCTCCGAACCTACGGAGGCAGGCTCGTCGTGATGGGATCGACGAACGCCAACGAGGTGGACGAGCGCGAGGCTCGACGCCAAGCCGCGGCGAGAGGACGCTACGGCCGCAACGCCCTCGTCCAAGGTGCCGCAGCCGAGCTGTTCAAGGTCTGGGCAGTGACGGTGCGAGCGCGCGGCGCGGACTTGGATGCCCGGATCGTGCTCTGCCTCCACGACGAGCTGCTCGTCCATGTCCCCATCGAGCAGAGCGACGCCGTGGCACGCCTGCTCGACGACTGTCTGCAGGAGGCCGTCCGCCGCTGGGCGCCTGACGACTCGGTGCGATTCGTCGCGGATATCGGCGTGATCGAACGTTGGTCCGACGCGAAGCGATGAGCGGCACCCGGGCAGGTCTCGACCGCGATGGTGTGGGACAGGGCTTCGAGGGTCACGGAGCTAGGAATGGAACGTCGAATATGGCGCGAATCGGGACCTGTCCGGGTCGACGATCAGCTCGCGCCCTACCGGTGGATAGGCGCGCTGCGGGCAATTGGGTCGTTCACAGATCTTGCAACCGAGACCGATCGGCGTCGCCGGGCCGGCGCGGTAATCGAGCCCTGCGGAGTACACCAGGCGATGAGCGTGCGATATGTCGCAACCCAGGCCGATCGCGAAGAGCTTCCCCGGCGTGCCGAACCCGCCCTGTGATCGCTCGATCGTGCGGGCGATCCAGAGGTAACGGCGACCGTCCGGCATCTCCGCTACTTGTACGAGCAGCCGACCTGGCGACCCGAAAGCCTCGTACACGTCCCAGAGCGGGCACGTACCCCCTACTCGGGAGACGTGAAATGACGATGCCGACTGCCTCTTCGACACATTGCCGGCACGATCTACGCGCACGAAGGAGAAGGGCACGCCGAGCTTGCCGGGTCGTTGCAGGGTACTCAGTCTGTGCGAAACGCTCTCGAAGCTGACTCCGAACCTCCCTGAGAGCAGGTCGACGTCGTAGCGGAGTTCCTCCGCGGCCTCGTGAAAGGCAGAGTAGGGAAGGAGCACCGCTCCGGCGAAGTAATTCGCGAGGCCAATCCGGGCGAGGGTGCGGGCGGTCACCGAGGTGAACCCGACGCCCGCTGCCAGCTCGTCGATCAGCTCACGATGCTCGAGGAAGGCGAGCTGGGTGGCCATCTGGAACGCCCTCTGCGACGAGCTCAGGTACGGCGAGAGCGACAGCACCCGCATCGATCTGTCGAACCTCCACTGGTCACCGGTGCCGTCCCCGGGCGCGAGCTCCGCAAACGTCACGCCGTAGCGCTCGGACATCCGGGCGGCGAGCGCGGCGACCGCCGTCAGCGGTCGCAAGCCTTCCTCGTTTGCGACCTGCTCGCCCGCCTCGTCCAGCTCGCAGACGTAGTTGTGCCGCCCGTAGAAGAAATCCCTGACCTCCTCGTACGAGGTCGGCGGAGCGGCGGAGCCGGCTATGAGATCTACCTGCTCCTCGGCGTCGCGAAGCCGACGATGGAGCACCACGATCGCTTGAGCGACGTCGGGATTGCTGGCTATCAGCTCCCGAGCTTGATTGTTCGACACCCGCTTTCGAGGAGCCGCATCAGCGAGTGCCTCGCGAAGATCGACCATGAGTCCCAGGGTGTCGTGCGGCTCGAATACGCTCGGGTCGACGCGAAGCGCATCGACTGCCAGGTCGAGGACACGTGCGGTGAGAGGCCGGCGATTGTGCTCGATCTGATTGAGGTAGCTGGCAGAGACTCCGAGCGCGCGTGCCAGCTCCGCCTGGCGTAGGCCGCGTTGCTCTCGCAGATCGCGAAGCTGGCCGCCCACGAAGATCTTGCGGACCCTCACGTTCCGCGGGCTCGACGGGGGAACGGCAGCGACAAGCTCATGGCCGCGAAGTTCACGTTAACTGTCTTAGCAAAACTGCTGCGACTCGTGCGCAAGATTTCGCTCGATGGTGGCTGTCGCCAGCGACGATCGCCGACTAGACCTGAAGGGTGAACGCCACTCAGAAGTTCCCATCGCTCCTCAACCGGGCCGGTCGATCAAGCTCGCGTCGACCGCTGTGATCGATCACGTCGTACGTCCGCAGTCCCCCGGCGAACGCCTACCGCGCGAGCGTCAGCTCGCTTGGTCTCTGGCCGAGGTCGCGACCGACGTGGTCGACGTCGACGAGGACGTCGCCGAGATGGTCGTCAACCGCGTCATCGACAACGCAGCGGTAGCTGCCGCTTCACTCGGGCGTCACCCTGTCGCCGTGGCCCGTGCCCAGGCGCTCGCCAACCTGCGTCCTCGAGGCGCCACGCTCCTCGGGCTTTCGGATTCGACTCGGGTCTCGCCCGAATGGGCCGCGTGGGCTAACGGCGTGGCCGTCCGGGAGCTCGACTTCCACGACACGTTCCTTGCCGCCGAGTACGCCCACCCGGGCGACAACATCCCGCCGATGATCGCCGTGGCGCAGCACATGGGGAGCTCGGGGCACGACCTCGTGCGGGCGATCGCGACCGGCTACGAGGTCCAGGTCGACCTCGCGAAAGGGATCAGCCTCCACGCGCACAAGATCGACCACGTCGCGCACCTGGGACCGTCGGTCGCCGCGGGACTCGGCACCCTGCTCGGCCTTCCGACCGAGGTGGTGTTCCAGGCGATCGGCCAAGCGCTTCACCTGACCACGGCGACGCGCCAGTCGCGCAAGGGCGAGATCTCGAGCTGGAAGGCGTACGCACCGGCATTCGCGGGCAAGACGGCCGTCGAAGCGGTCGACCGCGCGATGCGGGGCGAAAGCTCACCCTCACCGATCTACGAAGGCGAGGACGGCGTCATCGCCCAGCTCCTCGACGGCCCCGGCGCGAGCTACGTGGTCCCGCTGCCGGCGCTCGGCGAGCCAAAGCGGGCGATCCTCGAGACCTTCACCAAGGCGTACTCGGCCGAGTACCAAGCTCAGGCGTTCATCGACCTCGCGTTCCGACTCCGCCAGAGGCTTGCGGACCTCGAGCGCGTCGCGAGCATCACGGTGCATACGAGCCACCACACCCACATGGTGATCGGCACCGGCGCTGGTGATCCGGAAAAGCGCGATCCGCGCGCCTCTCGCGAGACGCTCGACCACTCCCTCATGTACATGCTCGCGGTAGCTCTCGAAGACGGCACCTGGCATCACGAGCGCTCCTTTGCGCCGTCGCGGGCGTCGCGCCCGGAGACGGTGGCGTTGTGGCACAAGATCACGACGCTCGAGGATCCCGAATGGAGCCGGCGCTACCACGTCGCCGACCCGGCGCAGAAGGCCTTCGGCGGCCGCCTCGTCGTCGTCCTCGACGACGGCAGCGTCATCGAGGACGAGATCGCCGTGGCGGATGCCCACCCTCTCGGCGCGGCCCCGTTCACGCGAGCGCAGTACGTCGAGAAGTTCCGAACACTCGCCGAGGACGTCGTCTCGAAGGACGAGCAGGACCGGTTCTTGTCGACAGCTGAGCGGCTCGTCGATCTCGCGCCGGACGAGCTTGTCCAGCTCGGCTTCTCGGCCCGCGCGGAGCTGACGGACGTATCGCGCCTAGCCGCGGGGATCTTCTGATGCTCGGGGCGGCGCGCCCGGCCGCGGCGAAACGGCGCGCGTTCAGGGAGGCACTCGGATCAGGTCGCCTTCTTCGTTTCCCCGGGGCGTTCAACGCGCTGTCGGCGCTGCTCGTCGAGGAGCTCGGCTTCGACGGGGTCTACGTCTCGGGCGCAGTGGTCGCCGCGAGCCTCGGCTTGCCCGACATCGGGCTCACCTCGATGACCGAGGTGGCCAGCTTCGCCCAGCAGATCACGCGCGTCACCGAGCTCCCTGCCCTCGTCGACGCGGACACCGGCTTCGGCGAGCCGATGAACGTCGCGCGCACCGTCCAGGAGCTCGAAGACCGCGGTGCGGCGGGTTGCCACATCGAGGACCAGGTCATGCCGAAGCGCTGCGGCCATCTCGACGGCAAGAGCGTCGTCGGTGTCGCCGAGATGTCGAAGCGGCTGCGCGCCGCGGTGGAAGCCAGGCGTGACGCAGACTTCGTGGTCTGTGCTCGAACGGACGCAAGGGCCATCGAAGGGCTCGACGCTGCCATCGACCGGGCCAAGTCCTACGTCGACGCGGGGGCCGACATGATCTTCGCCGAGGCCCTGCAGGACGAATCGGAGTTCGCAGCGTTCCGGCGCGAGATCGACGTGCCGATCCTCGCCAACATGACCGAGTTCGGCAAGACGCCTCTGCTTTCGGCGGAGACGCTCGAGTCGCTCGGTGTGAACCTCGTGATCTACCCGGTCACGCTGTTGCGCCTCGCCATGGGCGCCGTCGAGGCGGGCCTCAGGGAGATCGCCGCGAAGGGCAACCAGCTCGGGGTGGTCGAGAAGATGCAGACGCGCGCCCGGCTCTACGAGCTCCTCGACTACGAGGCGTACAACCGGTTCGACGGAGAGATCTTCAACTTTCGGGTACCAAGCAAAGGAGCAGACGATGGCCGGTGAAGTCGGCGACGTACGCCGCGGTCTGATCGGTGTCGTAGCCGACACGACATCGATCTCGATGGTGAACGAGGAGACGAACTCCCTCCTGTACCGGGGCTACCCCGTACAGGATCTAGCCGCCGAGTGCAGCTTCGAGGAGGTGGCCTATCTGATCTGGCACGGGGAGCTTCCGACGCCCGAGCAGCTCGAGATCTTCACCAATTCGGAGCGCTCTCGACGCGTGGTCGATCCAGAGCTCTTCGACGTACTCGCCCGGTTGCCGCTCACCTGCCATCCCATGGACGTGCTGCGCACGGCGGTGAGCTTCCTCGGAGCGCAGGATCCCTCCGAGGACGATCCTTCGTTCGAGTCGAACCTCGCGAAGTCGCTCGACATGATGGCCAAGCTCCCGACGATCGTCGCAGCAGAGCAACGCCGTCGCCGTCGCGAGCAGCCGATCGAACCGGACCCGTCGCTCTCGTTCGCGGAGAACTTCTTCCAAATGTGCTTCGGCGCCGTGCCCGAGGCCGACGTCGTCCGCACCTTCGAGGTCTCGCTCATCCTCTACGCCGAGCACAGCTTTAACGCCTCCACCTTCACCGCCCGGGTGATCACCTCGACGCTCTCTGACATCTATTCGGCAGTGACCGGGGCAATCGGCGCGCTGAAGGGCCCGTTGCACGGCGGGGCGAACGAGGCAGTCATGGCCATGCTCGCCGAGATCGACGACCCGGAGCTCGCCGCCGGCTGGCTCTCCGAGGCGCTTGCCACCAAGCGCAAGGTCATGGGCTTCGGGCACCGCGTGTACAAGCACGGTGACTCGAGGGTGCCGACGATGCGCCAGGCCCTCGAGCAGCTGGCCAAGTTGCGCGGTGCCGAGCGGCTGATGTCTTTGTACGCGAACCTCGAGCAGGCGATGATCGAGTCGAAGGGCATCCATCCAAATCTCGACTACCCGACCGGCCCCGCCTATCACCTGATGGGTTTCGACATCCCTACGTTCACGCCGATCTTCGTCATGAGCAGGATCACGGGCTGGACCGCCCACGTGATGGAGCAGCTGGCAGCGAATTCGCTCATCCGACCCCTGAGTGCCTACGTCGGTCCGGAGCAGCGAAGTACTCCCGGCGCGGCTCCAGCATCAGCCATCGCAGAGACTGCAGGCGGAGCCGTGGACGGGTCGTGACGTCCATCGCTCCCGGACTCGTGGGAGAGAGCGTTCACCACTGAGCTGTCTCGCCAGGACAGCCAACGAGGGGTCCTCAGGTATCGGGGCCTCTACATCGAGGAGATCGTTGGGCATGTTGCGCTTCGGCGGCGTCTGGATGCTGCTCGTAGATCCGCATGCGGCGAATCGCCGAGCTCGAAGCCAGGGACGTGCTCGCGCGCGCCGAGAAGCACGAAGCGGCAATCGGACCGGTAAACGGCGTCGCCGATGTCTTCCGCGACGAGCAATTTGCCGCCGGAGAACATCGCGATCGTGCCCGACGCTGAACTCGGCCAGGTGAGGATGCCGACATGGCCTCGAAGCTCTCGCGAAGTCCCGGGCGATTCGGGCACGCCGCTGCGCAACAGGTCGAGTACAACGCCGAGGTGTGCGGATCCGTCCTCGGTCGCGATAGCGCTGACCCGGCCGCGCTCGCCGCAGACGGTGTGATTAGAACTAGACGCCTCATGGCTACGTGCCGAGCGGGACGTTGTCCGGGAGGTGATCGGATTCCGTCCTCGCACCCGCTGGCCCCGGCTCAGCTCGCGTCGAGCCGCTCCTCGAGCGCCTCGAGCTCGGCGCGAAGCGCACGGGGCAGCCGCTCGCCGAACTTGTCGTAGTACTGAGCGATGAGGGGCACCTCGGCGCGCCACTCCTCGGCATCGACCCGGAGCAGCTCAGCCATGTCCTCGTCGGACACCTCCAGGCCCTCGGTGTCGATCGCGCCCTTTGCGGGCAGCCATCCGATCGGCGTGCGCGCCGCCTCGCCGCGACCGGCACAGCGGTCGAAGATCCACTCGAGCACGCGTGAGTTCTCCCCGAAGCCCGGCCAGAGGAACTTGCCGGTGGCGTCCTTGCGGAACCAGTTGACGTAGAAGATCTTCGGCAGCTTCTCCGGCTCGAGCCGTCCGGCGAAGGACAGCCAGTGCGACCAGTAGTCGGCCATGTTGTAGCCGCAGAAGGGGAGCATCGCGAACGGGTCGCGGCGCAGGTTGCCGACGGCTCCCGCGGCCGCGGCGGTCGTCTCGGAGGCCATGATCGAGCCGAGGAAGACCCCATGGGACCAGTCGTAGGCCTCATGCACGAGCGGGACGACCGACGCGCGGCGCCCACCGAAGAGCACCGCCGAGATCGGCACGCCCTCGGGGTCCTGCCACTCGCTCGCGATCGCCGGGTCCTGGCTCGCGGGCACGGTGAAGCGCGAGTTCGGATGCGCCGCCGGTCGGTCGGCTGACGGGCTCCAGTCGTTGCCCAGCCAGTCCGTGAGATGGGCCGGTGGCTCGTCGGTGAGCCCCTCCCACCACACGTCGCCGTCGTCGGTGAACGCGGTGTTGGTGAAGATCGTGTTGGCCGAGAGGGTGAGGATGGCATTCGGGTTGGTGACCATGTTCGTCCCCGGGGCAACGCCGAAGAAGCCCGCTTCGGGGTTGATCGCCCGCAGCATGCCGTCGGGGCCGACCTTCATCCAGCAGATGTCGTCGCCGATGGTCTCGACCTTCCAGCCCGCCATCGTCGGGATCATCATCGCCAGGTTGGTCTTGCCACAGGCGGAGGGGAAGGCCCCGGTCACATAGCGGGACTCCCCGGCCGGGGAGGTGAGCTTCACGATGAGCATGTGCTCGGCGAGCCAGCCCTCGTCACGGGCGATGACCGAGGCGATGCGCAGCGAGAGGCACTTCTTGCCGAGGAGCGCATTGCCGCCATAACCCGAGCCGTAGGACCAGATCTCGCGGCTCTCGGGGAAGTGGGTGACGTAGGTGTTCTCCGGGTCGCACGGCCAGGCGACGTCCTTCTCGCCGGGCGCGAGGGGAGCCCCGACCGAGTGGATGCAGGGCACGAACTCGCCGTCCTCGCCGAGCACCTCGAGCGCGCCGTTGCCCATGCGGGTCATGATCCGCAGGCTGGCCGCGACGTAGGGCGAGTCCGTGAGCTGGACTCCGATCCTGGCGATGGGCGAGCCGAGGGGGCCCATCGAGAACGGGATCACGTACATCGTGCGACCGACCATCGAGGCCTCGAACAGCGCGTTCATCGTCTCGCGCATCTCGCTCGGATCCCTCCAGTTGTTCGTCGGGCCGGCGTCCTCCTCGTTCGCGGAGCAGATGAACGTGCGGTCCTCGACCCGGGCGACGTCGCGCGGGTCGGAGTGGGACCAGTAGCTGTTGGGTCGCTTGGCGTCCTCGAGGCGGGTGAAGGTCCCGCGCTCGACGAGCAGCTCGCAGAGCCGGTCGTACTCGTCCGCGCTGCCGTCGCACCACTGCACCGTGTCGGGCCGGGCGCGCTGCGCGAACGCGTCGACCCACTCGAGGAGCGTC